>CANRJG010000008.1 GCA_947630875.1 uncultured Lachnospiraceae bacterium
GTGAAGATAGTAAGGGCACTTGGGGTTGACACACTTATGGAGGATGAAGTGTTTCCTTTCTTTTTTTGGAACGAGGGAGTGCCCGCAGTAAGGACAGACAAGGCGGATGGGGGAAGAGACCTGTTGACCGGTAACGAAAGTCTGGCCGCAGACTTTGCACTGGTATTGTCCGTTGCCGCCGTTATTATCGTAGATGTAATGGTGAGGTGCGCCACAGAGAGGACAGACGATATCTTCCGGGATCGTTCTGCCATTACGTCTTTGGACGGGTTTGACGGGTCTGCCATACTTCCAGAGATAGTATTTGAGAAGGAACTGCCAGTCCTGTTTGACGAAGGTTTTGATGACAGGGAGCTTGTCGATCCTGAATTTCTGATACTTAGGGGAGTGGGAATCGTCAAAAGCCCACTGCTTGAGAGGAATATATCTGCATATGAAGCTGATCAGCCAGCAGTTTTGCTGATAAAGTTGTTGAATTAATTGAAGTAAATAAAGTATAATATCCATGAGCATTGTTTCCTTTTGATATGGTAGATGTTTGGTCGCGGATATTATATCAAAAAAGGGAGGTCAATGCTCTTTTTATTTGAGATTTCCCTTAAAATCAAGGTTTTTATTAAAGTTTAGCAATAAAAAACAGGTAGTTTTTGACACTACCTAAAACAGGAAGGAGGTGTTCATATGAGGACGAACGGTAAAAGAATCCGCAGGATCATGGAAGAAAAAAACCTCACCGATCAGATGGTTAGCCGCAGGACGGGGATCAGTGAAAAAGGAATCCGCTGGATGAAGGACGGATCGAACGCAGAAGCCGGAGCGGTGGAAGCGGTAGCGGACAGTCTGGAAACGAAAGTAGAAGACATTATACTGCCGGATATCAGCGGTGCTGTAGAAAACACAATAGAGTTTATTAAAGACAGCAGCCGTGCTACGGTGACGTTTTCGCAGAAGCGGTTTATCAATCGAATTCGCGAGCTGGCAGCGGATCATCCGGAGGAATGCGACATCATAGCGGAGAATCCGGACGGAAGTATTTGTGCGCATATACCGGTATCATGGATCAAGATTTATCCGAAAAGAGAGTACAGCGACGAACAGCGGCAGCAGCTGGCAGAGAGAATGCGGAGTATGAACCAGATGCGGAAATGATGCACATAACGGTAGCTGTCGGCGTGAATTCGACCGATTTTCAAAGAAAACGAAAGAAAGGCGGAGTAAATTAAGGGTGGGAACAAGAAACACGAAAATCGGCAAAAACAGCCCGTGTCTACATGACAAAAAAGAACGCCCAAAGCCACTTGTCTGCCGGGACGTTTGAAGCTATTGCCTACCCACTGATGGAATTTAATGAAAAGCCCCCGGGCCCGAAGGACACCGGAGGACAAACTGGCAATCTCTATATATTCACTATACATTTATTAGCAACTGATGTCAATAATTCATTTCTGCGATGAGGGTAGTATACAATTGTAGAAATAAGAAGACTGCTTTGTTTTAAACTAAATAACCCATGTATTCAAAAATCATAGTTACTTGTTCTCCTTTCTTATCTGCATAGCAGACCTTAAAGACCTGCTACGTCAAATCCCAGTTTTTCTGCACAGTATAGTCCTGCTTTGCGTGCAGCCGTATCGTGGTCTTCTCCAAATATGTCATGGGTGAACAAAAACCGGATCAGGGACTGTGTATCTGGGATTTCCTGACAGTATACATGGAATTCTTTCTCTCTTTTTTCCTGCAGGGCTTTGATACATTCTTCGCGGGACGGATAGATATCTTCTTTCCGGCAGAAACAGATGCCGCCGCTTTTGACGTTATTGACTGTTTTTAAATGGATTTTAAATAAATCTTTTTTCGTCGGATAGCCGCAGATGACTTTGGCTTCGCAAATGTCGTTCCATTCGCTGGCGAAAAAGACAATATCGCCGTTCTTGTATTCTGACATGATTCTTGTTCTCCTTTTCTTTGTATAGATTTTTTGGAATAGGGCAGCCGGGGTGATGCTCCCCGGAAATGCTAACCCGCCCTGGAAATTGCTTTTGCAGCTGGAAACAACCGCTTTTGCAGCTGCTTGTGCAGCGTGATCCGTTTCTTTACTCTTTACAGTTTTCTGCGATCCAGATGCGGAGCAGTCCTGAAACGGTCAAGCCTTTCTTTGCAGCAAATATTTTTAGCTTCGCCTTGTCCTCTTTCGTGACAGAAAGCGTCATTTTGTCGGCTGTGCTGTCGGGATCAACCTTGCGATCATTCATCACGGCAGACTGAATCATTGCCTGTTCTTTTGCCCTGTCGCTTGCGGCAGTCGCAAAGCTGCCAAACATGTTTGTCTGTTTAGACAATTTAAAAACCCCCTTCCCTGTAAATTGTGAATCCCCCTCAATACTTAATTCAGTAAATATGTATTTACTTAATCTGCCCGACACATAGAAGCGCCGGGCAGTGAATGGGACAAAAAGTAATACTTATCAGATCATCAGTCGATCAGCTTTGCAGCCTTTTGCAGAATAATCAGAGCATCCGATGCATCAACAGAACCGTCTTTATTTACATCTGCATCGGCAATCTGCGTTTCTGTTGGTATAAACAGTTTTGCGGCTACCTGTAAAGCAATCAGAGCATCGCTTGCGTCTACAGCACCGTTCTCATCCACATCGCCAGTCAGTTTTACCAGACCGCATCTGGTACATTTCCCGTTTTCAAAATTGTGGCCAAGGGCAGGAACAAATTCTGCATGGATCTCCTTGTCGCACAAGCTGCATTTATAGACGGTATATCCGTTTGTGGTACAATCGGGATTCACTACGGTATCTGTAGCTTTCACGGCATCAGCGGCAGCGTTGAAATGAATGGCAGCGGTTTCTGTTGTCGGGAAATTGGTATCATAATTTTCAATGGCATTCCAGTCATCTTCACTGCCGCCATATAAAACATGATTTACGGCAGAATTCTTAAATGCTGCGGGCGAAACGCTTGTTAAGGTTTTCGGAAGATAGATATTCTGCAGATTCTTCGTGCCGTTAAATGCATTTTCCCAGATTGCGGTCACACCTTCTGGAACGATTATGTTTGTCAGACTGGTGCAGTCTTTGAAAGCAGACATACCGATTGTCTGAACACCTTCAGGGAACTCAATATTGGATAGTTTGGAGCATCCATCAAATACACCGTTGGCAATACGTTCCATAGTGCTGGGAAGATTGACCTTTGTCAGATTTGAGCATCCTTTGAAGGTGTAAGGATAGATAGAGGTCACGGACGACGGAAGATAAACGGCGGTAATGGTCTTGTTGCCTTCAAAAGCGCCGCCGGCGTCAACCGTACAGGAAATCTCTGTAACAGGAAGTCCATCGATCATTTCAGGAATAATAACTTCTTCGGCTGTTCCTGTATAGCCCTTAATGGAAACAGTGTTGTTGGGTGTTACCATGTATTCCAGCCCGTCGTCTGTGACGGATACAGCAAATTCCTCTGCCTGTGTCTTTACGGGCTGTGAGAAAGCGAATACAACCGCCAGTATCATGATTGCTGCCATTGTCATGGCTGTAATACGTTTGAATAAGTTTTTTTTCATAATTCTTCCTTTCCTTTCATTTATTGATTTTCATATTCAGTTTTTTTGAATTGATTAAGCCGTCCCGATAGTGGGATTGGCAGTTCCTACCTATTTAAGTAATTCGATAAATACTTATACGCTGTCTTCCGGAGAAAATCCTGCGAGTACCCGGATCGTGTTTACCATATTTAATGTAGCCAGTACCGGATTACTTCGCTTTGCGTATTTCACGATGGACATTCCGGCAGCGCCAGCCTGTACGAACTGTTCAGACTGCGGAAGTTTCACCACATAAGCGTTTCTGCTCACATTATGCTGTTTGAACCATTCTTCAAAATCGGAAGATGCCCGCCACCGGTTCCATCCATTGAAAACATAGACAACCGGTTTATCGGAAGCATTGACTTTGACGATCTGCTGCATCCGGATCAAAAGATCGATGTCCCGGCTGGTCGTTCTGGTAGGAATTACGATCACGGAGGATTCCCTCATCCATTCTGCCAGCTGCGGCTGCAATGCACCGGGTGTATCAATCACAGACACGAGAGTGTTGTCCGGCTGGCTTGTTTTATGGATTGTGCCGCCCTGATTGTCCAGATCAAGGAATGCAACAGGGATATTGGATCTTTCAAATGAGAATGTAAGTTCATCAGCAATCAGGGACTTTCCGACGCCGCCTTTCTGATTACAGATCAAAATATTCTTGATTGTGATAACCCCCTTTCTTCTGTTTTCTTTACCTTTTTACTGAAATAAGTATAACATACTGATTTCGGTATTACAATATAAAAATAAAATATTTTTTATTAAATTGCAAAATATTAATAGAGAAATGCAAGAAAGAAAATCATAAAATTCTTTGAAAAAATAAGGATTAATTTTATAAAATATGATGTTTTGTAAAGTTTTTGGCATTTTTTACTTGAAATCTGCAAAATCATCGTTATAATGAAATTGTAAAGGAAATCAAGAGAAATTGTAAGATTTTCAAATCAAGGAGTGCGTTACATTATATGCCAAAAAAAATAGACATAACAGGAAAAAAGTACAATCGGCTTACCGTATTATCGGAAGCAGGGAGAGACAGATTCGGGCAGGTACTTTGGGATTGCAGATGTGACTGTGGCAAAAGAGTAATTGTCCGTGGTCGTGATCTTCGAGAAGGAAGAACAAAATCCTGTGGATGCCTGAATATAGAAAATGCAACAGCTACGATCCGAAAGCGCACGGTCAATCATAGTAATCCGGAAGTGATCAGGTCGAAAAAAATATCAAAAATGAATACAAGCGGCGTGAGAGGCGTATGTCCTACCAAACGTGGGTACTGGAGAGCCTATATCGGGTACAAAGGAAAGCATATCTATCTGGGAGAATATGCGAATAAAAGTGATGCGATCAAAGCACGGAAGCGTGGTGAAGAACGATATTTTTCAGAGGTTCTCCGTGAGTGTGAAATACAGGAAGCGGTTTGTGTATGACGAAAGGAGAAATATAAAAATGACAGTAAAAAACGAAGTCAAGTGTTTTGAATTATATCAAAAAACCGAAAAAAAGCGGAACGATTCAGGATTCGATTTCTACGTTAAGAGAAAAGCAGGAGGGTAAAGATGGGAAGACTGATTGACGCAGACGAACTTTTAAATTCTGAAAGGGAAAGATGCAACGGGGAACCGATTGTTGGAACATGCACGCAAAACAATCAGTATTTGATGGACGTTATTAAAAAAGCAAAGACTGTTGACGCTGAACCTGTGCGGCATGGGCATTGGCTTGATGATATAGGAGATTTGGTGTTTTTGACACGAGAAGCCGCCGAACAGGCATTAAAAGAAATGGAGGATGATTGAAATGATAAGAATGATGCCACAGGAAGCGATCATATCAGAATTATTTGGAGGGAATTGTGGGACACGGCGCATCAATGTGATCCTGCCGTCAGCTCCACAGGAAAAGACCTATGAAGACGGGTTAAATGAAGCATGGGCAGCGGCAAAAAGGCTGCTTGTGGAGTTGGAAGATTCAGAACTGGACGAGATCTTCGATAATAATTGGAGTATCGAAATGTTTCTGGAAGCGTCTCCGCAGGATATCATCAGCAAACTTGATGAATGGGAATCCAAACAGAAATTCAATCCAAACGATCAGGTGTATATAAAAGACAATCCGGCCCGGCTGGGTGTTGTGATGGGTCAGCGAGATTCAGATGTTTACATCGTTATGTGGTCGGACGGAAGGAAAAGTCTGATTTATAAATCACATCTGGCAAAAACCGGACGCACGATTGATATTGCCGCACTGCTCAAACAGATTGGCGAACCCGTACCGAAGGAGGATAACTGATGGGGAAATCGAAGGAAACCATGACCAATGAGGGTTACGAAATCGGACTAAATGAGGCCTGGAACCTTGCTGCAAGGATCAGCACAGATCCGATGGTCGGCGGTCTGGATGTTACAGATCTTAAAGAAATTTTCCAGACGGCAGATACTTCAAAGATCTTCATTCAGAATACCTATCAAGAAGCCGCTGAAAAGATCAAAGCGTGGGAGGATTCCAAAAAGATTCACGAAGACGATGTTGTGCGAGACAAAGACACCGGAAGATATGGGCTTGTACTTCTTGATTATAATGACGATACATGCTACGTCCGGTGGCAGGATGGCAGTTCCGCTGAAAAAAACATGCAGGATATTGCAAAGACCGGTCACAAGATCAATATATCGGTACTTCTGCAGCAGAAAATATTCTACTCACAGGAAAAACAAGTTGATGATGAGTGATCATTTTGGTCACTTCACATAAAAACAAGGAGGAATTCTATGAGAAAAACAAAAAAGGCACTCACACTTCTGCTTGCCGGAATGCTTGTAATTGGTATGACCGGCTGCGGAAATGGAAAACCGTCTGTAAAGACCACAAAAGACAGTAACGGAAATACCGTTGTAGAACTGAACGGGTTGGAAGGATCGGAAGAAGATACCAATCTTACCGACGATGGACGACTACTCGGCGGTTACGACAGCGGAGACGCAACAGAATTTGAAGTCGGTAAAAAGATGAAAGGCCGGCTGGATGGCAACATCGTAGCATGGTACTCATTCACTGCCCCGAAAGATGGAGAATACGATATCTATCTGAAGAATGAATCCGACAGCAATTCTATCGTCTACTGTATTTACGATAACGATATCATCAATGTCACTGGTAATAAGGAAGTTAAGAGCGAGGATGAGTATACATACCATCTGGAAGATATCGACAAAGGCGGCGTGTACTATGTTGTAATGTATAGCATCTTAAATGAAGATGCCGTAACAGAAACACAGCAGCCGTCAATCGAAGCAGATTTTACGCTGAAAGTGAGCAGGAAGTAATTCTGCCACAGGTGAGTTTTATGAAACACATCAAAGATAAGCGTAAATTAATCGGAAAGGTCATTACAGGAATCGTTGGCGGTTATCTCCTTTCTTTCATTATTTTGACAGCCAGCGGAGCCTTTAATGGAGAGAATCAGGACAAGCAGGTACAGGCTGCCGTATCAATGCATAACGAATGGACACAGCTTGAGGGGGCGATAGGGTCAAATGTTCGAAATGACGGACAGTCGGATGTGCATGATACGAAAAGGAAACGGTCTGTATCTGCGACCGATTCCCAAATACCAGTGACGGAAATGCCGGTTCCTGCAACGGAAGTACCGGCAACAGAAATACCAGTAACACCAGTTCCAGCAACGCCAGTACCCGAACCTGTTACACCGCAGCCGGAAGTACAGCCACCGGCAGAAGAAGTTGTAGCGGCGAATCCCAATACACAGGACGGGTCAATACCAGAGCCGGTCAATCAGATAGTAACAGCATCACCGGAAGCATACGACAATATCCCAATGTTATGGAATGTCGTTGAAGCAGAGGCAGGAAATCAGGGCTACTGGGGAAAACGCCTTGTAGCATGTGTATTACTGAATCGAGTGGATGATGCCAATTGGGGAAATACCATTACACAGGTAGTGGTGCAGCCAGGTCAGTTTTCATGTTATTGGGACGGCGGTATGCAAAGGCATAGCCAGATCAGTGAAGAAACGATACAGGCTGTTGATGCCGAACTGAAAACCAGAAGCTATCCATATTTGTTTTATTTCAACGGCGGTGGCTTCTGCAGTTACGGAACACCATGTTTTCAGTACGGATCTCACTTTTTTTCAGCAAAGAAGCAGTAAGGCAATATGAGGGGGCATAATGAGAGATATTCTTTTCAAAGGAAAGCGTAAAGACTTCGAAAGATATCCAAAAGACCGGCAATGGATACAAGGCGATCTGATCCATGATCTTTCCGGAATTGTAATACAGTATTCATTTATCGATCATGGAAAACAGTACAGACCCAAAGTATCCGTTTTGCCGGATACGGTCGGTGAATACACGGAGATACCGGACATGGACAGGAACCGGATATTCGAGGGGGATGTAGTCACACACGCTGATTATGGCGATGAAAAATTTGTTATCGGAAAAGCTATGGGAACTTTCTTTTATGGAAATCAGAAACACAGATTTGCGTTGCGTTCCGGAGAAAAAATAAAAGTAATCGGCAACATTTTCGACAGCCGTAAATTATATGAAGCAGTTTTTGGGGAAAACAATGGGTAATTACATAGTAGAAAGTCAGTTTGAATACAAAGGATTCACCTGCATTGTAGTAATGCAGAGTTTGGCATATCGGTGTGGATATGTCGGCGTAACAAAGGATCATCCGCTCTACGGAATGCAGTTCGGGCAGGGTGATTCAGACATCATAGTACATGGCAGTTTAACACATTCCGGAGGCGGTGAAAAATCAACCTATCCGATTGAAAGTGATCTCTGGTGGCTGGGATTCAGCTGCGCACACAAAGGTGATGGCAAAGACTATGAAAAGGCATTGGAGTTGTTTCGTGATAATCCGGCAGCATTAAAAAGAATCAATACGATCCGTGCGATTGAAAAAGCATCCAATCGAAACGGCGAAAAGGTTTGCACTTTGGAGTATGTGGAGAATGAATGCAGGAACTTAGCGGATCAGTTAAGTGCTATGGAGGGCGTAAATGCAGAGCAATGAAGTATACTGCGGAGACGCACTTGAAATCTTGCGAACACTGCCAAGCGAAAGCGTAAGCTGCTGTGTGACCTCACCGCCATACTACGGACTGCGTGATTATGGTATAGACGGTCAAATCGGTCTGGAAAGATCGCCGGAGCAGTACATAGAACGACTTGCGGATGTATTCGATGAAGTGAAACGGATACTGAAAGAAGATGGTACGCTTTGGCTGAATATCGGAGATTCCTACGCCGGTAGTGGAAAAGGTGCGGCTATAAATCCAGATAATGCAAAGAACTATAAGCAAGGAACAAATAAAGGAACGCTTTCAAAACGAACCGCAATAAAATATGTTTCCGATGAATTCAAACCAAAGGATCTTATCGGAATACCGTGGATGCTTGCATTTGAACTGCGAAAGCGAGGCTGGTACTTGCGGCAGGACATTATATGGCATAAGCCAAATCCGATGCCCGAAAGCGTAAAAGACCGCTGTACCAAAAGCCATGAATATATTTTCCTGCTGTCAAAGTCAGATAAATATTATTTTGATTCTGCTGCGATTGCAGAGCCGGTTGCTCAAAGTACGATAACAAGGCTTGCACAGGACGTTGAGCACCAGAAAGGATCTGTTCTTCCTGGCAAGACCAATGGAAACATGAAAGCGGCAGCGCCAAGATATGGCGGCAAGAAATACACGCAGAATCCGGATGAGTTCTACCGCACAAAAAGCGGCCATGCATATGATTTTCGTCCGTACAGAAACAAGCGTGATGTCTGGACAGTATCGACAAAACCTTATAAGGGAGCGCATTTTGCCACATTTCCGGAGGATTTGATCGAGCCGTGCATACTGGCAGGCTGCCCGAAAGATGGCATTGTTATTGATCCGTTTTTTGGATCAGGGACTGTCGGGGTAGTGTGCAAACGAAAGCAGCGCAACTACATCGGAATAGAGATCAATCCAAAGTACATCCGGCTGTCCGAAGAAAGGACGAACGGAGTACAGATAGAATTTGTTTAGAAATATAAGTTATCAGAAAAGGAGCGTTAAATTGAAGGCATTTTTGAGGTATTTCGTCATTGCATCGGTTGTTACGTCGGTTGAGATCGGCATTGCACTGGTTTTTTCAAATATCTTTGCAAAACTGGATGGCGCATTGGTTCAGTTCGGCATAGCCGTTGGCTTTATGATGATCGCAAACATTGCTCTTGCTTGCCTGAACTGCAAGGAAGAGAAAGGAGAATCCAAGGAAGAATGACCCGTGAAGAAATATTGCAGACTGCGAAACCGATCCTGTTTGACGGCGATATAGTGAAAGCAATTCTGCACAGAAGAAAAACAGAAGAAAGACGGCTGGTAAAACCGCAGCCGGAAAAAGAAAGCGATTTCATATACCGTCATGGAAACGGAAGATGGTATATCGGATCGGACGATCACGACACGCTGGTAAAACCGCCGTATATATCCGGAGATATTTTGTATGTCAAAGAAACATGGTCTGTAATGTCAGCCGAAGGACGCAACGGTTCTTTTGCATGGGACTGTGAGTATAAGGCAGACAAGTCAAGACGAACGATCCGCACTTCTGATTACGAAAAATATGCTGCTTTTGCAGAAAAATATTTTGATAGGCTGGGCTGGTTTCCGTCTATCCACATGCCGAAAGAGGCAGCAAGAATCTTCCTGCGAGTAACTGATGTGAGAGCAGAGAGACTGCAGCTGATTACGGAGGAAGGTGCTACAAACGAGGGAATGGGATGCTGGTATCTCGGAATGGGTGAAAGCGGATATTCTGTTTCGTTTGACAGCAATGCCTTTTACGAATCTGCCGTTGGAGCATTTGCCGATTTTTGGAATTCTTCCATCAAGCCGGAAGACCGTGACAGATACGGTTGGAAGGCCAATCCATGGGTGTGGGTGATTTCTTTTGAAAGAATTCAGGAGGATGAGATTTGAACAACACAAAGATAGATTGGTGCGACAGCACATGGAATCCGGTTACGGGTTGTTTACACGGTTGCGAATACTGTTATGCAAGGAATATCGCAGAGCGGTTTGGAGGGGAAGTCACGGGGAAGGAAACCGTAAAGCGCATAACCGTCAAAGATGGAAGTATAATATGGGATTTAGAAAAGCCGATATGTAAAACTGATGGCAAAATATCCCCATATCCATGCGGTTTTATTCCGACATTTCACCGCTACAAACTGGATGAATACAGAAACAAGAAAGGCAGAAACATTTTTGTTTGTTCAATGGCGGATCTGTTTGGCGATTGGGTGCCGGATTCATGGCTTGATGAGGTATTCGCAGCTTGCAAAAAAGCGCCGCAGCATAATTATCTGTTTTTGACAAAAAATCCGAAAAGATATGTGGAGTTGATAAACAATACAGATTTCTTTGTGAAGTCAACAAATAATATGTGGTTTGGATATTCCTACACAGATAAGCACAGTAAAACATGGTGGAATCCGGACTACAATATTTTCATAAGTGTGGAGCCAATACTGGAACCCATTGAAGCGCCAAAATGTAAATGGCTGATCGTTGGGGCAGAAACAGGGAAAAGAAAGGATAGGGTTATACCGGAAAGAAAATGGATTGAACACATCGTCGAAAGCTGTAGGAATAACAAAATCCCAGTGTTTATGAAATCCAGCCTTGCGCCGATATGGGGCGATCCGCTGATACAGGAGTTTCCAGAAGAATTAAAAAGAAAATGAAAACAAGATATATCCATTATGGTCACAAGCATTTTAGCGAAAAGCTATTTCAGAAAATTAAAAATAATTCGATGTTTCCGAAGCCGAACGGTGGATTCTGGGGCAGTCCGGTAGTTACTGCATATGGCTGGAAACAGTGGTGTAAAGGTCACAAATTTAGAGAATGCAGTGAGGACAATTCCTTCCGGTTTGAATTAACTGACGATGCAAATGTGCTGCATATTCGCTCCATGGACGATTTGAAAGACATTCCGCTAGTGAGAGAAGATCGCAGCTGGTATTGTCTGGACTTTGAGAAATTGCTGAAATCCGGCGTGGATGCGGTCGAATTGCATTTGAGTGAAGACCAAGACCTACTACTGTATTGGAGGATTTACGGCTGGTTTTGCGACAGTATTTTGATTATGAATAAGGATGTTGTGAGGGAGATTAAAAAATGAGAATCGGTTTAATTGACATAGACAGTTATCATTTCCCGAATCTTCCTTTAATGAAGTTGTCTGCATGGCACAAACAAAACGGTGATAGCGTGGAATGGTATCAGCCGGTATTGCATGGCCTACCAAATGAACCGATGGACATAGTGTATGTCTCGAAGGTATTCAGCTTTTCACCAGACTTTCAGTATTTTATCAATGCAAAGAAAGTAATAAAAGGCGGCAGCGGATATTGCATCAAACTGGAAAACGGAAAAGAGGTCTATCACAAGGAAAATGATAATCAGTTGCCCGACGAGATAGAGCATATTTACCCGGATTACAGTTTATATCCGGAGTTGACGAAAGATACCGCATACGGATTTATGAGCCGTGGCTGTCCGAGAGGCTGTGCGTTCTGCCATGTTGGGGCAAAGGAAGGAAGATGCGTATATAAGGTTGCCGATTTGTCCGAGTTTTGGAATGGCCAGAAAAATATCGTTTTGTGCGATCCGAACACGATTGCCTGCAAAGAATGGAAGGATATCCTGCAGCAGCTGATTGACAGCAAAGCATGGGTGGACTTTACACAGGGCGTTGATATTCGCCTGATGACCAAAGAAAAAGCTGAAATGATAAAACGGATCAAGATCAAGAATATCCACTTTGCTTGGGACAGATATGAGGACAAGGAAACGATCATTCCGAAATTCAAGGCGTTCAAAGAACTTACCGGGTGGGAATATCAAAAACTTACGGTATACATACTTTGCAATTTTGATACCACATTCGAGCAGGACTTGGAAAGAGTATATACGATTAGGGACTTGGGCTATAGCCCGTTTGTAATGCTTTACGATAAAGAGCATATCCCAACAGGGCACAAACTAAAGCATTTGCAACGATGGGTAAATAACCGGATTGTATTTAGAAGCTGCGATAAGTTTGAGAATTTCGACAGCAGAAAGTGAGGTGGAGACATGAGAAAAGAAATTACAAAGTTTCTGTCAGATACACTTTTGCGTACAGAACTTTGGGGCAACTATTTTGCCAGCGAAGTGACCATTGATTACGGACTGTCTCACCCCAAAAGAGTAGACTTCATGCGGTTTGTTCCAAACTCTACCGTTTATATGAGCGATATCGAAAAGGGAATCTTCATCTGCTATGAGGTAAAAAGTTGCGTTGAGGATATATACAGCGGAAACGGACTGAATTTCTACGGTGAGAAGAATTATATAGTTACGACGATGGAAACCTACAAAAAACTGATTCCTGATATACGTTCCGGGAAATTAGACAATCATATCAAAGAAGCCAATCCGGAAAGTTCACTGTTTTACGGAGTTATGGTAGCGGTTCCGGAATCACGTTCACTTGAGGAAGAATTCTTTTCACCTACAAGTCTGGATGTAGATGTTAAGTGGGAGTTCAAAAAGATTGTTCCGTGCAATGGAGGATCACGAAGAAGATCCATAACAGAATTGCTGTTCTGTATGCTGCGCAGTGGGGCGGCGATTCAGTAAACTGAAATGAAAAAATTAATTCAGTGGAGAATGACATGAAGAATGATGAAAACAAGCTGATTCATCAGGTCTCTTATCAAAATGTGTATATAGGAGATCATATTTTTGAATCAGAGCCCAATAAAAGTAAATATTTGGATATAAAAAAAGATATACAAGTAGGGCTTCATTTAGGAAATATCGAAGAAATGAAAGAGCAGTATGTACAAGAATATTGCGATGGCGTTCCTTGGAATGATAAGGAGAATGATTATGAGTAAAAAGAATTGTCAGAAATCAGCGAAAGATATTGCATTTGACAAAGAAAGAGCGTGTTTTCGTAAACAGATAAGGGAACTTGAAACGCAAATTAGGGCGGCGAACAGACAGCTTGAAGTCTATGAGGAAACTATACGGCAGAAGGAGGATACAATCCGGCAGAAAGATGAATGGATTTCCAGACTGCTTGAATATATGGATTTATCAGAAGAAGAACTGAAAAAGTTTATTGAATCCGAAAAGAAGAAAACAGAAATTGTTGAACATCTGCACGATATGAACAGGTCTCTCGGCAGATTAGGAATGTTTGGCTATATGATTTAACATTCGAAACCAATCAGCCATTGAGTGGTGAAATGTACATATAGAGCTGTGTCAGAATAGACATTTCCAGCTATATGGTGGCTTGTTCCATTTGCCTGAAGAAAGGAGATACGAATTGAGAATCAGAATGATGTGCGAAACCGGATATTCGCATACAACACAGCACACTTTAGAATTTGATATACCGGATGCGGAACTGCAGGGCAGATCGGAAGCGGCGATTGACAGGTATGTGATTTCGCGGTATTTGCGCCCGTGGGTACATCAGTATCTTGTTGAGCCAGGATCAGAGCAGCATGTGACGATGTGGTACAAGAAGTGCGAAGACATTGCTGCGGATGATGATCTGGAATTTGCAGCGAAGATCATAGCAAAGTTGTTTCTGCTTTGTTCACCAAAGAGAGAAGTGCAGCACCGGCTTTTCAGAAGATGGCCCGCAAATGTAGATTGCATCGGATCGGATTATCCTTTTATCAATCTTTTCGAAGATATCCATACTGAATACATAGAAAATGCAAGCGAGGAATTCCACGAAAAGGTCAAGCGGTATATCAAGGAAATCCAAACGGCGAAAGGAGAAAAGACATGAGAGAGGGAGACTGCATGAGAAAAAAGTCAAACATGGACGTATGGATCACAAAATATGCTTTGACACAGGGAATTATCAAGATGCATGTGATTGATGCAGGTAACGGCATAGTTAGGTCTGCAGATAATGCGCTGGAGATATTTCATAAAGAGGGGAGAGATTGGCACATCACAAAAGAATCTGCTATTGCACGGGCAGAGGAAATGAGGAAGAAAAAGATTGCTTCTCTTAAAAAGCAGATTGCAAAGTTTGAGGAGTTGAACTTTGAGGAAATGTGCAGGTCGATTAAATAACTTTCTTTAGAATGATAAATTTTTGATAGAGGAACACAGTATGGGAAAACATCACAACATTAAAATCTTGCCGGAATATTTCAATCAGATAGTTTCTGTTGGCGGCGGTAAAAAACGCTTTGAGTTACGAAAAAATGACAGGGACTATCAGGTGGGCGATACCGTGACCTTGGAAGAATGGCAGCCGGAAAAAGGATATACCGGAAATGCGATCACCGTAGAAATCCAGTATTTGCTCAAGGATTGTTCGGAATACGGTCTGATGCCGGGGTATTGCATATTCGGCTGGTAATTCAAAGAAAGGAGAGGTAATGAAAAAGGTAGTAGTTTTAATGGCACTGGTATTGGGATTGGTGCTGGCAGTGGTTTTCACATCTTGCAGCCAATCGGAACGAGTGTCGTACAATCTGTCAAAAGAAGCAGACAATTTCAATGTGGTTCGGCAGCTGACAGTCATAAACTGCATCGAAGGAGATGTTCTGTTCCAAATGACCGGCAAAATGTCGATTACGGCAGACATGGCAGACAATCAGCTGGAAATCATCGTTGAGAATGACGACGGTACATATGTAAAGCACTTTGTTGGATTAAGTGACAATGTGACCTACGTCGTGGAAGATCTGAACTTAGGAAAGAACGATGTAGAAAACTACAAGTACACGCTGAACTTCAATCCAAACATGTGGATTCCTGCAAATGTAGAAACCATAGATTGATGTGATTAATTGATAGAGCAGTGGCGGAATAGACATATTCAGTTTACATGATGACAGGCTTCATCTGCGGTTGGATATGGTAAAGCGAGCCGTGTACAGGCACCGGACAGTTAATCCGGCAGCAATAGTAGACGCTATAGAAGATCGGTTGAGAGAATGCCATGCGAGAAGGATTGCTATAAACAGGTCAGGTAAACAGCCGTAAGCAATCATGGCTATAAATCCGGTAGAAAATATAAATCCGACTGTCCCCATTCGTGGGTGCTGACTAACTGCCGGAAGTCTTATGCGTGGTGCAAATCCACGCCTGCTCTATAAAGGGGAAAGAGAGGGAATAAGGCATGACAAACAATGAAATCATGATTAAAATTCTAAAAGAGCATAAAAAATATTGGGATGTGCCAATTCCAAACGCAGAA
The DNA here is from genome assembly GCA_947630875.1 of uncultured Lachnospiraceae bacterium. Taxonomy (GTDB): domain Bacteria; phylum Bacillota; class Clostridia; order Lachnospirales; family Lachnospiraceae; genus CANRIM01. The sequence continues at coordinate 15,901 of CANRJG010000008.1, forward strand.
AAATCACCGGGACTTATGGCGGCACAAAGGCATAGAGAAGAACTTGTGCAGTCTATTGATGGTGCTATTGAGGCTTTGAAGTTTAAAGATTATTTTGATGGATTGTATGGACAAGGATTGGAGATTGCAAACTGGCATCAGAACGGCGATTTAGAGCCATTTGACAATTTTTATGAATCAGCTTTGGAGGACATCACATCAGCTATATCAAAAGACAAAAATTTGAGCGCAAAAAAGATTGAAAAAGGAATCTACGAGTACAAGGGATATAGGTTGTTCAATTATGGATATTATGAGCCGGAGCACTGTACTTGGTGGGAGGCAGTAAACATTGAAACTGGGTGCGCTGATTACCATGCTCATACAAAGAAAGAAATAATGGAATTAATCGACGCAGATCTGCCGTCTTGAAATAGGGAGTTTCACAGGTTCGATTCCTGACGGAGAAGTTAAATGAGCCGCCTGCCCGGAGGCAAATTCGCAATATCCGGGAAATCTTGGTGTGTGAGGGCACGGGAGATCACTTAAATGCGTGCAATCTGATGAGTTCGCCGGAGCCATGCGCGGCCAATAAAGTTCCTGATTATCTTGGTGTTTACTTACAAAGAAAGGAGAATTTAATGAAAAAGATAGGGAAACGCATAATTGCCTGTCTGATGATTATGATGTTTCTTGCTCCAAGCGTGACGGGCATCATCCACGCAGAGGCAGTAGATGATGTCTCGCCGTATTTTTATTTCGATAATTCCTTGTCGGGGTACGACAAATTAGAATACAGCGTTGATGGTGGAGCATATCAGAACATGGTCAGGCTTGCAGACCTGCCGAATGGCGATCCGAGGTGTCCGGCAGATGAGACGGATGTCAATCCGGCGTATACATACGTGACTACAGAGAAAGTGGATTCTGCAGTCAGTATCCGGTTCCGTGGGACGGATTCTGGAACAGTTTATGACACAGCAAGTAATTACCAGATCAGCCGTGTCAGCCGTGAATGGGGGTACGACTATCAGGATTTTGTGTGGGAATCTGATCCGCTGGCTATAAACAGTTCATGGAACTGTTATTACGGTGCTGCGCTGGCGATGCAGTATAAGTATAACGGAGAGAAAGACGGTACTTATACGGATTTCATCAAAACAGTGGGCTGGGCGGATAAGAAGCCGGAGGAAGCGGATGTCCATCTGGCTATGGATCTGTCAGGACTTTCAGACCACATGGAAAAAGGCGTTCTGTTTGAAGATGTGGTACTTACGGATGAGGTAGGGACAAAGGCCACTTTTCCTGCCGGAACTGTATTTGACGGTTCTTTAGTAACAGGAACATTTACGGTGAGTGTACCGGCACAGACGAGGATGATATCCGACGTTACAGTGACCGTAGACGGCGTGTCCTATGATCAGAAGAATGGGTGGTTCTTCCTGGATGAACCCTCAGAGTATTCTGTGACGGCAAATGGTATGTCGGAGTTGTCCTTTGATTATAAAGGAGCATGGTCGGAACCGGAACTGGAACGTATTCTCAATCTGCGTCCGAAAAATGTAACAGAACTGGCAGACGGGGAACATGATACGTCCCACAGTCCTTATGAGCTGGTGGGGCCTCTGACGGTGGAAAACGATTCGTCTACAAAGCGGACGGAAGATCATTCCAAGAGTTTTTCTTCCCATATTCGTATCAACGGGGCAGGCAGCGGTAGCAAGCAGTCTGTCATCATCCACGCGGATATGCCGGGTGAGGTGATCGTTTACGCCTTGTCAGGTTCGACAGATACCAGATATGTGGGGCTGTATCAGTATCCGGATACGACAGATGATTCCGGGACAGTACATAAAACAGAAGTACAGCGTGAAGCCTTAAACGGCAGCAATTCTGAAATCAAGATCGTAACATTGAAATTCGATGCGCCGGGAGATTATTACGTGACCAGTACCGGAAGCAGGATATCCCTCTATGGTCTTGATCTTTATTACCGGACGTCCATGGACAGGACGTTTGCATTTGAGCCGTTTGATGATATTTACCCTGTCTATCCGGAAGACGGTATGAACAGGACATTTTCCGGTTATCATTTTGCTATGGACGGCATGACGGGACTTGTGAATGACAAAAACCGCATTGGTGAACAAAGCCAGATAGCCGGAGCAGAGGGAAGCGTGGCAACAGCTTCTGTTTCCGATGGCAGCGAGAGCAATTATGGGATTGATCCAAAAGCAAATCTGTTCTTAAATGCGGAAGTGACACTCTATGATTACTTTTCTGACTGGGAACTGACCGGCAGGACGCTTTTCGATCATGGATATGTAGTCGGTTCAGGGGACGGTAGTGACTACAGGACTGCATACGCCTATGACGATTATACCGGGCGTGAAACAGATTATGGAGCAGACGTTTCTCCTTCGGTGCCTGTGACTTACAGCGAATCTGCCAGTTCCATTTCTTATACTTATCAGGGTGATACACTGAATCACGGAATTTTGGATTATTATGGCAAAGACAGCATATCCCCATTGTATTTCGGTTCCAATAGTTGGTTTACAGGTAACGGCAGATATGATTTGCAGGATCATTACAATACAAGATGGGATGCGTCTGTGTATAATAACGGATATATCTCCGGTTCGCCTGTAATGGAAGTGACAACATCCGAGAGAGATGCGCACAATGTGTACCGGATACCGGATGGAGCACTGTACGGGAATCCAGTTGATCGCAGCTATTTAGGACAGTTTGGAAAAGTTGATAATGCGTCACTGGGTATGTCTAACAGCCGGAGCCTTGCCGGACTTGTGTCTGAAAGTGAAACGAAAGGCAATGTGACGCTCTCCGGTTCCGAAAAACAGGTGCCGTATTTCAACAAAGCATTTCTTGAAGGTGATAACGAGAAAAATATTGTGTACGGCAAGGTGTATGAGAATGTGACATTTCCTGTAATACAGAATACATCTGATGAGTATTACACCTTTGACAGTACCTCTGCAGATTACGCAGTGCGTCTGACGAAAGATTCCTCCGGCGGATATTTTATGAATTATACGCAGGATAAAGTGGTGAAAGCAGATGCAGATCCGGACGGAACGGGACAGTTCTACCCGTTCAATTCTTCTAAGGCAGACACACATTTTTCCAGCGAAAATCTGATGTTTGGCATGAAGATGAGTATTCCACTGACCACATACAGCGATGCAGGCAGACGTTCCAGTATCCTGAAATTCTCCGGAGATGATGATGTCTGGATTTATCTGCGGGGAGAGGGGTCAGACGGAACATCTTCCAGCGTACTTGCTATGGATATCGGCGGTACGCACGCTGCAAGTGGCGGCGTAATCGACACCCATGCCGGATATGCAGTAACGGAATCGACATATGATGCATCCGATCCGTCTTTAGGTTTGCAGAAAGACGGCGTTGGTAATTCTCTGACCGAAACAACATCTGATCTTGAATCAGCTGCATTTGTGATTGCGACTTCGGACGGCATTACAGAAGTAACGGACATGCCGCTTGGAACACCGTCATTTTTTGGTGATGTGTACGGCGGTTCCGGTACTTATTCTGCGTCTATTGTGAATGAAGCGTCTGGCAAACCGGCATATTATGACGTGACACTCTCCGGACAGGTAACGAAGAATGGCACCGTAATACAAACAGAAGGAGAGACTTCCGTGGTACGGCTTGCCCTTGCGCAGCTTTCTGATGTGATGGACAGATCCGGGGACACGCTGGATTATTATGTGGATATTTTTTATCTTGAGCGTGGCCTCAATGGTTCTAACTTTAAGCTGGCATTTAAGAATGTTACCCATACATTACGATCTGTAGACAAGACATGGACGGATTTGCTGAAAGGATTTAATCAGCATGACGGTATGGCGAATGGTGTGATCGAGGATGTGAAAACGGATCTCTGGCGCGAATATGCTACGCCGGATATGGAGCGGCCTGTGACACTACGTTCCGTAGCATATGATGATGGAGATGTACGTACCAATTCCGCTTTTGCGGATGAAGGCACACGGGTAGTCACATACGATTATTTTAGTAGGGATTTCCAGATTGCCATAAACGGTGTCTTATTAACAAAACAGGTTTATGAGCAGCTGAATGCGGATGGCCTGCTTGATTTGCAAATTCAGTCCAGATTCAACGGTGAATCTATTATACCGGACGAAGACGGATACTTCCATCCGCCTGCGTATCATGACTATGTGGAAGTTCGGTTCAATGCTATATCTTCCACAAGGCGTTTTCCTGATGCGGAATATGTTTCATGGGATGAAGAAACGTATCTGGTGGAAAATGCAAATGCCTGGTTGATAGAGTTTTATAATACAGGTGCATTAGGAAACAGTAAACTTGAGTGGTGGGCTGATACCGGTGACAAAGAGGCGGTTTATGAGAATACTTATTCAAAGGGTTTTCCCGAAAGTGCCATGTCTGCGAAGGATATGCGGTTGATTCTCATAGAGAATCTAAGCGACGCCCAGAAAGATGCGGATGGTACATTTCAGCAGACGGAACACAGGCTGACAACAATTGCTGTTCCTGTGAATAAGCAGTCCGATATCACGACAGAAGTCAGCGATATGGATAATCTGCGGCGTGTGTATTATAAACGGACGGTATGGAATGGGATCTATGATACGTCCGATTATCGTTTGGATGAAACTTCTCGTGATGATTATAAAGAAGATGGTACATATGGCTTGGGGTCACGATTTACAAAGACTGTGAAATCCGATACGGATACAGATAATTATTTCGTCAGTATCGTAACAGATAACGGCAAGGACGGGAAAGAAGCGTTCGCTGCTCCCGGCAATAATAAAAAGCTGCTGCCTGTCTCGTTTACAGGACGGTATGAGATTCCGGGAAGTGCTTTTGAACTGATTGAATCAGATATATCTCTGTCGTCTCCTGATTGGGCAAGAACGTGGGAAGACCTTGCGGATTCCGTATCTGTGAACGGTATTTCCTATTCGTACCGGTATTATATCACGCCGGAACGTGTAAACGACCGTATCGATTCATTCACTGCGAAATATGAAAATGCCGGTAGAAGTGTAGATCCAGTCTGGCGGCGGATGCGTGTGGCATCCGGGACGGAACCTGACGGAACTGTGATTTATGACGAGAAAGAAATGCAGTTGTATCTGTGTGATAAAAATATCAGTATCGTCAACACACCTTCGGCATCTCTGCAGATAGATAAGACGTGGCTGATACCACCAGATGCGCCGGATGAAAAACAGCCGGAAGAAATTACGATAGACATCTATCGTGGGGTGATGAAAGACCCCGGAAGCCCCATATCGGACATTCAGCATTTCAAAACGATTCAGTTTGAGCCGGATTTGACGGATGATAAATATACCGGGACTTATTCTATGTCTGTGGATGGAAGAAGAACAGATGTATTGGTAGATGGAATTGGTTGGGTAAGTAGTCTGGCTGATGTGAAATCAACAGATCCGGTATCGGGGATGGATAGTATCGGCTGGTCATATACGCTAAAGGGTGTGCCTCTATATGCTGATGACGGTTCCCGATACGTATATTACGCTGCGGAACAGCCTCTTGCAGATGTGGATGTAAGGACGCAATATACTACAGGCGGTATTAAGACGGCTTATGGAACGATATACCCGTTTTCAGGTTCTTATGAACCGGATAGTTTCACCGGCACATTTACTATGGATGTGACAAACAGACTGACTTCTTCTGCATTCGATCTGTCTGTCAGCAAATCTGTGACTGCGCCTGAACCGTATCAGGATGAAACATTCACATTCAGCCTGCAGCTGACAAACGACGTGACGCTTCTGGAATTGTTTTCCTGCTCTGTGATGGAAGGCGGCAGCGAGATTGAAACGAAAACGCTTGCCCTTGACGGTGATGAGATCACATTTTCGTTGAAACATGGACAAACTGTCGTCATTCATGAGATTCCAGAGGAAACTAAGTGGAAGGTTACGGAGACCAGTGGTGGAATGTTTGCAACTGATATTACGGTATCAGAAGATGGAACACTTTTAAGAACAGATGATGGAAAGACGACTTCCGGCATCTTGGATGCTGCTACAGAGGTATCGTATGTCAACACACTGATCAGAGGTAGCATCAGGTTAAATAAGAAGGATGGCGAGGGAAATCCACTTTCTAATGTGGCATTTGAGATAACCGGTCGCAATGGCTATACAAAAACTGTGGTATCCGATGTGAATGGTGAAGTTGTGTTTACTGATTTAGAGCCGGATATTTATACGGTCATTGAGAAGACACATCTGGACGGCTATATTCCGCTTATGCAGCCTTTGACGGTGGAACTGCCTGTGAAGATGACAAAGAAGCAAGCGGAAGAAAGAAACGCTGATTTCTCCAAGCTGGTGTATGACGAGGGAGAAGATATCTATTACGCTTATGATGTCACATACGACGTGACTAACAACAAATCTTTTGAGATACCGGCTACCGGAAGAAAATATTCCGGATTTGTGTTCCTCACAGTGGGTATTATGGCGCTGTCATTTGCCGTCTGTATATATATGACAGTCAGACGAAAGCATAGTTGACAGCAAATCCATATACTGACAAACTATCTTGTCATGGTCAGAATTTGGCAAGAAGCATTTCGGAGTATACCTTTGGGGCGCGGGATGCGTTGACCGTAAAGTTTTCAAGAAATGCAAAAATGACACCGGGAAAGACTGGGTATTTGCAAATACGCCTCAAAGCCAGTTTCGTTATGATGTGACAGGCAGACGAATGTCAGGGCGGGTCGTCGCAGGTTTCGTTGGATGAAACGCTTAACCGCATAGGCGGGGTAGAAATGCCGGGTTCGAGGCCCGGGCGACGAATTTGGAACATACATGCGGGAGACACAAAATCTTAAAAGAAAGGAAAGGTAGCGTCCGACAACAAGATTGTGATCGACAACTCGCATATGCGCTTTAATACCAAAAAAGAGGGAGATTGCTCATAAAGAGCGTCTCCCTTCTTGCGTTATATTATGGAATTGGAATCAAATCGGACAGTCTTTTCCCAATATCCGTACAGTGACTTGTACCCGGAATCCCACGTATCGTAGTACACGCCATCAACAGCAGCTACGACATGATGTGCGACACGAAGGAAGAAAGTCCCTTTTTTATGCTGCTTGGCAAATTCTTCGACTGTCGGGCGCTTGCTGCCGGATTTGTTGCTGATCCCATGGTATACAAAGCCGTTGTTCAGCAGATACTTTTCAAAACAAGGTTTTGAGTTTGGCATACACTGAAATTCCCTTGCCATTGGGATCAGATCTTCAAATACCTGTCCCCATTCTTTATTCATCACTTTTGTGAGTGCTCGGATGACACAATCACCGTAATCATCCTTAAGATCCTTTTTGTTCGGCTGATAGTATTTATAATGCTTATTTGCCACGATGTTCTCCTTTTTTTACATTAGTTTTCTGTGCTGCATTATACATTCTTTTGATTTCCTGTATATTAATCGGTGATACTGCTGATTTCACATTTGAGCGGCATTCCTTGTATTCCTCTGATTCAATGTCTATACCTTTTTTTGCACACCATTCATCTATTTCTCTTGCAATCCACCATGCATCTGTGATCAGATGATTCTGTTTTTTGATTTTTTCCTGAATGTATGCAGGCAATTCCATAGTCATTCTCATTTCCTAATCTCCCCAATCCATTGCCTGCCCACACTCGAAGCAGTAGTTTACCTCTCTATCCAATCTTTGCTGGCAGTTTGGACATGCCATGTAATACCTGCTTTTACTCATATATATTTTTTGAGGCTTTTTCGCTTCCTGTTTTTCTGTGCTTCCATCCTTTTCCCCATCAAAGATGTGTATGATGGCAACAGCCAAGTCATACGGTAAAGTATTCTCGCTGACTTTATGGCACAGATCAACTGCTTTTCTTATTACTTCTTGTTTTCTCCATTTTTCCCGCAGTTCCTTTTCCATTTCCTCGGAAAGTAGAGAAATACGGCAAGGAGCTTCCCGTGTATTACGGCCCATTTTTTCACCATACTTGTTGAACTGTTCTTTATATCCTTTCAGACGTATTCTTCCGGTGGGGGTTATTTTTTCAACTTCACAAATTTTTTCAAAATGGCTGTAAGTATAATTTCCATTATCCATTTCTTTGAGTGTGCGTGATAATCACCAAACCCTGTTTTCATATTTACAACCTCCACGTTAAAATACGATTTCCCCGTCTTTTTCTTCCTCTAACAAATCCATGATTTCAGACAGTTTTTTCAGTATTTTATATCCGTTTTTACGAAGCCTTGTCCCGCCTTCTCCTGTTGCAAAATGCACACCATGCTCGGATTCATCTTTTATAGAAGTGCTTATAATGATATCTCCGTCGTCACGCTGAATAAATGTGATCTTGTTGTCATTACTATAATCTGAAGTGAATGTTATTTTTTTCATGTTATCTACCTCCTACATACATTTCACAGCACATAATCACCACAAACCCTTATCCTTCAAGACATCACGGGCGATCTCAACATTATCGCAACATTCTGTATCTTCAATATAATAAGGACAAAGTGATTCACTACAACAACACTCTCGCATGGACGCAATACACATCAATGCTTCATAAGGTGTTTTGATAGAATTTTTATCCATGTTATTTACTCTCCCTTTGATATTTTACTGATAGAGCAGGCGTGGATTTGCACCACGCATGTCATAATCCTCCTGGGACGGGTACAAAGCGCCCGTACTGACTTACCCCGTAAGCGTCTACTATTGCCTTTCGGCTTTACCATCTTATTGCTGTCTATTCCGCCACTGCTCTGTATGTACTTTTCAATGCCCAACGGCTGATTAGTTGTAAATGTTAATGCATCCAGCCAAACATTCCTAATCTGACGATAGCCCCGTCCATATCGTGTAAATGTTCAACAATTTCTGCTTTCTTCTTTTCGGATTCAATAAACTTTTTCAGATCTTCCTCTGACAAATCCATATATTCAAGCAGTCTGGAAATCCATTCATCTTTCTGCCGGATTGTATCGTCCATCTGCCGTATGGTTTCCTCATAGGTTTCAAGCTGTCTGTTCGCCGTCCTTATTTGCGTTTCAAGTGTCCTTATCTGTTTGCGAAAATATGCTCTTTCTTTGTCAAATGCAATATCTTTCGCTGACTTTTGATAGGTCTTTTTACTCATAATCATTCTCCTTTCCGGTCTTGTACGGCACGCTGTATTTTTGCTTGTTTACTGCCTGATCGTCTATGTACACGTCTGCATACACCTTTCTGGAATCACCGCCGTATTTCTCTATCATTTCCGGAAGATTTTCATTTACGGCATCGAATTCCAGTCCATAGCCTTTGCACCAGTTCACCGCTTCTTGCAGTCGTTCCCCGACCCGACAAGTCCATAAGATAAGTTTATTTCCTTTTTCTCGTTTCTTTTTTAGATGCTCGATCAATGCAATATTCGGATCACCGATTCCCGGCCAAACAGATTCACAAAGTGTTCCGTCGAAATCTATAGCGTATATCGAATATTTGCGCTTATCTGTCATTTTCCTTCTCCTTCCTGCATCGGTGTCCATCTGATTACTGCATTCTTTTATACAACTTTCTGTCCTCGTGGTCTCTGTGATTTGTATTGTTATTCTAAAGTCTTGTCAAATATTTTTTTTATTTTAAACTCAGGCAATCGTTCTTTTCCGAATTCTTCAATCAGTTTTTCAATTAATCTTTGTCTTGAATAAGATTCTGATACTGGAAGACCATATATGTTTTCAGCTCTATAAATCCATAAACCTTTCATATCGTTTCCCTTCTTTCTCCGTTCCTCCGGATCAAACTTTTCTGAAATCCCTGAATTCCTTCATAAAAGCAGAGAAGATCGCATTGGCATCTTCCTTTGTTTTCGCTTCGTGATCGTGTGATACGCCTTTCGCATTGGTAGTTCTTACAACATATACATTCGGACGAATTACGTCATTGGGGATCACGTTTCCGTTTTTGTCGTATGAAACCATTCCGGCTTCTTCCCATGCCTTTCTTTCTTCTTGATAGTCTATGTAAAGGCATTCGAGTTTCACGATCTCGTGAGCATATGCCCATGCGCTTTTGGCGTAATGCGGCAGTGTGGATTTTCTCGTGTATGTTGCAAGCAATGTCTTTTGCATCGTCCTCCCCCTCCTACTTCCTACTATAAGTATACACCAATACTGATTGTACGTCAAGGAAAGCATGCACCAATATTGGTGTAATTTAATATTGATTTCTGATCCGGAATAGTATATACTCTTATTATGAAGAAACAAGAAAGGGAATAAAAATGATTATATATAAAACAGATATTCTGAAAGCACTTTCCGAAAAAGGCTTTCCCCATAGTCGATTGCGAAAAGAAAGGATCTTGAGCGAAAGCACTATTCAAAGCATAAAGAAAGGAAAAAATGTGACAACGGAAACGATAAATACGATATGTATAATTTTACGTTGCCAGCCATCGGATATAATATCAGTTCACCCAACGGACGAAGAAAAAATTAAATATTTTTGACACCAAAAATGGAGCATAATTATACCAAAAAAGAGGATAATCAGAAGTGAAATATACCATTAAAATGAGTTGCGGACACGAGGAAACGGTGGAACTGATCGGCCCGGGAAAAGAAAGAGAAAGAAAACTGGCATATTACGAAAATTTCGGCTTGTGCAAAGAGTGCTACAAGCGTAAAATGGAGGAAAAAGAGAACAGTGAAGGGCTTTATTTCAATGCATCGTTCCTTCCATATGTCGATGAAGATACCGGAAAAATGCTGCTGTTTGTGTGGTTCTCCGGTAATACCCGACCGGCAAAAGAAGCCATAAAAGGCATCGGCGGCTATAGGTGGACAGATCGTGAAGCAGCGGACGATTGGTATAAGCCATTGTCGCAAAAGTGCTGGGGAAAGACAATTGATGTTGACCAGCTAGAAGATGAAGCAATGAAAGCTGCAGAAATCGGAGCAGAAAGTGTAATTCCAGATCAGGGACTATTTGCACTGGCGCATTATGAGATTGCCAAAAAAGTCCAGAAAGAGTGGCAGGATTTCCACGAAAAGATTGATGCGATTCCGAAACCGGAAAAGCCAGATATTCTTAAAGGACATAAATGGAATGGCACAATCTATGGCAGGAAAGGATATTATTCTATTTACCCGGACGGTGATAAGGTCAATATCACGGATGAACAGGCAGACGAAATCAAAAAATATCTGGATGCCAAAGAAGAATACAAAAGCAAAATATCGCAAATTAGGAGATAATGGAGGAAACACATGAAAATCGAATGCACGCATTTTGGACAGACGGTAACGGTGCTGCTGAACAATACGCCGTATGAATATATCCTGAAAGAGAACGGCATTGAATTTTCGGCATTGCCCGTATTAGATACGAATTATAGAGTGTTGAAATATTCCAGCCACTATGCGATTTGTCTTCCGTGCAGAGAAGACAATGAAAAGGTGTTTATTTTCGATCAGATTCCGGACGACTTGGATCTTGATTTGCTCATTGAGGATGTAAACCAGCAAATGAATCATCACGCCGATCCGATCCAGATGAAAAGCAAAGCCAAAATACTAATCATTGAAGCGGAACGGTGGGCGTACAGACAATCTGAAAAAAACACTGCGTACAGATTATCTGTTAAGCCGCCGATCTCTGGTGATAAATTAGCACAGAAATGTGCTGTCTATATTCGGTCACAATATGGGTATCATAAAGATTTGATGGAAACGATGGATCATGCAGATGTAGATCCGGATTTCTGGAAAGCATTGTTAAAATACATGTAATTGGTAGTATCAGGCATTCTGGAAGCATCTAACCCGGAGTGCCATTTTCTTTCTTGCGTTTTGTTTTAAGTAAATACGCAATTAAGTAAATACGCATAAATAAAAAAAGATAATGTTTCAATATCTGTGATTTTCTCTTGCAATTCATTTCTCATTGGTCTATAATAAGAACATAAAAACCAATTTCTCAGTATTTCTTTTTTTGTACTGATCTTTAACTATTTCAGCGATCAATTGTTCTGATCGTTTATTCCCAACAACAAACAAAGGGCAAACTGTACCCTTTTATATAATAATGAAAATTACCTTTGAAGGAATTCTTCTTTCAGAGGTTTTTTTATATTCAAAATCAAAAAAAATAAAAAGAAAAGGAGAACAAAAAATGACAACTCAAATTAGCAGCACTGTAGAAGAATTAACCAAACGGTACGCAGAAAGCAACCTGCTTTTACCTTCCTCAAATTCGGTAGAAGTAAGTCCGTTTTACAGATTCACCGTGAGTGAAATCAATGCCGACACCAGCGCTAATTCCGGTGATATCTTTTATCTCGGACAAATCAAGACTGGAACAGATTCCAGAGGAAATGATAAGTTCGAAAGCACCTACGCTCTTGCGAAACCGTTTTTGATGCGGCTTGCAACTGCAGCTGGGATTCAGTTCCACCCTGAATATACAGGCGTGAGAAAAGAAGATGCCAATACCTTTGTGGGCAGAGCCTATGGAGCGATCAGGCTGCCGGACGGCACATATAAGACGCACATGGAGACCAAATCGATCTGCCTCAACGATGAGGAAGAAAGGTTACGTTTGGATTACATGGATAAGTCCATCATGGGTATTTCCAAATGGAAAGCAGCAAAAGAGGCAGAAAAGATGTTTGCCGGTTACTGGAAGACCGATCCGAACAATACGGATAATGACGGTCGTCCTATAGAAATGTACGTGATTGCAGATAAGGATCGGCAAAAATACATCGAAAGATCCGTGCTTGTCAGCATGACACAGTTGCGGAAAACGGTTGCGGAAAAGGCACAGACGGGTGCAATTCTTCGTGTTATTCGGGCGCTGCTGGGTATCAAAGGCGCATATCGAATGGAAGAATTAAAGAAACCGTTTGCTGTAATTTCCGTAAATTTCCAGCCGGATTACAACGACAAGATGGTGAAAAATGCACTGCTACAGCAGGGAATGCGTTCCATGACAAATCTGTTTGGAATCAGTTCTGTGGCTGCACCGTTCGGAATGACAAATGCTCCGACACCGGACACAGATGTTGAAAACTTCACGATGTACGACGGATCTTTACCGGGAAATGCGGATGGAGAGGATGTAGTGGATGTCGTCGAGAAGCCGACAGCGAAAGCACCTGTAAAACAGGAAGCAGCGGCAGCCCCGGCAAAAACGGCAGCCCAGAAAGCAACGAAAGTGGCGAAAGAGCAGCCGGCCAAAGATTCGGATAAGCCTGCAAGCGAACCGAAAATGACTGTAAAAGAGGCAAAGAAATACCAACTGCCGGAAGACGATCCCTTCTATGCCGGTCTTACACTGGAAGAAGTGATTCAGCAGCCGGGTGGTGTTGATTACCTGAAAACGATTCCGGAAAACCCGGAAGCCAGCGCTGATCTCTTAAAAGCTGCGAATCTCATGCTGAAAGCAATTTCTTACATGCAGAGTAAGAGCAAACAGCAGTAACTTCAAACAATCATTTTACAAGTCCTTCTGCTTTGTGCAGGGGGACTTGTATTTAAAGGAGGGCAAAACATGCAGAAAGAACATGAATCACCTGAATGCTTCACACCGGAGGAAAATAATCCATATCCGCTTTGTGTTGGAAATGGCAATGAGGAATGCGGAAAGTGCTGCTTGTATGTAGACTATCCGGAACCTCCGTTTGAGGAAAAGAGGTAAAAAGAATGGAAAGCAAAACAAAAAAATACAGAATCAGCGAAAGCGAGCTGTTCAATTTGGAATCCATGCGAGATCATCTGATATGTATGAAAATCGACATGGAGAGTGGAGACACTGATTGGGATGATTCAGTGCTTGATCGAATATCAGAGGTAGAAAGTCTTTTGGATAAGACACATGGTGTCGGATCTTTGGTGGACTGGCCAACCTTAAATAGAATCCGTGAGATAAAGGCAGAACGGCAGATGATCCGCTACCAGCGCAGCCTTGCGATAGGATATCCGGAATCGGAAGCTGCTCTTGCATTTCTTCTGTAAGCGGAAAGGCTGATATTTGACAAACAAAAAGAATAATATTTGTGTAAAAGAGAGTGGTTTTTTAACTGCTCTTTTTTTGCACCCAAAAATCAAAAGCATCCAATTCGTTTTGGGTGCTCTTTCAAAAAAAGGAGAATTGAAAATGAAAAAAAATATTAAGATTCTGCACACGGCAGACTGGCATATCGGACAGTTTGAAGGCCCGGTAATGAGCAACGGAGAAAACGCACGTTTCATCGATATCTGCAAATGCCTGAACGATCTCGTAAATGAGGCGAAAAAGCAGGAGCCGGATGCAATTCTGGTCGCAGGAGATATCTTTGATAACGCAAAGGTCTGGACGGATCGTGGCTTGCACGAAACAAATATCGCAATCGGATATTTGAGACGGCTTGAAAAGATTGCACCGGTTACAGTGCTCCTCGGAACTTTGAATCACGATGGAAAACGTCATTTCGAACTGCTGCAGACGGCGTTTGAGAATGATTCCAATGTGAATATTGTTACAGAGCCGAAGGTCGTGCCGGTTGTAAATCAGAAGACCGGCGCTGCATTACAGGTCGCATGTCTGCCCGGATTTGACAAAGGGTATTTCCGCAGTCAGTTTCCGGGATTGTCCAGAGAGGAAGAAGCACAGGTATTCGCAGACCAGCTGCACCAGATCATTTTGGGTCTTAGAGCGCAGTGTAATGAAGGTGTTTCTTCTATTTTAATGGGTCACTATACCATTTCAGGTGCGGATATGGGAACCAGCATGAATTCCATTTTCGGACAGTTCGAACCGGTTATCTATCCTGCTACTTTGAAAGCAGCCAATTTCGATCTGGTATGCTTCGGACATATTCATAAGTCGCAGCAGATCCAGCCGGCCGGCAACGTATGGTACAGCGGCGCTATCAGTGCATTGAATTTCAATGACGAAGGACAGCAGTATGGCTTCCTTATGCACACACTGGGTGAAAAATTCAAGACAGAGTTCATTCCGCTGCACTCAAGAGAATTTGCTACGGTGTCCCTGATGGATACGGATATTGCAGAATTCAACAAAAATCCGATGCCTTATCACGATGAGGCGCTGGAAACACTTGTGAAAGATAAACAGGTGAGAGTTGTTTACGACTGTACCGAAGAACACCACAAGGCTTTTTCTCATTCTATGTATGAGCGTCACCTGTACGCAAACGGCGCATATTACGTGCAGTCCATCTATCCGCAGAAGATTGTAACGACGGTGGATAAAGAAGCTATGGACAAGGATACGTCGCCGGAAAAGTTACTGGTGGACTATCTTGAAAACAAGAGTTTCAGAGAGGACAAAATCCATGAAATTACGGAACTTGCGAAGCCGGTAATCAATGAAGTCATGGAACGGGTTACGAAGAATCACAATACCGGCGTTATGATGCCGATTTCGATTGAGGTGAAAAACTACCGGCATTACAGCCACGAAGTTTTCTCATTCGAAGACATCACATTTTGTGTGATTAACGGCGAAAACGGTGTTGGAAAATCGTCCCTGTTTATGGATTCTATCATGGACTGCCTGTTCGAGCAGACCAGAGAAGGAGACTTAACCGGCTGGATTAATAACAATCCGGAGGTTAAGAGCGGATCTATTGCCTTTACATTTTCCATTGGAAAGCATATCTACCGGGTATGCCGTACAAGAACCAAAAGCGGAAAAGGTACATTAAACCTTTCCGAAAATGTAAATGGAAACTGGGTCGATCTTTCCTGTGAAAAAATGCGTGATACACAGGCAGCCATCGAAAAGGTCATTGAAATGGATGCGGTCACATTAAAAGCGTGTGCCCTTATCATGCAGCAGCAGTACGGTGTGTTTATGGAAGCGTCCCCGGAAACGAGGATGAACATTCTGGCAAATATGCTGGGATTAAAACCTTACGAGCAGATGGCAGATCAGTTTTCACAGCTTTGCACGGAAACCAACCGGCAAGTACGTGTCAGTCAGGATATTCTCGATGAGAAGTGTGAAAAACTTGGCGGCTATGAATTATCCTGTTTGGAAGAAAACCTGAAAAAGACCGAAGAACAGATCAGCCGCTATCGTGCTGCTTTGAAGGAAGAAAATGAAAAGATCGACGAATGCCGCAATCTGCTGAAACAGAAGGAGGTTGCTGCACAGAGCGCAGAGCGTCTGCAGGAAAAATTACGTTCGAAAAAGACCAGTATTTCTTTGAAGAACGCATTATATGGTGCTCTCCGGCAGAGAATTGAGGAAGCAGATAATCTGATTGCCCAGGAACCGGAAATCCATGCAGGTGTTGCGCAGTACAACAGTCTGAAAGCAAAAAGCGATTCCATGATCGTTGCAAAGGCTACTTTCGATTCCTTAACGGAACAGATCTCATTTGCGGAAACGCAGAAAAATCTCTGCAGCGGAAAACACAGCCGTCTGGAAGCAGAACTGGCAGATGTTACCGAAAAAATGCAGAAAATCGAATCTGTTCTGCAGAATGTAGACGAGGCAGAAGCGAAGCACAATGCGTTTTTGCAGCTTGAGGCGAAAATCGCAGAAATGAACAATGCATTTTCGGAGTACGCAGCTGTAAAGGAGCGGATGCTGAACTGCAAAGCTGAAATGGAGAAGACCATCAAAGACGGAGAATCCAAAATTGCCAAACAGCAGGCGGTTGTTGACCGGTTACAGGATAAGACAGCACTGCTGAAAAACAGTAATTGTCCTATTGCTGAATCTGCGAAATGTACGTTCCTTGCGGATGCCTTAAAAGCACAGGAAGAAATCCCCGCTGCTTTGAAGCGTCTTGAGGAAATTAAGGATGAGGCTGTTAAGAAAAACGCCGGTGCTACAGAAATGTACGAGGCTATCGTAAAAGCACTCTCCGATATTCCTTATGATGCGGATGAGGCAGACCGTTTGGCGGCTATGAAGCGTGACTATGGTGCGACTTGTTCCTCTACAAGTTATTTAAATGACGAAATGAGGCAATAATTCCAATAGGAATTGTTGAACTGATAATCTGAGAAGTGGAATGAAAGGAGTAACGCCCTGAAACGCTTCCCCTAATGCTCCGGCTGGCGATACAAGAGAAACAGGCAGAGCTGTGGAAAGTGATCCAGAGGTGGATTATGTTACCTATATGTCGGAGGTCTATAAAATACTCAGGGTTAGAATGTACTAAAATACTGACAAATCTGCGAATGTACGGGTCTATAACGCTGATACATAGAAATGTGTATTTATCCCAAACGGGACAGACAGTATGGTCAAGTAAGAATCGTAGTTATGAAACACCACAAATATCGAAATCCATCAGGATGGCGGGATATTACAAGCTGTCAGGCTCAGAGCAGAAACCTAAAAGTATATGGAGAGATAGGATTATCGGAACAAGGAAATGTATCGGGTTTCCATGAAGGAAATAATCTGACGAAGAATAATAAGCAGATGAACCGGTGCAGAAAAGTAGTGATCGAACCAATGAAATTTCTGTAATGGAAATGGAGGAATGGTCACAAGTCAATTTAATAAACAAACATTTATTCAGAACAATAAGGATTTCGGGTAAGACAAAAAGAACTACCCCTGCAAAGGAGGTGGAGCCTTATGCCAAAAGAAAAACATGAAAAACTTTTATGTGTAGATGACTTACGTCACGCTGAATATTACCAAATGCAGGAAGTGTTTGACAACCTGTATGCTCAAAGTAAAGAAGGTAAAATCTTTACCAATCTCATGGATATCATCCTCAAAAGAGAAAATATCCTGCTTGCATACAGGAATATCAAAACAAACACAGGAAGTAATACAGCCGGAACAGACAAGTTGACCATTAAAGATATAGGAAAGCTTACACCGGAAGAAGTTGTGGCAAGGGTCAAATACATAGTAACAGGAAGCGTACATGGCTACAGACCAAAGCCTGTACGAAGAAAAGACATTCCAAAACCCAATGGAAAAACCAGACCTTTAGGCATCCCGTGTATATGGGACAGGCTGATACAGCAATGTATCAAACAGGTCATGGAACCAATCTGTGAAGCAAAATTCAGCAATAACAGTTATGGCTTTCGCCCTAACAGGAGTGTGGAACACGCTATTGCAAGAACATATCAACTACTTCAACTCACAAAATTACACTACGTAATTGAGTTTGACATTGAAGGATTCTTTGATAACGTGAACCACCCAAAGCTGATACGACAGATATGGGCAATGGGCATACAGGACAAACATCTCATATATGTCTTGAGACAAATACTCAAAGCCCCCATTAAAGTGCCAGACAATCAGATAATATATCCGACTAAAGGCACGCCTCAGGGCGGTATCATTTCGCCGTTACTTGCGGGCATTGTACTCAATGAGTTAGACCACTGGATAGACAGCCAATGGCAGGAAAATCCAGTCACGGAAAAATACTCATTGAGAATGAATAAAAACGGCATCCCAATCAAAAGCCATGGATACAGGGCAATGAGAAAAACAAAACTTAAAGAAATGTATATTGTCCGATATGCGGACGACTTTCGTATATTCTGTAGAAAAAGAAGCGATGCCGACAAGATAAAACATGCGGTTACGCAATGGCTGTCTGAAAGGCTGAAACTGAACATTTCGCAGGAGAAAACGAGAATCGTCAATGTCAAAAAGAACTATTCTGAATTTCTGGGATTCAAAATAAAAGTTCAGAAAAAAGGTCAAAAATACACAGTTAAATCCCACATGTGTGATAAAGCCCTGAAAAAGCAAGAGCAGAATTTAACAAAACAAGCCAAAAATGTGGCAAAACCCAGAACCCAGAAAAATGAAAGGGACGAAACCACTCTTTATAACTCAATGGTAATGGGTATGCAGAATTACTACTGCGTCGCCACACACATCACCTTGGACTGTTCTAAACTTAACCGAAAAGTAATGACTATCCTTGCCAATCGACTGGGAACAGAAAAAGGTAACAGGCTTATCAGAAAAGGAAGAAAACTCACAAAAACCGAAAAGGAACGATTTGGAAAATCCAAAATGCTGCGTTACGTAGCAGGAAGCGATGAACCAATCTACCCAATAGGTTATGTGCAGTGCAAGAAACCCATGGGTAAGAAGGTCACAATAAATTGTTATACAGCAGAAGGCAGAGAAGAACTTCACGACAATCTGAGGTTAGATACAAGCCTGATGCTGCAAATGATGAAAGAACCCTCTTATGGAAAAAGCGCGGAATACATGGATAACAGAATATCGCTGTTTTCTGCACAATGGGGTAAATGTGCTGTAACAGGTGAACCTTTCCAAAACCTGAATGAAATCCACTGTCATCATAAAATTCCAAGGAATAAAGGTGGCACAGACAAGTATGAGAATTTAGTGTTAGTCAAAGATGCGATACACAAACTGATACATGCCGTTAAAGAGGAAACCATTCAGAAATATCTGCAAATGCTGAAACTCAATGAAGAACAACTGAAAAAGTTGAACAGATTGAGATTCAAAGCAGGACTTATGGAACTTGTAGGATAACAACAAAGTTTAAATGTTTAAAATTTGGAATCTGAATAAAATGAATGAATATTAAATTGATGGAACGCCGTATGCGGTGAAAGTCGCATGTACGGTGTGGAGCGGGGGAAAAGCCGGAGACAATATCAAAGGCTTACCTATCGCTATCTGAAAGCGAAAAGATGTATTCGCAGATGCAGGAACTGAAACGGCAGAAAGATTCGCTTGTTGAAAAGATGTCGGATCTCAAAAAGCGTCTGGATGAAATCGCAGCAGAGGAAGAAAGCATTCTTGCAAAAATTGCAAATCTGAATCAGGAAAAGGAAACTTCCGGTTTCAGTGCGGATGCTTACACTTCTTTGCAGAATGATTTGAAAGCAGCGGAAATCTGGGTCCAGAAGGAAAAGGATTTAACGCTGGAAAAGGCGCTTAGAGATACGAATGCTGCAAGAGAAAAGGAAGTAAAAGCCGAAATTACCGAAATGGAAGAGGACTACAACGAAATGCAGAAGGATTTGGATATTCAGATCAGCCTTTCGGAAGGAAAGAAGGAGTTACAGGAAAAACTCAATGCTCTTAATGAGAAAGCAGAGGAAATTTCCGGTTCTATTTCTTCACTTACCGAAGGTCTTGGCATTTTGAAGCGGAAGCAGGAAGAACGTGACATGCTGGTAGAGGAAATTAAGACTTTGAAAGACAAAGTTGAATCTGACGCCTGCATTGCTGCACGGTATGACCTGTTGAAGCAGGCATTCTCACAGGATGGTATTCCGCACAACATCATTCGTTCGGTACTGCCGATTCTCGAAGCAAAGGCAACGGATATTCTGGCGCAGATGTCTTCCGGAAAGATGAGCGTCGAATTTGTAACCGAAAAGGTCTTGAAGTCCAATAACAAAAAGGAAGTCACCACACTGGATGTCATCATTAACGATGAAAGGAAAGGAAAGTTACCGTATCTTTCAAAGTCTGGCGGCGAAAAAGTGAAATGCTCGCTTGCCGTTATTCTTGCGCTGGCAGAACTCAAGAAAAGCAGGATGGGTGTTCAGACTGGATTCCTGTTCATTGATGAAGCAGCGTTCCTGGATAGCACCGGTGTACAGGCGTACTGTGATTCACTTGTGGCAATTCAGGGAAGATATCCGGACTTAAAGATCATGGCGATTACCCACGATCTTTCTTTCAAAGCAAGATTCCCGCAGAGCATTGATATCATTGATACCGATGAAGGAAGCCGGATCATGCGCTAAACCAATTAAGAGGGGGCTTAAATGCTCCCTCTTTCCATAAATAAATAATCAATAAGGAGAATAAAACCATGAAAAACAAAAATCGTCTCACACTTACAAGGGATGGAAAGGAATACAGACTTACACAGGAGGCTTTCGATCAGATGAAACCAATGATGGATAAGGATATCACGGAGTATCTCGACTGGAAGTATTCCTCATGTGATCCTGCAGTCTATCTGGAAGAATATCTGGAATGCGATCTGGAGTTTGCCGATCTTCTCTATTCGAAATTTGAAATCACCATAAATTAAGAACAAACAGTAAAGGAGAACAAAAAATGTATGAGGATCTCGATTTCAATATTTTAGATGTGGTATATCTGCTGGGAATCCAGACGATAGGTAAACGCCGTGGCGGTACGCAGGATTGTGTGTGCCCGTTCTGCGGTTCAAAAACCGGATCGTTTGCGGTTTCGGTATACAATCATTCAGGCAAGGTTGTCAACCTGTACCGCTGCTTACGAACCTCTTGTGATGCAAAGGGAAATATGGTGCAGCTGTACATGCGTGTTAAGGGTATTGATAATTTCCGTCAGGCTGTAAAAGAAATTTCTATGGCAATGCATGGAGATTACCATCCTGTGCCTTATGACAATCCGCTTGATATTGGATCAGTCGAGAAACATTGCGCCTGTCTTAATGACGATGCTCTGGATATGGTGTATCGGAAGATGTATTCGTATCTTAGACTGTCTGCAAGAGACAAGGCAGATCTGATCCGCAGAGGTCTGAAAGAAGACGAATTATCAGATTTTCGAACGATTCCGGCACAGAAAGAAGATCGCCGCAGAATCTGCCGCTGCCTGATGCGTGAAGGAGTGAACTTAAAAGGCATTCCCGGATTTTATAAAAACCAGTATGGCTCATGGGATATCAACTTCTACCAAGGCAACGACGGGTATCTTTGCCCGGAGTATTCTGCAGACGGAAAAATGTACGGATTTCAAATTCGACTGGCAAACCCTACACCGGATAAAAAGTATGTGAGTTTTACTTCTTCCGGGAAAGCCAACGGGTCTTCCGGGGGTGCAAGAGCCACTTACCTTTGGGGCGATAACAAAGAAACGGTGATTATTACGGAGGGCATCTTAAAGGCTTCCGTGATCTATCATCTGCTCCATAAAAACTTTTCGGTGGTCGGGATTCCGGGAATCAACCAGAAAAACTGTCTGGATCAGGTGCTTGCTGCTTTGAAGGATAGAGGCGTAAAGAAAATTTTTCAGGCGTATGACATGGACCGATGCGAAAGTACGATCTGTAAAAGAGACTACAAACCGGACAAGTGCATGTTGTGTTCCTGCGGTGTGCATGATTACATGTGCCGGGAATGTAGTGAAAAGGTTCGCAAAAAAGACGGTCTTGGAAAAAGCTGGCTTTACCTTCAAAATCAGGCTATTTCATCCGGATTCTTGTTCAAACGTCTGCTTTGGGGCTTGAATAAAGACAGGATCTGGGACGGTATTTACAAGGGATTTGACGATTATCTTTGCGCCATTACTTCCCTTGAAAACGATCAATACAAATCAATCGCAGATGTAGAAAAATATCTGCTTTCATAACAAATAAGAAAGGAACAGTAAAAATGAGTGAATATTATATGACAGATAGTGATGAAATCGTTACAATCGGATACGACAGTTGTTGCGAAAGTCCCCGTGAATCAATGGATAATCTCGGCACTTTCCTTATATTCTCGTCAAGATACAGTTCTCCCGACAAGGACGACAATATTAAGACGTGGGATGATCTCTTTGCAAGTTTTGACGTAGAACAGACCGGCTTTACCCGCAAAGACATGGAAATGTTGAAAAGTAAGTCGCTGAAACGTGGATACTTCCTGTACCCTGTTTATATTCTGGAACATGGCATCCTGAAGTTCAGCCTGACAGATCCGTGTGACAGATGGGACAGCGGTATCATCGGTGTCATTTACACAAGCATTGAAAATGCAAAGAAATGGTTCATGCTGGATGACATGTCGGTTGAATTGATCGATAAAGTACGTGAGTCATTTAAAGGTGAACTGGACTTGTTTACAACATGGGCAAACGATGGAGCTCTTTATTATGTCACGTATGATATGAAAGGGAATGAGACTGATTCCTGCACCGGCTTTTATGGCAGCGATCCGGAAGAATCCGGAATCACGGAGTACGTTACGCTCGGTGATTACATCGGTTCCTTTTCCAGTATCTTTGAGGCATTGGGCTTTATGCTGCACAAAGGTATGCTTACCGTAAACAAAGCAGGTCAGGTGTCTATTTCAACATGCAATAAGAAATAAGACAAAATTATAAAAAAATGACATAAAATTACAAAAAACACTTGAAACGTGAGGAGAACTATGATAATATTAAGACATAAAGAAAAGAGATGTTTTATCTATTTTTCTTAATGCTTTTTGTTCTGTTTGTTCTGACATGTTCTCCTTTTGTGTGAACGAATTCGGGCTGTTGTGTGGATGCATGGCAGTCCGGAAAAACAAAAATCTTTTTGTAATTTACATTTTTGTTTTTTGTGTTTTCATTTTTTGTCCTTTTTTAATAAAAGATGGGAAGATCTTTCTTGGTAAGAGTGTAGGTCTTCCCTTCTTTTTTTCTCTTCTCGAATACTTAATTAAATAATTAAGTAAATACATATACATCAAATATATAATATCATAAATAATTCTTGAACTTACACTTGCAATTTCCCCCTCGTTAGTCTATAATCAAGTCATAATAAACCAATTTCTCAGTATATCTTTTTTGTACTGATCTTTAACTATTCCAGCGATCTATCATTCTGATCGTTTATTCCCAAAAACAAACAAAGGGCATATTGTACCCTTTTATATTATAAAAACACTACCTTTGAAGGATCTTCTTTCAAAGGTTTTTTTATATCCAAAAATAAAAGAATTCCATGAAAGGAGAAAAACAAAATGAAAGAGCAATTTAACAAAATGGCTCGCTGCTTCAATCTTTCGCTGCTCGGATGGAAATATCCGGATCGCAGAGATAATTATGCCGCACTAATCAAAAAAGCGGCAACAGGCAGCATGGCTACACGGGCATTTCTGCAGGCAATGGAAAGTCCGGATGATCCTACTTCTTATCTGTCCAAAATCTTTCAGTTAATGAAAGACATGGAGACGGAAAAATCCTCAAAAGGGTTTTCGGATGCATACTGGCGAAAATTCATTGCCAGAGCGGAGCGGCTTTATTGCAGCTTTCAACAAACAAAACAGAACAAAGCATCTTTTGATCTTCTTACGGCGATGTTTCGCATGTATGACTTACAGGAATTATCAATGGATGCATGAAAAGTGAAAGGAGAAAAAATGTCAAACAAAACATATCACGATCTCGTTGGTCGATTTAATCAAATTCTCAATGGCGACAAGGCACATGACCTTGACAATCGAAAGGAGAAAAAAATGAATAAAGAATTAGAACAGGCGATAGCCGAAATCGAATCAAACAAAGAAAAAGAACTTATCAAAGGTTACAAGGTGTTCAATCCGGACTGGACATGCAGAGGTTTTCAGTTTGAAGTTGGAGAAATATTCGAAGAGGATTTTTATCCTCATGTATGCTATCGTGGATTCCATTTCTGCAAGGACTTAAAGGACTGCTTTAATTACTATGGATTTGATGCGTCTTATAAAGTTGCCGAAGTAGTTGCACTTGGAGCCGTGGATTATAGTAGTGAAGACAGTAAGTGTTGTACTAACAAGATCGGAATCCTTCATGAATTATCATGGGGTGAAGTGTTAAGCCTTGTCAATACCGGTGAAGCAAATACTGGTAAATGCAATGCTGGAAATCACAACACCGGAGATGGCAATACAGGGAACCATAATACCGGCAGAGATAATCTCGGTAATAGTAACACCGGCGATCAAAACAAAGGTGATCACAACACTGGGGACGAAAATTCCGGTAATTGGAATACCGGGGATGTGAATAAAGGTGATTTTAACACCGGAAGCAGAAATTCCGGGAATCGGAATACTGGCAGAGGCAACGAAGGTGATTTTAACACCGGTCATAATAATGCAAGCCATCACAACACCGGGGACGAAAATTCTGGACATCGCAATACCGGAAACAGAAATTCCGGTAATTGGAATACTGGACATGAAAACTCCGGAAATCGCAACACCGGTGATAGTAATACCGGCAATTATAATACCGGCGCCGATAATCTCGGCAATTATAATACCGGCGAGCTGAATTCAGGTGAAAGAAATACTGGTGATTGTAACGAAGGTAGTTTCAACACTGGCTATGGGAATTTCGGCGACGGTAATACCGGTGATAACAATACTGGCAATCATAATACCGGCAATAACAATTCTGGCGACGGTAATACCGGTCATTTCAATAAGTGTAACCATTCTACAGGATGCTTCAATACCCAAGAACAGACTATTTACCTGTTCAATAAGCCCTCATCGTGGACATATGATGACTGGGAAAAGAGCGAAGCAGCTATGATTCTGGGCACTTTTTCACCCGATGTTTATACATATCCGCAGTGGTGGGATCAATTGAATAGTGTAGATCAGGCTCAAATCCTGAATCTGCCCAACTTTGATCCTGAAATCTTCAAAGAGATTACCGGCATCGATGTAACAGAAACAAATAATAATTCAAATGAAAAAGGAGAATAAAAATGAAATCAAAAAAGACATTCAAGATCACAAAAAAGACACTTAAGATTATAGGAATCAAAATGGGTGTTGCGCTTATTGGCTTAGCATTCGAATTGTTGGTGATTATGATTATGATCCTGATTCAGGAAAAAGGCGATACGAGTTCCCTTTTTGTAAAACCCAGCGGCTTGCTGCTGCCCTTTGCAGCTATGTACATTAGTAACTACCTCGTTCAGTACGGGATCAATTACGAAGACTTCATTGACTGCAAGCCGTGCCAAAGGAAGGAAAATTTGCCATGAAAGCATATCAGATCCAGTGGGACACAGATGGTGATGAAATACTTGCCGCCGGTCTTCCTGAAGAAATCAAAATCCCGCCCGA
This sequence comes from uncultured Lachnospiraceae bacterium, assembly GCA_947630875.1. Lineage (GTDB taxonomy): Bacteria > Bacillota > Clostridia > Lachnospirales > Lachnospiraceae > CANRIM01. The sequence goes on from CANRJG010000008.1 coordinate 41,755, forward strand.
AATCGAATCAGATGACGATGCTATTTCCGATTATCTTTCCGATGTAACCGGATTTTGCCATTTTGGATTCAAGTTACAGAACAACTAAACAAATAAGGCTGAACTGGGGAAAGATTCTTGTGATCGTTCCCTTTTTTCATGCTTTGTAATAAAAAAACGAAAGGAGATTGTTATGGAACGCTATGGAAAAGAATTTCAACTGTCACAGGATGACTTGGACGTAATCGCCACGTATATGGACGATGATATCCGTGAACGTCTGCACGGGGAATTGGCCCCGTGTGAGCCGGAAGAATTCCTGAAAGCATACGTCAAAGAGGATCCCGATTTTAAGGCTCTGCTTCTTTCCGAGTTCAAAATCGAACTTTGACAGTCTTGGGGGATGAGTTTTATATTCATTCCCCTCTTTTTCAAAAAGCATTTCAAGCGAAAAACCCATGAACACAATATTTTATGCAGTCGAAACGGAAAATCAATACGACCAGATTCTTATGTTTGACACACATAAAGAAGCTGTCAGCTGGTGCAAAAGCGCTACCCGTTGGTCGGATGATGAGATTGCCAAACATATCAAAAAACATCTATTCACCTTGATGTGAATGAAAGGAGAAAATCATGATCTATTACAGTACACAAAGGCCAGTTACCCTGGGGACATTTCCGAACCCGAAAGGAAACAGAGTGATTCGAATCAAAAACTTTGATTCCCGTACTTATGTCGATGCTATCGGCAGAGAGGCATGGGGACTGATCGAATATGATAAACCGCTTTCTCGCAAAGAAGCTGATTCATACGAATTGGCAGCGGAAAACGAGACTTTTTCCAATGTGGAAGATTACATGGAAAAGCATGAATTCTCATTCGCAGATAAGGAGAAGGTGCGGAAGTTCCTTAAAGACGTAGAGGCTGCCGAGGCAGTTCTCACACAGAAAGATCTTCGCTTTGTCAATCCGAGCGCTGAAATTCAGCTGGTTTCAAGAGCGGATCTTGGTATTGCAGAAAATTAAATAAAGGAGAAAAACGATGAAAATTAAAAAAGATTACCGGTATCATGTAACTATATTTGATGAAATCCTTGCCAATCGGGAGCAGGAATACTTACGTTTCGGAAAAAATGATCCGAACTATATTTCGGAATTCGATGAATGCGATCTTATGGATTCTATGAAATGGCTACGGACTTCTGCCAGATCTTTCAATGTTAAATCATTTGAGGAAGTCGAAGAACGTATCAGGAGTAAATTCCACAATGGTCGTATTGATACTACACCGATGATCGAAGGTGAGTATTTTTACTGGTTCGACAACAACATGCTGGTAGATGACCAGCGGATGCTGCACCGGACGAGTATTTCCGTACATTACGTCTCCGATGTGGAGATTACGGCTGATGATTTGCGGCGCATGGCAAAAGAACTGCCGAAAGTGCCGGAAGTTTTCGCTGTAGATATGACAAAGGAGGCGGCAAAATGAAGATTTTGGCAGATGGGTCATTAGACAGGGACGCAGAAATCGCAAAGTGGCACATAGAAAAGTATGAAAAGTTACTTAACTACGCAATCAAGCAAGGGTTTAGTGACTTCGATGACGTCACGACGTGGCTCCATAATGAGCAGGCGTATTGGATGAATAAGGTGTTGAATGACAGCAATAACGAACTCATAGCAGTTGTTTGGAAAGACGGCTCTGTTCACATCTATAATCGGATTTCGTACTGCAATCACAAGTTCGGACGCAAGAAATCAAAGTATTACAAATGGGAGGCGGCGCAAAATGACTAAGCGATATGTTCAGGAATTTGCTAATGATGTGCTGGAAAGCATGAATCCCGACAAGCACAGTGATGAAATCAACAGAATTCATGTGCTGGTGAGTTACTACAAGCGTGGTATGTACACGGCGTTTGATACCGTTCGAGAGATCGTAGAAATCAAAGTTTCTACATTATAAAAAAAGAAAAGGAGAACAAAAAAATGATGAACAATAATTATTTTCGTTTAATAGCAGATTCAGTGATGTCTTCAAAAAAATCCGTAGATATGGAAAACATGTGCCTCTTTCCGGTATTGTGCAAGAAGGACGGAAAGGAGCATTTCGGGGATACTTTCCTCGATATGGATGTGACCTATCATTTTGGCGGTCATATGACGAACAGCCTTGGAGACGAACGGCTTGCTTCTTTTGAAATCACGCCTAGTATGGCAGAAAGGCTTGAAAATGGTTTCGGGATCACAAAAGAAATGATTGTTAAAACTGCTATGGACAACATTTCAAATTTATACGGCCCGTTAATCATGCCTTGTCCGTTTGACCCTGATGTTTTCGATATTCTTTCATCTGCGTATCAGACCTATGGTGCATCGGTAGTTTTGTCAACCGGATTGCTGAAAGTTTACGCCAGGGATAAAGGATGCAAGAAGATTATTCTGCTTCCGAGCAGTATTGATGAGATGCTGCTGATTCAGGTAAAGGATGATGACGATTATCTTTCGGACTTGCCACAGTATCGGGAAATGGTATGGGATATTAACAGGACTGTTCTGTGTCCGGAAGATGTACTTTCCGATCATGTTTATATTTATGATCTGGAAACGGACAAAATCACGATTGCTGCTTAATAAAAATCAAAATTGGCTGCTTCTGCTTTATGCGGGGCAGACATCAAAAAAAAGAAAGAGGATGCGTCTGATTCACAAAGGGCTGTTTCTTTATGGAACGGCCCTTTTATTCAAAAAAAGGAGAGTTTGTTAATGAAAAGAAAAAAATATTCAGCCAATAGAAGAAAAAGCCTGTTAGTGGGGTACGCCATACTCCTGCTTGTTTTAGCAGCGGGTGCTTTTTATACGCATATGCGCTCCGCTGTGCCGCAATCGTCTGTGTCAATTTCTAATCTCATGGATAATCTTCCGGAGTATACCGGCGATCCGTATGTTTCCGTCAATGGCAACAAGCCGGATTTTACCGAGGAAGATATGACCGATCAGTCGTTCGAAACCTATTCCGATCTGGATATTCTTGGTCGATGTGGTGCTGCTTTTGCCTGTATCGGACAGGATCTGATGCCAACGGAAGAACGGGGCAGTATCGGTCAGGTAAAACCTGCCGGGTGGCATACCGTCAAATACGATATCGTGGACGGTATGTACCTGTATAACCGCTGCCATTTGATCGGTTTTCAGCTTACCGGAGAAAACGCCAATGAGAAAAATCTAATCACCGGAACCCGGTACATGAACGTTCAGGGAATGGAAGGATTGGAGAGCGAAGTCGCCGGGTATATCAAGAGAACCGGTAATCATGTGCTTTACCGGGTAACACCGGTATACAAAGGCGTGGAACTGATTGCAAGAGGCGTACTCATGGAAGCGTATTCCGTAGAAGACAACGGCGCTGGCATATGCTTTGCGGTCTATGCATTCAATGTCCAGCCGGGAGTGGAGATTGACTATCTTACAGGCGACAGCCATTTGCAGTGAGGCTGTTTTTCTATGAAAGGAGACAAAACATGAAGATTTACAAATACGATGTAGAAAAAAACCGTACAGGAAATCCTGTTCTTGTGAAAGAAGCCATTATCGAAAGCAACGACAGTATTTTTAATTCACCGCAGTTGATAGCGCAGCTGTTCAGTTTTCTCGAGAAAAAGGCAGAGGAACGTGTGTACGTACTGGCGCTTGATGCAAAGTGTCATCCGCTTGGTATATCTGAAATTTCCCATGGTACGGCCACTTTATCGCTTGCCGGGAAAAAGGAACTGTTTACTCGCCTGCTGCTTATGGGCGCAACCGGTTTTGTTCTGGTGCATAATCACCCGAGCGGCTGCCCTGAACCCAGCAAGGAGGACAATTCTCTTACCGGTGCGGTAAAGGATATGGCAAAGCTGATGGAAATGACAATGCACGATCATATCATTATCGGGAAAAGAACATATTTCAGCTTCCGTCAAAATGATCGTCTGTAAAGGAGGAAATTGTGATGAAAGTCAAAGTTGGCGAAGAAATAAAAGAGATAGAGATATACGGTCGCAACGGGATCGAATGTACAGAGGATATCGTCGGTAATACCGGTGATGTGGCGTTTGACTACGATTCCCAAATGTTTTGCATGACCCCGGAAGAATTTGCATGGTGGGAAGCATATGCAGAAAAAGAAAACGAAGTCGTAAGGCTCGAAAACAATTTGACCTTTGAACAGAGGGAAGAATATTTTCTGCAGGAAGATTTGCTTGATTATACCGACATGGATGCGGAGGTTGACAGGCGGCTCAAATGGCTGCATGAAAACTGCAAATAAGTATTTATGTAATTAAGTAAATGCGTATAAATCAAGTACAGCAAATTCAAAAATTGTACTTGCAATTACAGTATTTATGGACTATAATCAAGTCATAATAAACCAATTTCTCAGTATATCTTTTTTGTACTGATCTTTACTTTCTTAGCGATCAACTATTCAGATCGTTTTTCCACTATTTTAATGAAGGGATAGTATACCCTTTTCTATAATGTAAAAACACCTTTGGAGGATTTTTCTTTCAGGGTTTTTTTGTATTTTAAAATAAAAAATTTTTGGCCAAGAGCCACGAAAGGAGACAAAAAATGAATAAGGTAATGTTAATGGGAAGACTGACAAACGATCCGGAGGTACGTTACAGTCAGGAAGAAAACGCAGCGGCGGTAGCAAGATTTACTCTTGCGGTCAACCGGAGAGACGGCAATGCAGATTTCATTCAGATTGTAGCGTTTGGAAAGTTGGCAGAAACCATCGAAAAGTATCTGTCAAAAGGCAGACGTGTTTTGATCGCAGGACGCATCCAGACCGGAAGCTATACCAACAGAGACGGACAGAAAGTCTATACCGTTGATGTTATTGCTGACGAAATGGAGTTTGCTGACGGAAAGAAAGCAGACAATGCAGCCAATCCTGTGCCGACACCGGCGCATACAGATAACGATATTCCCGCAGCGACCCCCGGATTTATGAACATTCCGGACGGAATCGATGAGGAAATGCTGCCGTTTAATTAATGTGCGGTATATCCAGTAATCCCAAGAAATTACACAAACAAACACAGTAGCGGGCGTTTTTAATAACGCTCGCTACACTTATTTTAAGGAGGAAAGAACATGTCATATTTCAGCTATATCAACACCATTAAAAACGCCCTTATGCTTTACGGCGTAAAAGAAGGACTTGCGAAGAAAACAGCGGAAAGCTGCAGAGGGTTCTACACAAACGACAAAAAGTATGTACCCGTGGATCAGGCAGTGGATTTCTGTACCAGTCGGATTGCCTTGTCGGATTTTTCTGTTGAGGGTCTGAAAGAGATTAAGAAAAGAAACAGTTCCAGATCCGAAGAAATCAAAGAGTTTTTAAGCACTTGCTTTGGCAATTTGGTGTTTGAGGCTTGATGAAAGAGGTATACTGCTGCTTGAATGGAAAAAGACGATTTGTGAATTTAAAAACATTGACAAAATTTCACATATACGTTAATATTTGAGCAGGAAAAGAAGGTGGTGCATATATTTGAAGTAGAGTTTTACCAAAGAAGTAACGGAGATATTCCAGTTAAGGATTTTTTGCTCACATTAAACTCAAAAATGCGAGCAAAAGCATTCCATGAAATTGACCTGTTGCGGAAAATGGGAAATGAATTGAGAGAGCCGTATGTTAAAGCTATAAAAGGTAAAGATAACAAGGGATTATATGAATTAAGAGTAAAATTTTCAAGCGATATAGCAAGGATATTTTATTTTGTTTATTATAATAACAAGTACATCTTACTTCACGGATTTGCTAAAAAGACAATGAAAACGCCAAGAGCAGAAATCCTTAAAGCCAAAACATATATGGAAGATTATGCAAGGAGGTATCAACATGAGTAAAGTAAGTATTCCTTTTGAGGAAGTCAAGGCTGAATTGATGAAAGACGAGAAATTTGCAAAAGAATATGAACAATTGGCACCTCGTTATGAAGCCATTGAACAAATCATCAGGGCAAGGAAGGATAAGAAAATGACACAATCCGATCTTGCAAAACTGGTTGGTACGCAGACGAGCAGCATTTCCAGATTGGAAAGCGGAAATTATAATCCGAGTTTGGATTTTCTTGCAAAGGTTGCTTCGTCTTTAGGCAAAAATCTCACAATTCAGATTAAATAAACGTACAAACAACTAAATATTACTAAATAAAAAGAGAGCGGTTTATCTGCTCTCTTTTTGCGTTAAAAAGGAAAAATAAAAAGACAAAAAACAAAAATTCAAGCTTTTTATAAGGACGGTCATGTTTTGTGATCGTCCTTCTTTCTTAGGAGAGATCAAAAGTGATGTAAACAATATATCCGCTGTTCCTATGACACCGGATCATTTTAAAGGAAAGGAAGAACAAAAAAATGATGAAAAAAAGTATTAAGCCGTGTCCCGTTGGTCGGATTGAATATTACTACGGACCTGGCGGATCGGTGGTAGAGCGTTGTGAATTTGCAAATGCCGCAGCATTCATCCGGAAGATCAAAGAAGACAGTAATTGTGGAGTACCTATGCACGTTGTTGTCTATACCGATGAAAAAGGCAACAAACTGGAATTTCCGGAATTCTTCTTTAGCAATCTGAATCCTTGCACAACAAAGTATTCAGAGGAAGTGCTGGTTCAACTGCAGTGTGCAATTGGAGATACCGTATACCGGATCTGCCCCAAATGCAGTAATACCCATAACGGAAGTTGTTCCGGTTGTGCGTGGCTATCTGCCTTGGGAAATCGAGGATGTGAAATATATGGCTTATGGAAGGATGGACAATATCCGCCTGAAAAATGCCACATAGTACCGTACAAGGTATCGTGGAGTTACATTCCTAACCTCGTAGAGCATATCGGAAAAACCGTGTTCTTAACCGAAAAAGAAGCGGAAGACGCACTGGCAAAAGCAAAAGCCGCTTCAAATGCTGATACACCGGATCGACAAGTGATCCACAATGAACCGCCTTATACGGTTACGGAAGTTTGTCCCCATTGTGGTAGCGAAATCGAAATGAACTGGAGTACGGAAGCGTTTGGATTTAAGGCATTTTGTCCTGTCTGCGGTAAACGTCTGATGCTTTGTGACGAATGCAGACATGCAAACTGCGGAGGCTGCGACTACGACAGTCGCACGGACACCTGTAAACACAACAATCCGGCACCAAAAAAAGTGTTGATAAAACTTTATATATGTGAAGGTGCGACTTGTTCCTCTACAAGTCAGTAAATGATGAAAAAGAGGCAGTAATCCCAAAAGGAATACTGAACTGATAGTCCGAGAAGTGGAATGAAAGGAGTAACGCCCTGAAACGCTTCCTTTAATACTCCGGCTGGCGATACAAGTGGAAACTCTAATCGTCAGAAGCCCGGTGAAGTCGGCAGAGAGTAACCCAAACAGGTAAAGCTGTGGAAAGTAGTCCAGAAGTGGATTATGTTACCTATATGTCGGAGGTCTATAAAATACTCAGGGTTAGAATGTACTAAAATACTGACGAATCTGCGAATATACGGGTCCATAATATAGATACACAGAAATGTGTATTTATCCCAAACGGAATAGACAGTGTGGTCGAGTAAAAATCTTCGCTATGAAAAACCATAGTTACCGAAATCAAACAAGATGGCGGGGTAACTCAAGCTGTCAGGCTCATAGCAGAAACCTAAAAGTATATGTAAAAGATAGGATTATCGGAACAAGGAAATGTATCGGGTTTCCATGCAGGAAATAATCTGACGAAGAATAATAAGCAGATGAACCGGTGCAGAAAAGTAGTGATCGAACCGATGAAATTTCTGTAATGGAAATGGAGGAATGGTCACAAGTCAATTTAATAAACAAACATTTATTCAGAACAATAAGGATTTCGGGTAAGACAAAAAGAACTACCCCTGCAAAGGAGGTGGAGCCTTATGCCAAATCAAAAACAAGAAAAACTTTTATGCGTAGACGATCTGCGGCACGCAGAGTATTACCAAATGCAGGAGATCTTTGACAACCTATATGCACAAAGCAAAGAAGGTAAAATTCTTACCAATCTAATGGATATCATTCTCAAAAGGGAAAATATTCTGCTCGCATACAGAAATATCAAGACAAATACAGGAAGTAATACAGCCGGAACAGATAAGCTAACCATTAAAGATATAGGAAAGCTTACACCGGAAGAAATTGTGGCAAGGGTCAGATACATAGTAACAGGAAGCGTACATGGCTACAGACCGAAGCCTGTACGGAGAAAAGACATCCCAAAACCCAATGGAAAAACCAGACCCCTTGGTATCCCTTGTATATGGGACAGGCTGATACAGCAATGTATCAAACAGGTCATGGAACCAATCTGTGAAGCAAAATTCAGCAATAACAGTTATGGCTTTCGCCCTAACAGGAGTGTGGAACACGCTATTGCAAGAACATATCAACTACTTCAACTCACAAAATTACACTACGTAATTGAGTTTGACATTGAAGGATTCTTTGATAACGTGAACCACCCAAAGCTGATACGACAGATATGGGCAATGGGCATACAGGACAAACATCTCATATATGTCTTGAGACAAATACTCAAAGCCCCCATTAAAGTGCCAGACAATCAGATAATATATCCGACTAAAGGCACGCCTCAGGGCGGTATCATTTCGCCGTTACTTGCGGGCATTGTACTCAATGAGTTAGACCACTGGATAGACAGCCAATGGCAGGAAAATCCAGTCACGGAAAAATACTCGCAGGGAATATCAAAAAATGGTACCCCAAATAAAAGCAATGGATACACGGCAATGAAGAAAACAAAACTTAAAGAAATGTATATTGTCCGATACGCGGACGACTTTCGTATATTCTGTAGAAAAAGAAGCGATGCAGACAAGATAAAACATGCGGTGACGCAATGGCTGTCTGAAAGGCTGAAACTGAACATTTCACAGGAAAAAACGAGGATCGTCAATGTCAAAAAGAATTATTCTGAATTCCTGGGATTTAAAATAAAGGTTCAGAAGAAAGGTCAAAAATACACAGTGAAATCCCACATGTGTGACAAAGCCCTGGAAAAACAAAAGCAGAATTTAGCAGAACAAGCCAAAAATGTGGCAAAACCCAGAACCCCGAGAAATGAGAGAGATGAAATCACTCTATATAATTCAATGGTAATGGGTGTGCAGAATTATTACTGCATTGCCACACACATCACTCTGGACTGTTCTACACTTAACCGAAAAGTAATGACTATCTTTACCAATCGGTTGGGAACAGAGAAGAGCAACAGGCTTGTCAAAAAGGGAAGAGAACTCACAAAAACCGAAAAGGAACGATACGGAAAATCCAAAATGCTGCGATACGTAGCAGGAAGCGATGAACCAATCTACCCAATAGGCTATGTGAAGTGCAAGAACCCCATGGGTAAGAAGGTCACAATAAATTGTTATACAGCAAAAGGCAGAGAAGAACTTCATGACAATCTGAGGTTGGATACCAGCCTGATGCTGCAAATGATGAAGGAACCCTCTTATGGAAAAAGCGCGGAATACATGGATAACAGAATATCGCTGTTTTCTGCACAATGGGGTAAATGTGCTGTAACAGGTGAACCTTTCCAAAACCTGAATGAAATCCACTGTCATCATAAAATTCCAAGGAATAAAGGTGGCACAGACAAGTATGAGAATTTAGTGTTAGTCAAAGATGCGATACACAAACTGATACATGCCGTTAAAGAGGAAACCATTCAGAAATATCTGCAAATGCTGAAACTCAATGAAGAACAACTGAAAAAGTTGAACAGATTGAGATTCAAAGCAGGACTTATGGAACTTGTAGGATAACAACAAAGTTTAAATGTTTAAAATTTGGAATCTGAATAAAATGAATGAATATTAAATTGATGGAACGCCGTATGCGGTGAAAGTCGCATGTACGGTGTGGAGCGGGGGAAAAGCCGGAGATAATTTCAAAGGCTTACCTATCGCTATAAAAGGAGATTTGATTATGGCAGCAATTAATGTTTACGACATTGTTACTGATCGTATCATCGAACAGTTGAAACGAGGTAAAATCCCGTGGAAAAAACCTTGGTACGGGGTTCGCTCCGGTGCATTTAACAGAGTGACAAAAAGACCATATTCCCTTTTGAATCAGATGCTGCTCTGTAGAAAAGGAGAGTATGCCACTTTTAAACAGTGGTCGGCTCTCGGCGGTACGATTAAGAAAGGGGCAAAGTCGGAAATTGTCGTATTCTGGAAGATGTTTGATACGAAGGAAACGGACCCTGATACTGGTGATGAGAATGAAAAGATGATTCCTATTCTCCGCTATTACAGGGTTTTCCATATTGAAGATGTGGAGGGAGTTGATCCTTTAGAAGAATATAAACCAGAAGAAGTTGCAATTAATCCTATAGATAATGCAGAAAATCTTTTTCATGATTATATTGAAAGAGAAGGAATAACGCTTACCCAAACCAAAAGTGATTCTGCCTCGTATTCTCCTGTACGGGATCGTATTCAGCTTCCGTTAATGGAACAGTTTATCAGTGCGTCGGAATACTATTCGACTGCTTTCCATGAAGCAATCCATAGTACCGGTCACAGCACACGATGCAATCGGGTACTTTCCGGAGGAAAATATTCAAAAGAATACGCGAAAGAAGAACTGATTGCCGAACTGGGCGCTTCGTATTTGCTGAATTATTGCGACATACAGACCCCGGAATCTGAAACAAACAACGTGGCTTATATTCAGAGCTGGCTGTCTTGTCTTGAAAACGATAATCGTTTCATTGTGAGCGCTGCCGGAAAAGCTGAAAAAGCAGTGAAGTATTTCATTTCGGGAAATCTGACTGAAGAATCAAAAAATGATGAAGAAAAGGAGATTTTAAAATGACAACAAGTAATTATGAAAGCATTAAAACCGCTAAAGAACTTTGTGAGTATGTATCAGCACATGGATTACCTACCCAGCAAGAGGACATTTTACGGGCGCAAGACATTTTCGGTCGTTCAACCGTAGATGAACTGGTGGCGCTTGCCGGTGACAACGGCAGAAACAATGCCGATGGAAGACCTGATCCCAGAGGATCGTGGTCCAGTGGCAAGGACGGCTTATCCGAGGTGTTTTATTCAATCCTGTTTCATATCTGGAACTGGCGTGATGCAGTGGATTTCTATAATCTGCACAGCAACTTTCCGGTGATTGATGCGATAGAAAACAATAAAACACTGTCAAAAGAAAATGAGCAGTTTCGGAAGGATATCGAATATCTGAAGAAAAAGATTGATACCATGAAGGCAGAAGCTATGTCCGAAAATGACCTGATACAACTTTACCACCTCGTTGAAAATAATCTTGAGCTATTGGAAGAATCGCTGTCAATGGCAGAACAGGATATTATTGCCAATGCAGAAACTCCCGATGGCGAGGACTTCAAAACAGCGGTAAGTATACACAGAGAAACAAGCGATCAGATTTTCCAAATGCATGAATTACTTGACCATCTTAAAAAACTGAAAGGAGAACTGTAAAAATGTCAAAGGCTATTACAATAAATGATGTAATCGAGGATTTAACCAATACGTTGACTTCCCTTCGTGCGTATGGATATTACGGAGAGGCAAATTGTGTTGCAACCGGTATCGATCTGATCCGTGCCCTGCAGAATATTATTGCAACCAACGGTGACAGAAAATGGATTCCCTGTAATCTGTTCCTGCCGGATGATGCAGTGGTACTTGCGGATGTCGTCTATGACGATTGCGACGATGAAGGAAATGAAACCGGAGAAAAGATTCACGTTTGCAAACTTCTGAACTTTGATAAGAAGAATAAAAAATTCTTCGATGGAAATGAAGAAGAAGTGGTGCGGTGGCAGTATGTTCCGGATGTTTATGACGACACCGGTACTGATGACAAACCGAAAAGCAAACGCAAAAAGAATCCGATGACCAAAACGGAGGCTATTAAAGAACTGCGGGCAAGCATGGACTTGTACCTGTTTGATCCCACGACCGGCAGAAATCTGATCCCGGAACTGTTAAACGATCTGGATCGCATGACCTATGATGCGATGGAGTTTGCGGCAATGTATCTGGAAAATCATCTTGATCCGGATGACTGCAAAGAAACTCACAATCTGCACAGAGATATGGGTACGAACCGTTTCTTTTATACCTTCGGATCTGATCCCAAATTTCCGTATGGCATAAATGACTTCGTTGAAGTTCACGCCGATAATCTGCATCAGGCGAATCTCAAATTCATGGGATATTTCCCTTGCAGAGAACCTGACAGCAAGGTGCTGAACTGCGCTTCCTTCTATACGGAAAAAGAATGGGAGGCAATCCACCAGAAGTATTATCCGGGTGTTAGACCTGTCGAAATTATTGTCTAAAACACACACACATTTATAAAGGAGATTTTAATATGGTGAATGAATCAATAACAAGAGATATGCAGTATACAGCTGTACTTCCCGAAAAAAGCGAAATGCCTTATTTCCATCTGGCGTTTTGCGACAGTATTAAGGAGAGAATCGATGCGATTAAAAACGACTTTGACATGCCGAAAGGCTTTTCGCAGAAGAAAGTAACGATTCCTCTTGTACTGGACAAGGACGAAGCGGAAATGGTCGAAACGGCTCTTACGGTGTACAAAGCAGCACTGCTTGCAGTACATGATTCCGTATCCCATGCACCGGTAAAAACGGTTATGTGGGAAAAGGACTATGAAGACGAAAACGGAGAAGGATATCCGATATGTCCTGAATGCAGGGAATTTGCTTATGGATTGGGTGACACAGATGAAAACGGTGTAGGTCAATGTCCCTTCTGCGGACAGAGATACCATCTGGACGAAGACGGTAAAAAGAAAATGGAGCCGAACCCGGAGGAAACAATCACCTGTCCGAAGTGCCATCAGGAAACGATGGTCGGTCGAAGAGCAAAGAGCAATGGACATTTCCACGGCAGATGTACAAACTGCGGATGTCTCATTATTGAGTAACAATTGAAAAAACTCTGAAAGGAGGAAATACAGGCGCTGCCTCTCGTTTTTATACGGGAGGCACGTTTGCTTTTAAATGATTTATATGGATGGACAAGTTACCATTTTTGAAGTTTTGAAAGCCTTGGAACCGCCAAAGAAATTTGAACGGATTCTTTCTGTCGGAGATACGATTGGTCGTGTTGTTCTGGGTGAACTGCAGACCGCTATCATTACAAAGGTAGATGGGCTTCCAGATTATCCGTTTTATCGGACAACGAGATGCTGCTATTCAGTCGAGGAAGGGTACAAAGACATTTCAGAACTGGAACAGATTGCGGAAGAAAACCGGAAAAAATACCGGACGATTATTCCAATGAATCTGGCAGATCGCATTACGGTGGAATATGAACCCCGTGAATGTGACGGTGTGGTGCTTTGGGCGCAAATCGGCATTATGGACAACATGCTGTTCTGGAAAAAAAGATGGACTTATCAATTCTTGGAGCCTTACGACAGCGATAAAAAGCTGCGCCGGGCGTACAACAAGGCAAAGAAAGAGATTCTCGAAGATCCGTACAACAAATACCGGATTGTTGAAGACGAACATCCGATGCGGCGTCTGTACTGGTCAAGCCATGGATTTTTCGCTGATGCGGAATATGTTCTTTGGAATCACTGACAGAAACCACTTTCAAAAATCACATTAACAAAGAAAAGGAGAATAAAAAATGATAAACATCGAATACGAGATTTACATCAACGATTACATGAAAAAATATAAAACAGCCCGTTTTGACAATCTGCAGGAGCTGGAAGACTGGATCTTTAACCAGATGCATCGGGACTATTCCGATCAAAAGGAAGGGATATGGTGTATGTATTTTCCAACACCGGAACGCGTCAAAAACACTCATTCAGATGGCCCATGTTCAATCCGTTTCAGACCGGATCAGGGAGGTGCGAGTATCCATATTTACCTGATTTCCAACAAAGACGGAATTATCTTTTCCGATGGCAGAGCAACCGCACATCAGAAGCACTGGACAAAGGAAGTACAGGACTGGCTCGTACACTGTGACGAACGGCAATACGCACCGAAGTTCAACTTTGTTTCATCCGGCGAGGACATGAAAGAACAGCAGAAAGCCGAAGCGGTTAAGCGGATGAAAAAACTTCATATCATGGCATATCCTATTAAGGAATTTGTCGATGAAGGAAAACTCAATTGCTCCGAACATGGAGGTATGCTTTACTGGCTGGATGAGAAGGAGAAGCAGATTGTCGATGATTTCGAGCAGAAATACGGCTATCTGGTCTATCATGTGATCAAAAACCGAACTGAAATGGGAACGATGTACTCTTTGATGTATGTATCGAAGAACACGGAAGAATGGCAGATGGATATGGACGATCTCGATGAGGGTCAGGCTTTAGCCTATGTTATAAACGTGGATGCTCCGGACTGCAGCGAGTTTGGATCCATTGGCGTCAGACCGTCATTTGGCGGTGTCGCAAGGATTTGGTAGGACGTAACTTTTTTAATTAACAAATTTATTTGGGAGGCATTGTTTTTGCAGTGTCTCCCTTTGAACAATGGAGGATTTGTCATTATGTTTGGACAAAGCATTATTGAAGGACAGGTAAATATATTTGACTTCATGCAGATGTTTTCATCTGAAACAACAGAACATACGGAAGCAGCCACAAATGACGGCGCTTCTACCGTAACAAATATTAAGCGGCCTGCAGGAAATACAGCCGTAAAGCAGCAGTTTGTGATTCCAGATGACTTTATCGTGCCTACAACCAAAAAGGAAAGATTCGACGCCAATGTGAAAGCGATTCAGATTGTAAAAGCGTGTGAAAGAGAAGATCGACCGGCTACACCGGAGGAACAGGAGATTCTTGCATCCTATGTTGGCTGGGGTTCTTTGTCAGAGGCTTTTTCTGAAAAATCGAAATCAGTGGTATTGAAAAACCTTTTGTCGGTGGAAGAATATACATCCGCAGAAGCATCCACTTTGACGGCTTTTTATACGCCGCCAGTTGTGATTAAGGCAATCTATCAGGCACTTGGTAAAATGGGCTTACGCAAGGGTAATCTTTTAGATCCCTGCTGCGGTACAGGTCATTTTATCGGTGGAAAACCTGATTCGTTGACCGGGTGTAATGTCTACGCCGTGGAACTGGACGAGATCTCCGGCAAAATCGCAAAACTGCTCTATCCGGAAGCTGATATTTCCATTTGCGGCTTTGAAAATTCCTCATTTTCCGATAATTCCTTTGATGTTGTTGTCGGAAATTTCCCGTTTGGTCAGATCAAGATACTGGACAGACGCTACGACAAGTATCATTTCAGTATTCACGATTATTTCATTGCCAAAGCGCTGGATCTGGTCAGACCCGGTGGTGTCCTTGCTTTTATTACTTCATCCTGGACGATGGACAAACACAATGCATCGATCAGAGAGTACATAGCAGCACGGGCAAATCTGTTGGGCGCTATCAGACTGCCGGACAATACTTTCAAAAAGAATGCCGGAACGGAAGTTACATCTGATATTCTGTTTCTGCAGAAAAAAGATTGTATTGAAAATGAAAAACCGGATTGGCTTGAACTGGACGAGACGGAAGACAAAATTGTGATGAACCGCTATTTCATCGAGCATCCGCAGATGGTACTTGGAAAAATGGCAATGGTATCGTCACAGTACGGCGAAAAAACCGCTTGTAAGGCTTTTAAGAATGTGGACTTTGAAGATCAGCTGTTTCATGCGATTTCAGAAATCCGTGGGACGATCTCAAATGAAGCATCAAGTATCACAGAAGATAGTGTAGAGGATGAAATCCCAGCTGATCTTTCTGTTAAGAACTATTCCTTTACACTGGTTGACGACAAACTGTATTTTCGTGAAAACAGCGTAATGCGTAAGGTGTCTGTCAATGCGACGGCGAGAGAGAGAATTATCGGTATGCTCAAAATCAGGGATTGTGTAAAAGAACTGATTAAAATGCAGATGGACAATTCCCCTTTTACAATGATCCGCATGAAACAGGTGGAACTAAACGACATGTACGACAAGTTCACGAAAAAGTATGGTCTGCTCAATCGGAGAGGGAACCGGGTCTTTTCCGATGACTGCAGCTATCCGCTTCTCTGTTCTTTGGAGATTCTGGATGATGCCGGTCGTATGGTTCGGAAAGCCGATATGTTCACAAAACAGACGATCAAGCCGTATACAAAAGTCTTTCATGTGGAAAGTTCCGCAGAAGCACTTGCAGTTTCCATTGCAGAAAAAGCGGGTGTAGACATGGAGTACATGGAGTATCTTACCAACAAGCCGGAAGATGAAATCGAATCCGATCTTAGAGGTGTGATCTTTCGTCTGCCTTATGCAGATGGCAAGACCGGTACTTTTGTTACTGCCGATACTTACCTTTCAGGTAATGTCCGTGAGAAGTTGGAGACTGCCAAAGAAGCAGCGAAAACAAATCCGGCATTTCTTGTCAATGTAGAGGCTTTGCAAAAGGTACAGCCCGTGGATCTGAATCCGTCGGAAATCAGTGTCCGGCTGGGTGCTACATGGATTCCTGCCACTGATGTAGAGGACTTTATGATTGATCTTCTCAATCTTACGCCTTATGACCGGAATAGTCATCATGTAGAATACAATCCGTATACCGGCAGCTGGACGATCCAGAATAAAAATTCCGGATGGCAGATTGATGTCACCAGAACGTATGGGACACAACAGGCTACCGCTTACAGATTGATGGAAGATGCGCTGAATCAGAAGGACACCAGAATCTACGACTACAATTATGACGATCAGGGAAAGTGCAAGGCTGTCGTGAATCGCAAAAAAACCGCAGTTGTACAGGGAAAGCAGGATATCATCAAACAGAAGTTTCTTGACTGGATCTGGCAGGATGATGAACGTAGAGAACGGCTGCTTAGAACCTACAACGACAAGTACAATTCCACAAGACCACGGGAATATGACGGGTCAAACCTGTCTCTCGTTGGTATGAATCCGACAATCACGCTGAATAAGCATCAGCTGGATGGAATTGCAAGAGTGATCTACGGCGGCAATACGCTGCTGGCACATGTCGTTGGAGCTGGAAAAACCTACTCTATGGCGGCGGCTGCAATGGAAATGAAACGGTTGGGAATCTGCAACAAATCTATGGTAGTTGTTCCCAATCATATCATTGAACAGTTTGCGTCAGAGTGGCTGAATCTCTATCCGGCAGCAAATCTTCTGGTAGCGACAAAGAAGGATTTCCAGAAGGAAAACAGACGGAAATTCTGCGCAAGAATCGCTACAAGTGATATTGATGCTGTTATCATCGGTCAGTCGCAGTTTGAGAAGATTCCTATTTCTCTGCAGCGTAGAAGACAACAGATTCAGGATCAGATTGATGAAATCGAGTACGGCATCGAACAGTCAGGATGCTCTCTTTCCGTAAAGGAAATGCAGAGAATGCGTAAAAACCTGATGATTCGACTGGAAACACTCAATGACTTGCAACGCAAGGACGGCTGCATGTATTTTGAAGAACTTGGCATTGATCGCCTCTTTATTGATGAAGCGGACAGTTACAAGAACTTATTCACCTATACGAAAATGACGAACGTGGGCGGTATATCACAGTCAGAGGCACAGAAATCTTCTGATCTTTTTGCGAAATGCCGCTACATGGATGAAATCACCGGCAGCAAGGGTGTTATCTTTGCAACCGGTACGCCTATATCAAACAGTATGGTGGAAATGTTTACAATGCAGAAATACTTGCAATACAATGTGCTGGAAAGAAACGATCTGCTGTTCTTTGACAACTGGGCTTCTACGTTTGGTGAGACCGTAAGTGCAATCGAGCTGTCACCGGAGGGGTATAATTTTTGAGGATGATGAAATCGTACTTTTCTAAATGAAAAGAGACGGTCAAAGGCGGTTTCGAGGTTGCCGAA
>CANRJG010000009.1 GCA_947630875.1 uncultured Lachnospiraceae bacterium
TCTGTGCGCCGGATGGAAGCCTGCCGTCTATCTGACGCCGGACAGTCTGGTTTCAGAAGAACGATACCGGCACGTGCTGACCCATGAGCTGACTCATTACCGGCACAAAGATCATATCTGGTGTATGCTGCGCAGTCTCTGTACGGTGATCTACTGGTTCCACCCCTTGGTTTGGATGGCGGGCCGTGCCTGGGCGGCGGATTGTGAGAAAGCCTGCGACGAAGGCACGATTGCGGTGCTGGGCGAGGCAGAAAAAAAGGCTTACGGCCGGACGCTGATCGAAATGCTGGCACAACGGCCGCTGCATTCAAAAATTACGCGTTGCTGCAGCGGACTGCAGGAAAGGAAAAAAGAAATGAAGGAGCGGATTACATTGATTGCGGGAAAACAGAAAACACGGATTTGGATTGTGGTACCGGCGCTGCTGCTGACTTTGCTTCTGGCGGCGACCACCACAGGCTGCGGCAGGCAGAGGGACAAAACGGCGGCAAAGCAGACAGAAGCGCCCCGGTGCAAAACAGAAGATGAACAGATCTTAGAAGGCGCGGTCTTAAGCAGCAGTCAGACCGATGCGTCAGGGGCGCAGGTTTGGACACTGGATCTGGATCAGGACGGGCAGACAGAGGACATCGCGCTGAACGTCAGTGAACCGGATGAAAACAATCTCATAGAATGTCGGATCGAGGTACATACCGGCGAAACAGGGGACGGACAGGTACTGACGGGCAATGCGGATGGCTTTACGCCGGCGCCGGGCTTAAGCGCCTATTCGCCGGACGGGAAAATGATTTTGCTGGCTTTTTGTACGGAAAACAGCGACGGGTCGTGTACCACCTGGTTTTACCGCTATGCCTATGAAAAACTGTATCCGGCAGGGGCGATCCCCGCGGATATCCGCACGCTGGATCAAAAGAACGAAAGCCCGATGCTGTATCGGGATAAAGATGTATTGAAACTTCTGGACGGAAATGATCCCACCAGGCCAGCCAGACAATGGTACTGGAATGGGGCACAAATGGAAGAACTGCCTGCAGTTTAAATATGTTTTGCCATAAAAACAGCTGCGGCCCGGAAAAAGCACCGCTTTTTCCGGGCCGCATGCTGTGTCAGACTCAGCGGTACTGCTGCTCCTGATTGTTCTGATTGTTTTTGTTTTTCTGGTTGTTCTGATCATACTGATTGTTCTGGTTGTTCTGATCATACTGGTTGTTCTGATTGTTCTGCTTGTTGTTCATAATTTGCCTCCTTTTATTCGCAGGTACAGACACGAACGCTGTACTTCGCGACAGGAATAGTTTTTGCCGAACTGCGCAAAACTATACAAAAAACATGAAAAAAATAAAAGGAGGGAGCTTGCCCATGCTGCTGATACAAAACGGGCTGCTATATCCCATGGAAACGGAGGAAACGGTTGCGGCCGATCTTCTGATTGATCAGGGGAAAATCATTAAAATAGAAAAGGAAATTCCGCCGACAGAAAATATGCAGTGTATTGACGCTGCCGGCAAATCGGTCTTTCCGGGGTTTATCGATGCCCACAGCCATATCGGCATTGCCGAGGAACGTCTGAGCGTATCGGTGGACGAATCCAATGAAGGCACCCAGCCTGTGACGCCCTTTGTCCGGGCCATCGATGCCATCAATCCCATGGACAGTGCCTTTCATAACGCCATAGCCGCAGGCATTACCGGCGTCATGGCAGGCCCCGGCAGCGCCAATGCGGTGGGCGGACAGTTTGCATTCATTAAAACCGATGGCAGGCGGCTGGACGACATGATCGTACTGGCGCCTGCGGCCATCAAAATTGCCTTCGGGGAAAATCCCATGACCAATTACGGAATGAACGGCAATCTGCCTTCCACCCGGATGGGAATCGCCGCGCTGATCCGCCGGGAGCTGGCATGCGCACAGCAGTATTTTGACGGAAGGCAAAGCAATGAACCGGATTTTGATATGGAATGCTACCGGAATCTTTTTGAAGGAAAAATTCCATTGAAAGCCCATGTTCACCGGGCGGATGATATTTTCACGGCCATTCGGATCGCGAAAGAGTTTGGCCTGGGACTGACGCTGGATCACTGTACAGAAGGGCATCTGATTGCCGATGCGATTGCCGAAAGCGGTTTTCCGGCAATTGTAGGTCCAACCCTGGCCTCCCGGACCAAAGACGAGGTCAGTCTTTCGGATTTTAAAACGGTGGGTGTCCTGCAGAAGGCAGGGGTGACCGTGGCCATTACCATGGATCATCCGGTGACCCGCATCCAGTATCTGCCCCTGTGTGCAGGACTGGCTGTGAAAGAAGGCATGGACCGTTGGGCGGCGCTGCGTGCCATTACCATTGACGCCGCACGAATCTGCCGTGTCAGCCACAGACTGGGCAGTCTGACGGTGGGAAAAGATGCGGATCTGGTGATTTACGACGGAGACCCGCTGGAAATTTCATCTTCGGTTGCTGCCACCATCATCAACGGAGACGTCGTCTGGCCCAGAAACTGAAAAATGCGAATTTTTGATGAAAGTCAGCGGTTTTGTTTTCATCTTCCCAAGATCTGTGTTACAATCAACCCGAGGAGGAAGGCTTATGCGAAGCAAACTTTCAATGCCTTCCGACGACATGGCAGGTGCGCCCCGGGCGCGCGTGCCGCTGCCTATTATACAACAGGAAACGGGGTGTGTTTATGTTATACAGAGATTTTAAAGGAAAGAAACTTTCCCTTCTGGGCTTTGGCGCCATGCGGCTGCCCCAGAGCAAGGACGGGACAAACGGCGGCGTGGATGTGGCACAGGTGGAAGAAATGATCGGCGCAGCCTTCGAAAACGGTATTAATTATTTCGATACGGCCTATCCCTATCACAAGGGCGAGTCGGAGCGCATCATGGGCCGGATTCTCAGTCAGTATCCCAGGGACCAATATTATCTGGCCACCAAATATCCGGGACATCAGGTCAGCGATTGCTATAATCCGGCGGCGGTTTTTGAAGAACAGCTGGAAAAATGCAGGGTGGATCATTTTGATTTTTATCTTTTGCACAATGTCTGCGAAAGATCCCTGCCTACATACCGGGATGAGCGATGGAAGATCGTAGAATACTTTACGGAACAGCGGAAGAAGGGAAGGATTACCCATCTGGGATTTTCTTCCCATGCGGCGCTGGAAGGACTGGAAGAGATTCTGGATTTGTTCGGAAATGAAATGGAGTTCTGTCAGATTCAGATCAATTATCTGGACTGGTCGCTGCAGAAGGCTGCGGAAAAATACGAGCTGCTGACCCGCCGTAATATATCGGTCTGGGGCATGGAACCTGTGCGGGGCGGCAAGCTGGCCAATCTTCCTGCAGAAATGGCCAATGCGCTGCAGGCGCGGCGGCCGGAGGAATCTGCAGCTGCCTGGGGTTTTCGCTTCCTGCAGGGGCTGCCCGGCATGACCGTTATTTTAAGCGGAATGTCCAATCTGTCTCAGCTGCTGGACAATGTGAAAACCTTTTCGGAAGAAAAGCCGCTGACGACAGAAGAGCAGCAGCTCCTTTTTCATATTGCGGACACGCTGAAAAACGCGCTGCCCTGCACCGGCTGCAATTACTGCCGGGACGGCTGTCCGAAACAGCTGGATATTCCCTATCTGATCAGCCAGTACAATGAATTTAAGTTCCAGCCCGGGATGAACATCGGGATGCGAATGGATGCGCTGCCGGAAGAAAAACGCCCCGGGGCCTGTATCGCCTGCGGCAGATGCAGCGCGGTTTGTCCGCAGAAAATTGAGATCCCCGAGGCAATGGCCGCCTTTGCAAAAGGGCTGGCTGAACAGCCCAGCTGGGATGAAATCTGCAGGCAGCGGGAAGAAGACAACCGGCGCAGTCAGATGAATCGCAAATAAATAAATGAAGCGGCGGACAGCGTATTACTGTCCGCCGGCGTATGTTACAATCAGAAGTTCCACGCCCATCCGGTCTGTCAGCAGGCCGGATTTGATTTTATATTCGGTTTCCATACAGTCATACAGCGCCTGTTTTAATTCTCCTTCGTCAAAATTGGCTGCCTGCCGGATGTATTTGTCCGCAATATAGGAGGACAGTCCCAGCCGGGAAGCGATTTCGTAGCTGCCGGTATGGCTGTTCTGCAGCAGCCGGATCTGATACATCGTGCGAAACTGGCGCAGCAGCAGGCTTAAAGTACGCATCGGCGGTTCTTTTGTCTGGACCAGTTCATAATAATACCGGAGGGCCTGCCGGCTGTTTTTTTCGGAAATACAGCGGATCATTTCAAAAATCTGGGGCGGAGTAACGTCCGCGCAGATCTGATCCACAGCAGCGTCTGTGATGCTGCTTTCACCGCTGCAGTAAGCGGAAAGCTTCTGCATTTCATTGCTGATGGTGTACATGTCGCAGCCGGTTTTTCCAAGTAAGCGGGCGGCGGTGGCTTCCGTCATGGCCAGACCCTCTTTCCGGGCCAGCTGCAGAATCCATTTTATCAGAACCGATTCCCGCTGTACCTCCATTTCCACCTGATCCCCATGGGCGTTCATCCATTTGTAAAACTTCGAACGCCTGTCAGGCGTGCCTTCCGTAAACAGAAAGATACTGTGGTCAGGCGCATCGGGCAGATAAGCCAGAAATTCGTCATTTGCGGATTGAAACAGGCCGCTGTCTTCCAGCCAGATCAGACGGTGTTCGGCAAAAAAAGGCAGGGTATCCGCCAGCGAAATGACTTCCCGGTAATCGATGTCTTTGCCCGAAAAGCGGGACAGATTCAGCTGACTGTTTTCCGGTACAACCGCTTCGCAGATGCGCTTTGCATACTGCCGGACCAGATACCGCTCCTCGCCATAGAGCAGATAACACCGGGCAAATTGGCCGGCTTTTAAATTGGCATTCAGTTTGTTCATATCCAGCTTCATCTGCGTCACCTTTTTTATAGACAAGGGCAGCTGCCTCTGTCCTTTGTATTTACGATACGATTATAACGCAGCAGCCATGAAAAATCCAGCCATATTCTGCTTGTTCGGGAGCCGGCTTTTATGGTATGATATCAGAAAACCAGATGTGAAGAGGAAATACAGATGAAACGAATCGCTATGTTTGAAAGGGTAAGCCGGAAGCGGTATCTGGCGGATTGCCCCGGGGAAGATGCCGGCGAAATTTATGAAGGGATCCGGCTGCCGGTCCGTGCTACCGCCGGCAGTGCGGGGTATGACTTTTTCATGCCCTACGATCTGACTTTGAAACCCGGGGAGACCGCGACTGTGCCCACGGGCATCCGGGTGAAAATGGAGGATGGCTGGGTGCTGCAGCTGTTTCCCAGAAGCGGGCTGGGATTTCAGTTCCGGCTGCAGCTGAACAATACCGTAGGCATCATTGACAGCGATTATTATGACAGCGAAAACGAGGGACACATCTTCGCAAAGATCACCAATGATTCCAACGAGGGAAAGACCATTGTGCTGGAAGCCGGAAAAGGCTTTATGCAGGGGGTTTTTCTGGAATATGGAATTACAGTGGATGATGCGGCGGAAAGTGCAAGAAACGGCGGGTTCGGTTCCACGGGATGATGGAACCGGATCCGCCGCGTTTTGTTTTTAGTTGCTGCTGCTCTGGCTGCGTACAATCTTTCTCTTGAGCTTCTTCCAGCGAAAGGGAATCAGCGGATAAAGATAGTTTTTGCCGGAAATGGTCCGGTTGCACGCCATGGACAGAAACATGATGACACATCCGGCAGCAAAGCCCCAGATATGGAACAGCTCCGTCAGAATCAGCAGCATCATGCGCATGAATTTCAGGGCATATCCAAATTCATAACTGGCCTGGGAATAGTTGCCCACAGCGACGAAGGCCATATAGACCATGGCCTGACTGTTGAACCAGCCGGACTCCACGGAAAACTCTCCGAATACGATGGCTGCGATGATACTTAAAGGCGTGGTCAGAATATTGGGCGTGTTCATGGCGGCGATTCGAAGACCGTCGATACACAGCTCCAGAATCAGAAACTGATAGATCAGGGGAATGTTCATGGCGTCCCGGACTTTGATAAAATCAAAGGCCTCAGGAATCAGCTGGGGCTCTTTGGTCAGCAGCAGATACACGGGCGTTAAAAATACGGTAACCAATGTAATGACAAAGCGGGAGAATCGCAGATAATTTCCGGTAATGGGCGGAAAATAGTAATCGTTTGCTTCTTCGATGATATCAAAGAGGGAGGTCGGCAGGATCATAACCGAAGGAGAATTGTCCACGAGAATCACAATATTGCCTTTCAGGATGGAAGCTGCCGCAGTGTCGGGCCGTTCGGAATACTTGACTTTGGGAAAGGGATTAAACCATGCGCCGTTGTACAGGCTTTCCGCCAGACTCTGGTGATTCATGGTCAAAGCATCTGCCTGAATGGACTGAATCCGCTGTTTGATATCGGCCAGCAGCGCTTTGTCCACCCGGTCCGTAATATAGCAGACCGCGATATCGGTTTTGGAGCTTTTTCCGGCGCACAGCCGTTCCGCGCAGAATTCGCTGGAACGGATGCGACGGCGGATCAGGGCGGTATTTGCCATAATATTTTCCACAAATCCGTCCCGGGAACCCCGCAGCACTTTGTCTTTTTCCGGTTCATCCACGCTCCTTGCAGGGTAATTTCTGCAGTCGATGACCACCCATTTGTCGTAACCTTCCACGTAAATGACCATAAGACCCGAGAGCAGCGCGGTAATGACGTCCTGTTCATTTGCCACCTGCTTGGTGTCGGCGTTTGGCACTGACTGCCGGATAAAATCCCCTACGTTGTCGGCCAGTTCCTTTGGTGGGACACCCTGCAGCGCCTGCAGAATTTTTTCGGCCAGATCATCATTGGTCATACCATTGATGAAATAAGCCGCCGCCTGCCGGCTGCCGAAAGTCAGAAGACGGCAGTTCATGTCATAATTCTGATCCAGATGGACGGCGTCTGAAAAGCGCCGGATTGTTTCCTGAAATTGTATCGCTTCCATTGGTTACCTCCTGTTTTCCTGTAGTATGGACATTTCGGCGGAAAAAATGTATGGAGGCGCGGAAGTACGAATGAAAGAAAGGTGAAAAAACAGAAAAGCCCGAAACAAATGTTTCGGACTTTTCTGAGATTTGAGACATGTGCTTTGAGACATGCTTCAAATAAAATACTGACTTAGTTCAGAGCATCTTTTAATGCTTTTCCGGCTTTGAATTTCGGAGCCTTGGAAGCCGGGATCACCATGGTAGCGCCTGTCTGGGGATTTCTTCCCTCACGTGCAGCTCTTTCGGAAACTTCGAATGTACCGAAGCCCACCAGCTGTACTTTGTTGCCGGCTTTCAGTTCATCTACAACCGTTGCAGTGAAAGCGGACAGCGCTTTTTCAGCATCCTTCTTGCTCAAACCTGACTTCTCCACTATAGAAGCGATAAGTTCAACTTTGTTCATTTCAAATAACTCCTCCTTAAAATAGATAGCATAGTTATTGTAAATAGAAAATTCGTCAATGTCAAGGAAAATAGACAAATATTGGATTTTTTAACCGGAATATGCGGTTTTGATTTCTTGAAAAAGCAAAAACCTTATGGTATATTGGTAAAAATGATTTCAAGACGGGGCTGCTTTGCGGCAGAAGGGTGGAAAAATGGAGAACACTGCAAGAAATTTTATCGAAACTGCGATTGACAAAGATCTGGAGGAAGGCGTCTATCATGAAGTGGTGACCCGCTTTCCGCCGGAACCCAACGGCTATCTGCATATCGGACATGCAAAGGCGATTCTGTTGAATTACGGTCTGGCGCAGAAGTATCACGGAACCTTTCATCTGCGTTTTGACGATACCAATCCGACAAAGGAAAAGACAGAATTTATCGATTCCATTAAAAAAGATATTCAGTGGCTGGGCGCCGACTGGGGCGAGCATCTGTATTTTGCTTCGGATTATTTTGACCGGATGTATGAAAGCGCGGTAAAGCTGATCAAAAAAGGCAAGGCCTATGTCTGCGAACTGAGCGCGGAGGAGATCCGGGCCTACCGGGGAACCCTGACAGAACCCGGAAAGGAAAGTCCTTACCGGAACCGTCCCATCGAGGAAAATTTACAGATATTTGAAGACATGAAAAACGGCCGGTATCCGGACGGTTCCCGGGTGCTTCGGGCGAAAATCGACATGGCGTCTCCCAACATCAATATGCGGGATCCCGTGATATACCGTGTGGCTCATATGACCCATCACAACACAGGGGACAAATGGTGTATTTATCCCATGTATGATTTTGCACATCCCCTGGAGGACGCCTTTGAAGGCGTAACCCATTCCATCTGTACGCTGGAATTTGAAGATCACCGGCCGCTGTATGACTGGGTGATTCGGGAGGTAGGCTTTGACGTACCGCCCCGGCAGATTGAATTTGCGAAAATGTATCTGACCAACGTGGTCACCGGAAAACGGTATATCAAGCGGCTCATCGAGCAGCAGATCGTAGACGGCTGGGACGATCCCCGGCTGGTGACCATCGCGGCTTTAAGACGCCGGGGCTTTACACCGGAATCCATTCGTATGTTTGTGGAACTGTGCGGCGTGGCCAAGGGCAATTCCTCCGTGGACTACGCAATGCTGGAATACTGTATCCGGGAAGACCTGAAAATGAAGGCCAACCGCATGATGGCGGTCATAGATCCCGTGAAGCTGGTCATTGACAACTATCCGGAAGAGGACACCGAATGGATGGAAGTGGCCAACAATCCGGAAAATCCCGATCTGGGCAGCCGGAAGGTACCGTTTTGCAAAGAACTGTATATCGAGCGGGAAGACTTTATGGAAGAACCGCCGAAAAAATATTTCCGCCTGTTCCCGGGCAATGAAGTGCGTCTGATGAACGCTTATTTTGTGACCTGCACCGGCTGTGAAAAGGATGAGAGCGGCAAAGTTACAGTGGTGCATGCCACCTATGACCCGGAAACCAGAAGCGGCAGCGGCTTTACCGGGCGGAAAGTCAAGGGAACCATTCACTGGGTATCCGCAAGGCATTCCATTCCGGCCCAGATTCGTCTTTATGAAAATATTGTCAATGAAGAGGCCGGCGTGTACGATGCGGAGGGCAATGTTAATGTGAATCCCAATTCCCTGACGGTTCGGGAAGGCTGGCTGGAAACAAATCTGAAAGACCTGAAGGCCTATGACAAATTCCAGTTTGTCAGAAACGGCTATTTCAGCGTGGATCCCGATACCACAGAGGACAAGCCGGTAATCAACCGGATCGTTTCGCTGAAAAGCTCGTTTAAGCTTCCGGTATAGGAGGAAGGCTTATGCGAAGCATAACTTTCAATGCCTTCCGACGACATGGCAGGTGCGCTCCCCGAGCGCGCGTGCCGATACCTTGAGGAGGAAGGCTTATGCGAAGCATAACTTTCAATGCCTTCCGACGATATGGCAGGTGCGCTCTCCGAGCGCGCGTGCCGATACCTTAAAGACAGGAGAAAAAACAGTGCAGATCATACTTGCAAGCGGATCTCTCAGAAGAAAGGAGATCCTTGCGCTTTTAAAGATACCCTTTGAAGTCGTCGTAAGCCATGTACCGGAAAAGACGGATAAAACAAAACCGGAGGAACTGGTGTGCGATCTGTCCGCCCAGAAGGCGGAAAACGTCTTTGCCCTTTGCAGCCGGGAAGGACGGCTGCAGGAACAGGCGCTAATCATTGGCGCCGATACCATTGTTTACCATAACGGCAGTATTCTGGGAAAGCCGAGGGACAAGGCCCACGCCTGTTGTATGCTGCAGAGCCTGCAGAACGATGTGCATCAGGTGTATACCGGTGTGACGTATATCCTGCAAAAGGGTGAAAATGTAAAAAGAGGAACCTTCTGCGAAACCACGGATGTCTGCATGTACGGGATGTCCGACGAGGAAATTATGCGGTATGTGGAAACAAAGGAGCCCATGGACAAGGCCGGCGCCTATGCGGTGCAGGGCATCGGTATGGTAAATATCCGGTGGATCCGCGGCGATTATCAGAATGTGGTGGGACTGCCCCTGGCCGGGCTGTACCGGCGGCTGCAGGCGGAGGGCATCGATCTGCTGGGCTGACAGGAAAGGAGAGGCGCAGAGCGTTTGCTCTGCGGCATGTATGAAGGCAAACAGTACGACAGAAAAAGGTATCTATGACCAGGTATCTCCCATGATGAAAAACTATCTCGAAACCAAGGCGGAATACAAAGACTGTATTTTATTTTACCGCCTTGGTGATTTTTATGAGATGTTTTTTGAAGACGCGGAGCGGGTGGCCAAGGAACTGGAGCTGACCTTAACCGGCAAAAACTGCGGTCTGCCGGAGCGGGCCCCCATGTGCGGCGTTCCCTATCATGCGGTGGACGTCTATCTGAACCGGCTGGTACAGCGGGGGTATAAGGTGGCCATCTGCGAGCAGGTGGAAGACCCGAAGCTGGCAAAAGATCTGGTAAAACGGGAAGTGGTGCGGATCGTGACGCCGGGAACAAATCTGTCCACGGAAACCATGGATGATACCCGCTGTAATTATCTGATGTCGGTCTGTTATGCGACGGATCGTTTCGGTCTGGCCGTCTGTGACGTGTCTACCGGATATTTTGCGGTGACGGAACTAAGCGGCCGGGAAAAACTGCTGGATGAAATATACAGATATGCCCCTGCGGAGCTGATTTACAACCAGACCTTTGTCATGTGCGGCGTTGATCTGCAGGAAATCAGGGATCGCTGCATGACGCTGATGACGGCGCTGGAGCCGGACTATTATGATGAGGAAGAAGCGAAAAAGCGTCTTTGCGGACATTTTAAGGCCGCTTCCGTGGAAGGCATCGGCCTCATTGATATGGATGCGGCGGTGATGGCGGCAGGCGCCATGCTGGAATATCTGTTCCGGACGCAGAAAAATGATCTGTCCCATATTACGAAGCTGGAAACTTACAGCATTGAAAAATACATGGTGCTGGACAATTTTACCAGAAGAAATCTGGAATTGACGGAAACCATGCGGGAGAAGAAGAAAAAAGGCGCGCTGCTGGGCGTGCTGGATTATACGAAGACGGCCATGGGCGCCAGAAAACTGCGGAGCGTCATTGAGCAGCCGTCCCTGGATTCGGAGGAAATTACAGACAGGCAGGATGCGGTGGAAGCCCTGCTTTCCGATCATATTCTCCGGGAAGAACTGCGGGAATATCTGCAGCCGGTATATGATCTGGAACGAATTTTAACGAAGATCAGTTACCAGACCGCCAATCCCAGAGACCTTACCGCCTTTCGCGGTTCTCTGGAAATGCTGCCCCATATCCGCCGGCTGCTGGAGGACTTTCCCGGCGGTCTGCTGAAAGAAATCTATGATCAACTGGATCCGCTGGAAGATATCTGCGGCTGGATCGCGGAGACGGTCTGCGACGATCCGCCCCTGGCCATGAAGGACGGGGGCATCATCCGGGACGGTTATTTTGAAGAAGTAGACCGGCTGCGGGCCGCCGGAACAGAAGGCAAGGGCTGGCTGGCAGAACTGGAAGAGTCGGAACGGAAACGGACGGGCATCCGGAATCTGAAAATCAAATATAATAAGGTGTTCGGATACTATCTGGAGGTGTCCAATTCTTTTCTGCACATGGTGCCGGAGGATTACAGCAGAAAGCAGACCCTGACCAACGGGGAACGTTTTATTACGCCCCGGCTGAAGGAACTGGAAGATCTGATCTTAGGGGCGGAGGACAAGCTGATTTCACTGGAATATTCCCTGTTTGCCGAGTTGAGAGACCGGATCGGCGGGCAGATCGAGCGAATCCGCACCACGGCGGAGGCCCTGGCCCAGCTGGATCTGTTTGCTTCTCTGGCCCAGGCGGCGGCCGTGGGCAGGTATGTCCGGCCGCAAATCAATACCAGGGGTATCATTGAAATCAAAGGTGGCCGGCATCCCGTCATCGAACAGATGCTGAAGGAAAATCATTTTGTTGAAAACGATACATATCTGGACAATGCAGAGAACCGGGCCGCCGTCATTACCGGACCCAACATGGCCGGAAAATCCACCTACATGCGGCAGTGCGCGCTGATTGTGCTGATGGCGCAGATCGGTTCTTTTGTGCCCGCCGCGTCGGCAAATATCGGGATCGTGGACCGGATTTTCACCCGGGTAGGAGCTTCCGATGATCTGGCCAGCGGACAGAGTACCTTCATGGTGGAAATGACCGAGGTGGCCAATATTTTGCGGAATGCCACGAAAAACAGTCTCGTGATTCTGGATGAAATCGGCCGGGGCACTTCCACTTACGACGGGTTGTCCATCGCCTGGGCCGTGATCGAGCACATCTGCGACCCCAGGCTGCTGGGTGCCAAGACCCTGTTTGCTACCCATTATCATGAACTGACCGAGCTGGAAGGAAAAATTCCCGGGGTTAAAAACTATTGTATTGCCGTCAGAGAGCAAGGGGACGATATTATTTTCCTGCGGAAAATCATCCGGGGCGGCGCGGACAAAAGCTACGGCATTCAGGTGGCGCGGCTGGCCGGGGTGCCGGAATCGGTCACCGGCAGGGCAAAGGAACTGGCCGAACAGCTGGAACGGGCGGACATTACGGTGCAGACCGGTCCCGTGCAGCCGCCGGCGGCAGAGAAGCAGCCGGATGCCCAGATGACCTTGTCCGATATGTTAAGAAATGATATAATAAATGAACTGAAAGAGATGGAACTGAGTGTCATGACGCCGATGGAAGCCATGAACCGGCTGTATGCACTGCAGAAACGACTGAAAGACAGTCTGTAAGGAAACAAAATGGGAAATATAGCGCTGCTGGACAAACAAACCATAGATCAGATTGCCGCCGGGGAAGTCATCGAGCGGCCGGCGTCGGTGGTCAAAGAGCTGATTGAAAATGCCATCGATGCCAAGGCGACGGAAATCTCCGTGGAAATCCGGGACGGCGGAATCAACTATATACGCATTACGGATAATGGCAGAGGCATAATGAAAGAGGACGTGCCCCTGGCCTTTACGCGGCATGCCACCAGCAAGATCAGAACCATCGAGGATCTTTTTTCGGTACATTCCCTGGGCTTTCGGGGAGAAGCGCTCTCCAGCATTGCTTCCGTGGCAAAGGTGGAGCTTTTGACCAAGACAAAAGAGGCCATGAGCGGCACCCGCTACGTCATTCACGGCGGCGAAGAAGTGGTATGTACCGACGCCGGGATCCCAAACGGCACCACCATTGTGGTCAGCAGCCTGTTTTATAATACGCCGGCCCGGAGAAAATATCTGGGCAGCGCAAATGCCGAGGCTGGACGCATCATGGAACTGATGCAGGCGGTGGTTCTGTCCCATCCGGAAATCGGGTTTAAATTTGTCAGTCAGGGAAAAGTCCGGCTTCTGACCTACGGCAACGCCAAAGAACAGGGACGGATGGAGAGCATTTACCGGGTACTGGGCAGAGACATTGCCAAATATCTGGTTCCGGTGACGGCGGAAAATGCTTTCGCCTCTGTCAGCGGCTATATCGGCCGGCCGGAGATCGGCAGAGGCAACCGTTCTTATGAATATTATTTTATCAACGGAAGATACATCAAAAGCAAAGTCATCGAAAATGCGGTGGAGGACGGGTACCGCGGCTTTTTCATGCAGCACAGGTATCCGGTCTATGTACTGGATTTAAGTATTCCAACGGAAGATCTGGATGTCAATGTACATCCGGCGAAAATGGAACTGCGGCTCAAAAATGAAGCGGAAGTTTACGAACTGCTGGCAGACTGTGTCCGTAAAACCCTGCAGAACAAAGAATGGATTCCCCAGGTGCAGCTGCAGCCTGCGGCAGTGCAGGAAAAGCAGCCTTCGGAACCGGCGGAAGAAGAAAAACCCCGGGCGGAAAAAGCGGTTTTTTCCTATCTGCCCAGGGATTTTGCGCCCCGACCCCAGACACTGAAAGACGCTGCGGCGCCGGAACCCTTTGAAGAGAAAAAAATTGCGGAAAGAAGCCGGGCGCTAACGGCCGAACCCCGGACGGATGTCGCGCAGATCCGGCTGCCGGAAAAGGTGCTGCTGCAGGAAGATACCCTGCCGGATATCCGGATCATCGGACAGGTATTTGACACCTACTGGATTTTGCAGCTGGAAGATAAAATGTATCTGCTGGATCAGCATGCGGCCCATGAAAAGCTGCTGTATGAGACACTGCTGGAAAAGCTGCGCAGCGGCCAACATTTTACCCAGCGGATTTCCCCACCGGTCATCATTTCCCTGCAGCCCATGGAGGAACGCCGGCTGGAGAAATTTCTGTCGGATTTTGAAAAACTGGGATTTGAGATTGCTTCCTTCGGGGGCCGGGAAATTGCCCTGTCTGCTGTTCCGCTGGATCTGCCGGATCTGGGCAGTGCGGAGGCTTTCCGGGAACTGCTGGATTCCCTGGATGAGGTACGGGGCATGCGGCTGGAAAAACTGCTGGCCAGATGCGCCACCATTTCCTGCAAGGCGGCGGTGAAAGGCAATATGCGGCTTTCCGGGGCGGAAGTGCAGGAACTGATCCGCGGGCTGATGAAGCTGGAGGATCCTTATCACTGTCCCCACGGGAGACCTACGATGATTTCTATGACAAAACAGGAAATAGAAAAAAGATTTGGTCGGACCTGATATGAAAAAGAAACCCCTTGTTATATTGACGGGACCTACCGCCGTAGGAAAAACGGCCCTTTCCATCGCCCTTGCAAAGGCCACCAGCGCGGAGATCATTTCTGCGGACTCCATGCAGGTGTATCGGGGCATGGACATCGGTTCCGCGAAAATCAAACCGGAGGAAATGGACGGGGTCCGGCACCATCTCATCGACGTGCTGGATCCGACGGAAAGCTTTGACGTGGTCCGTTTTCAGACGGCCGCCATGGCCGCCATGGAGGAGATTTACAGCCGGGGGCACATTCCCCTGCTGGTGGGCGGCACCGGATTTTATATTCAGAGCGTCCTTTACAATATTGATTTTACGGAAAACGGAAACGATTCCGGACTTCGGAAAAAGTATGAGGACATGGCGGCCCGGGAGGGCGTCTTTGCCCTGCACCGCCTGCTTGCCGAAAAGGATCCCGTATCGGCGGAACATATTCCGCCCCAGAACGTAAAGCGCGTGGTGCGGGCTCTGACCTTTTATGAACAGAGCGGCCAACCGCTTTCCGAGCACAATGCGCAGCAGCGGGCAAAAGAATCACCCTACGCTTTTGCGTATTTTGTCCTGACGGACGCCCGGGAAAAGCTGTATGCCCGGATCGACCGGCGGGTGGACCAGATGATGGAGGAAGGACTGGAAGACGAGGTTCGGCGGCTGAAAGCGGCAGGACTCACCAGAGATATGGTATCGATGCAGGGACTGGGCTACAAAGAGCTGCTGGCCTTTTTGGACGGCGAACTGACAAAGGAGGAGGCCCTGCGGATCATCAAACGCGATACCCGGCATTTTGCCAAGCGGCAGCTGACTTGGTTTCGCCGGGAAAAAGAAGTCATCTGGATGGACAAACAGGCCTACGGATACGATGACGGCGCCATGCTTGCCGCCATGTGCGATATTTTGAGAGAAAGAGGAATTACAGATGCGTCTGGAAACACAGTATAAAAGTTTCGGACTGGATGATAAAGTGATCGGGTATGCAAGCCGTATACTGGAAGGGCTAAAAGAACGTTTCGCGGGCTATGATGATCTGGCGGAGTACAATCAGCTGAAGGTCATCCGGGCCATGCAGGAAAATAAAATCGCGGAAATGCATCTGGGCACCTCCACGGGCTACGGCTATGACGATTATGGCAGGGACGCGCTGGAAGCCGTGTATGCTTCGGTCTTCGGCGCCGAGGATGCCCTTGTGCGGCCCCAGATCATGTGCGGCACCCATGCGCTGCAGATTGCGCTGGCGGCGCTGCTTCGGCCCGGAGACGAACTGCTTTCCCCGGTGGGAAAGCCTTACGACACGCTGGAAAAGGTCATCGGTATCGTGCCTTCCGCCGGATCTCTGGCGGAATACGGCATTAGCTACCGGCAGGCGGATTTAAAAAGCGACGGCAGCTTTGATTACGAGGCCATCCGGCAGGCGATTCGCCCGGAAACAAAGCTGGTGACCATCCAGCGCTCCAAAGGCTATCAGACCAGGCCTTCCTTTTCCGTGCAGCAGATTGGTGAGCTGATCGCGTTTGTAAAAAGCATCAAGCCGGATCTGATCTGCATGGTGGACAATTGTTACGGAGAGTTTACGGAAATGCAGGAACCTACGGAAGCAGGTGCGGATCTGTGCGTGGGTTCGTTAATTAAAAATCCCGGCGGCGGCCTTGCGCCGGTGGGCGGATATATTGTGGGAAAGAAGGACTGCATTGAAAAATGCGCGGTCCGGCTTTCCGCGCCGGGCCTGGGAAAAGAAGTGGGTGCCTCCATCGGTATGCTGCCTTCTTTTTATCAGGGACTGTTTTTGTCGCCGGTGGTCGTAGCGGCGGCCTTAAAAGGCGCTGTCTTTGCGGCCGGCATTTATGAATCTCTGGGATTTCCGGTGATTCCTGCCGCAGGAGAAGAACGGCACGACATTATCCAGAGCGTGGTGCTGGGCTCAGAGGAAGCCATGTGCGCCTTTTGCAGAGGCATCCAGGCGGCTGCCGCAGTAGACAGCGCGGTGGTGCCGGAGCCTTCGGATATGGCAGGTTACGAAAGCAAGGTCATTATGGCGGCCGGCGCTTTTGTACAGGGTTCCTCCATCGAGCTTTCTGCGGACGGACCTATCCGGGAACCCTACGCGGTGTATTTTCAGGGGGGCTTAACCTGGCCCCATGTGAAGCTGGGCATACTCTTGTCCCTGCAGAAGCTGTATGAGGGCGGTTTTGTCCGACTTTGACAGTCCGATGCTGATATCTTAAAGGAGAGGAAGATCATGCAGGATATTCCACAGAAAAATATACGAAATTTTTGCATCATTGCCCATATCGATCACGGTAAATCCACCCTGGCCGACCGGATCATCGAAAAAACCGGCCTGCTGACCAGCCGGGAAATGTCGGAGCAGGTGCTGGACAATATGGATCTGGAACGGGAACGGGGCATTACCATCAAAGCCCAGACCGTCCGGATTATTTATCATGCAAATAACGGAGAGGAATACATTTTCAATCTGATCGATACCCCCGGCCATGTGGATTTCAACTATGAAGTCAGCCGGTCCCTGGCGGCCTGCGAAGGCGCGGTGCTGGTGGTGGACGCCGCCCAGGGCATCGAGGCCCAGACTCTGGCCAACGTTTATATGGCCATCGACCATGATCTGGAAGTGCTTCCGGTGATCAATAAAATCGACCTGCCCAGCGCCGATCCGGAGCGGGTGGTCAATGAAATCGAAGATATTATCGGTATCGAGGCCCAGGACGCGCCGCAGATTTCCGCCAAAAACGGCATTAACATCGAAGACGTGCTGGAACAGATTGTGGAACGGATTCCGGCGCCGGAAGGAGATTCCGAAAAAGAGCTGAAAGCCCTGATTTTTGACTCCGTTTATGATTCCTATAAGGGCGTCATCGTCTTTGTCCGGGTGATGGACGGTGTGATCCGCAAAGGATCCCGGGTGCGGATGATGGCCACCGAAGCCGTGGCGGAGGTGGTGGAGGTGGGATACTTCGGCCCCGGACAGTTCATTCCCTGCGAGAAGCTTTCCGCCGGTGCGGTGGGTTATTTTACAGCCAGCATTAAAAATGTGCGGGATACCCGGGTGGGAGATACCGTTACCGAAGATTTGCGTCCCTGTCCGGAACCGCTGCCCGGTTACAAAAAGGTCAATTCCATGGTATACTGCGGCATCTATCCGGCAGACGGCGCCCATTATCAGGATCTGCGGGACGCGCTGGAAAAGCTGCAGTTAAACGACGCCGCCATTTTTTATGAAGCGGAGACTTCCGCGGCTTTGGGCTTCGGCTTCCGCTGCGGCTTTCTGGGACTGCTGCATCTGGAAATCGTACAGGAACGGCTGGAGCGGGAGTACAATCTGGATCTGGTGACCACGGCCCCCAGCGTTATTTACAAAGTACACAAAAACGACCACACGGTGCTGGAACTGACCAATCCCAGCAATCTGCCGGATCCATCGGAAATTGAATATATGGAGGAACCCGTGGTGGACGCGGAAATCATTGTCAGCTCCCAGTACATTGGCACCATTATGGATCTGTGTCAGGAGCGGCGGGGCGAGTATGTGGGTATCGAATATCTGGAAGAAACCAGAGCCCTGATCAAATATGTTCTGCCTTTAAATGAGATCATTTACGATTTCTTTGACGCACTGAAATCCCGGTCCCGGGGTTACGCCTCCTTTGATTATGAGCTGAAGGAATACCGCCGTTCCAATATGGTGAAGCTGGATATTCTCATCAATCGGGAAGAAGTGGACGCCCTTTCCTTTATTGTACATGAGGATTCCGCTTATGAGCGGGGCCGGAAAATGTGCGAGAAGCTGAAAGAGGAGATTCCCAGACACCTGTTTGAAATTCCCATTCAGGCGGCAGTGGGCGGCCGGATCATTGCCAGAGAAACCGTCAAAGCCGTCCGAAAGGACGTGCTTGCCAAATGTTACGGCGGCGATATCACCAGAAAGAAGAAGCTGCTGGAGAAGCAGAAGGAAGGCAAGAAGCGGATGCGCCAGATCGGCAATGTGGAAATACCGCAGAAGGCATTTATGAGCGTGCTGAAACTGGAAGAAGACTGAAACACGCTCCTTTCGGCAGAGGATAAAAATGGAACAACTGGAAATATATATTCATATCCCCTTTTGCCTTGCAAAATGCGGTTACTGTGATTTTCTGTCTTTTCCTGCTTCCGGGGAAATGCAGAAACAGTACATGGAAGCGCTGGTGCAGGAAATTTCTGGATTCCCCGAGGCAAGAGACCGGCAGGTGACGTCCGTTTTTTTCGGCGGCGGGACTCCTACCGCGCTGCCTGCGGAGGCGCTGACGGAGATTCTTTCCGTACTGCGGCAGAATTTTTTATCGCGCTGGATGCGGAAATTACTGTGGAATGCAATCCGAAAACCGCAGATCTTGCCAAACTGGCGGCGCTGCGGCAGGCGGGGGTGAACCGGCTGAGTATCGGCGTACAGTCTTTTGACGACGGGATACTGAAAACACTGGGCCGGATTCATACGAAGCAGGACGCTTTTGTAGTGATCGCGGATGCGAAAGCGGCGGGCTTTTCCAATATCAGCGCGGATCTGATGTTTGCCCTGCCGGGGCAGAGCATGGCAGTCTGGCAGGACAGCCTGCATACCGCGACCCGGCTGGGACTGACCCACATTTCCGCCTATTCGCTGATCATAGAGGAAAATACCCCTTTTTATACGCAGTATCACGTGGCCATGGAGGCAAAGATGCGGGGCGAAGACCAGCCGCTGCTGCCTTCGGAAGACGAGGAAACCGACATGTATCTGTATGCGGTTTCTTATCTTGCCTCCTGCGGCTATCACCGGTATGAGATTTCCAATTTCGCAAAAGATGGATTGTACTGCAGGCACAATGACGGCTACTGGCTTCGGACGCCCTATGTGGGGTTCGGTCTCGGAGCGGCGTCTCTGGTGGGAGAGTGCCGGTATGAAAATCCTGAGGATTTGCAAAGCTATTGCAGGCAGGCGGCCCGGCTGTGGCCGGACCGGTTTTTAAGAGCAGATGCGCCCATGTCAGCGGAAGAGGCCATGGCGGAAACCATGATTTTGGGGCTGCGGCGGCAGGAAGGCGTCAGTATTTCCGGCTTCAGGGCAAAATTCGGACTTGACCTGTGGGAGCGATACGGTAATATAATAGAAAAGCATGTGAACAACGGATACCTGCAGAGGAAAGGAGATCGTCTCTTTTTTACGGATGCGGGTTTTCTGATCAGTAATATTTGCCTTGCAGACTTTATCTGAAAGGCGGAAAGAAGGGATAACATGACAAAAGTAACGATTGTTTCCGGTTTTCTCGGCGCCGGAAAAACAACTTTGATCCGGAAGCTGCTGAAGGAAGCGTATCAGGGCGAGCAGATTGTTCTGATTGAAAATGAATTCGGCGAGATCGGCATCGACGGCGGTTTTATGAAGGATGCCGGCATCATGGTTTCCGAAATGAACAGCGGCTGTATCTGCTGTACGCTGGTGGGGGATTTTGCGAAGGCCCTTTCGGAGGTCATCCATACCTATGCGCCGACCCGGATCATCATTGAGCCCTCGGGGGTCGGAAAACTTTCCGATGTGATTCATGCGGTAGATGGCGTCAAAGAAGACTGCGACCTGCAGCTGACCAGCGCCGTTGCCGTAGTGGACGGCAAAAAGACCCGGGTTTACCTGAAAAATTTCGGAGAGTTTTTTGAAAATCAGATCGAATATGCCGGTACGATCTGTGTCAGCCGGACGCAGATGATGCAGGAAGCGGATTTAAAGACGGCGGTGGATCTGCTGAAAGAACACAATCCGAAGGCCCACATCATTACCACCCCCTGGGATGCCATTGACGGAAAGCGGATCGCCCAGGTAATGGAGGAAACCATTGATCTGGTGGACGAGCTGATGGAAGGCTATGAAGAGGAAGTGCATGACCACGACCATGAACACCATCACGACCATCATGATGACCATGACCACGATCACGACCATCATGACCACGATCACGACCATCATGACCACGATCATGACCATCATGACCACGATCACGACCATCATGACCATCATCACGCCGATGAGGTGTTCTCCGACTGGGGTACGGAAACCGTCAACAAATATTCGAAGGAAGAACTGGAACAGATCCTGAAAGTCCTTTCGGAAGGCAGCTGCGGTACGGTGCTGCGTGCCAAAGGCATGGTAGAATCGAAAGAAGGCGGCTGGTACGAATTTGATATGGTGCCGGAGGAATACGAAATCCGCGAAGGCAGCCCGGATTACACGGGACGGATCTGCGTCATCGGCACAGAGCTGTTTGAGGACAGGATCAAAGCATTATTTTTGATTTAAAAGGATGTGAAGCCCATGGAAGTACCTGTATTTTTATTTACCGGTTTTCTGGAAAGCGGAAAAACCTCGTTTATTATGGACACCATCAAAGATCCGGAGTTTCAGGCCGGCGGAAAGACCCTGATTATCCGCTGCGAGGACGGCACGGTGCCCTATGATCAGAGCCTGATGGAAAAGGCTAATGCTTTTTCCGTGGACGTGGAAGACGAAGGGGATCTGACGGAGGAACTGCTGCATACTTTAAACGTGCAGTACAAACCGCGGCAGGTCATGATCGAGTTCAACGGTATGTGGAATATCAATACGGTGCTGCATCTGACGCTGCCGAAACGCTGGATCCTGGCGCAGATTTTAACCACCATTGACGCCACCATGTTTTCCATGTATCTCACCAATATGAAGGCTTTCCTGATCTCCCAGGTCACCTACGCGGATCTGATCGTCATCAACCGCTGCAGCGACGATACGGACCAGACCCTGTTCCGCAGAAATATCAAAGCCGTCAACCGGGGCGTGCAGATTCTGTATGAAACCACGGACGGGCGCATCCTGGCGCCGGAGGCGGAAAATCTGGGTTATGATATTTCTTCCGGCAAGATTTCCATCGACGAGGCGGATTTCGGTATCTGGTACCTGGATCTGATGGACAATCCGGAAAAATATGACGGTGTGGAAGCGGAGTTTAAGGCCATCGTATATAAAGGCAGGGACATTCCCAAAGGACATCTGGTGCTGGGACGCTTTGCCATGACCTGCTGCGCGGAAGATATCCGTTATATCGGACTCATTGCCCGCTGTTTCACGGCGGCGGATTATCAGCCCAGAGACTGGGTGCATGTGAAAGCAAAGGTTACAAAGGAATATAATCGTCTTTACGGCGGAGAAGGGCCGGTACTGGAAGTGGTTTCCATTGAACCCACCGAAAAGATTGCGGACGACGTGGTCTACTTCTCATAAGGAGCATACCGATGATTTTTAAAAAATTTCTGATCAAATATGCCGAAATCGGCGTCAAAGGAAAAAACCGCTATTTATTTGAGAATAGTCTGGTGAACCATATCCGGCATTCGCTGAAACGGCTGGAAGGCAGTTTTCAGGTCTACAAGGAACAGGGCCGGATTTTCATTGACTGTCTGGCAGACTATGATTATGAGGAAACGGTGGACTGTCTTTCCCGGATTTTCGGCATTTCCGGCATCTGTCCGGTGGTGGAGATTCCCCAGTGCGGACTGGAGGAAATGGGCCGGAACCTGGTGGAATTTGTTTCCGAAATGTATCCGGCAGGTCCCAGAACCTTTAAGGTCTGCGCCAGAAGGTCGGAGAAGGCCTATCCATATGATTCCATGCAGATCAACCGGGAAATGGGCGGCATGATCTTAGACGCCTTTCCCGACTGGAAGGTGGACGTGCATTCGCCGGAAGTGGAACTGGTGGTAGAGGTCAGAAAGAGTATTTACCTGTATTCGCTGATTCTGCCTGGGGCCGGCGGACTGCCGCTGGGAACGGCAGGCAAGGCCATGCTGCTTTTGTCCGGCGGCATCGATTCGCCGGTGGCCGGCTATATGATCGCCCGGCGGGGCGTTTCCCTGGACGCGGTTTATTTTCATGCGCCGCCCTATACCAGCGAGCGGGCAAAGCAGAAGGTGGTGGATCTGGCAAAGATCATCGCCCGCTATACCGGAACCATTTATCTGCATGTGGTGAATTTTACGGACATTCAGCTGGCCATCTATGACAAATGCCCCCACGATGAGCTGACCATTATCATGCGCCGCTATATGATGCGGATCGCGGAGCATTTTGCGAAAGAAGGAGAGTGCCTGGGACTTGTCACCGGGGAAAGCATCGGACAGGTGGCCTCCCAGACCATGCAGTCGCTGGCCTGTACCAACGCGGTGTGCACCTTGCCGGTTTATCGGCCGCTGGCGGCGCTGGACAAACAGGATATTATCAATATTTCGGAAAAAATCGGCGCCTATGAGACCTCGATTTTGCCCTATGAGGACTGCTGTACCATTTTCGTGGCGAAGCATCCCGTTACGAAGCCGAATCTGAAAGTCATTGAGAAATCAGAGGAAAATTTAAAAGACGTGATTGACGAACTGATGGAAAAAGCCATCGCGGAAGCGGAGCTGATCCAGTGCTTTCAGTAACGCCAGCATAAAATGATTCAAGTGATTACGGATTGTTTCGCTGCTTCGCAGCTTTCACAATCCTGCCCAACATTCGGAATCCATGGGGCCCTAAGCCCCATTTCTTCCTCATGTCGGGGCGCGTCATAAAGCTTCTCACCCACTGGTATGCAAGCATACCGTGGGTTCGAACTTTTGACGCTGTAATCAAAAAAATACGGCTGCCTTGAAAAAAGCAGCCGTATGTAGTATTGCTTCTTTGAAACTCAGACAATGTAAGGCGCAATCACTTCCATGATCTCGTCCATATTGTCAGCAGCATGGATGGTCAGATCGATCGGTTTGGAAAGATCCAGACTGAAAATACCCATGATGGATTTTGCATCGATGACATATCTTCCGGAGATAAGATCGAAATCATTTTCATATTTGGTAATAGCATTTACAAATGATTTTACCTTATCGATGGAATTAAGTGAAATGGATACCGTTTTCATAATGACACCTCCCAGATGTTAAATTCTGGTTAAATTGTATATGAGTTTTGGGAAAATGTCAATAAATAAATGGGGTTTGGCGGATTGAATATGAAAGTTTCTTTCCATAATTTGGGCTGTAAGGTAAATTCCTATGAAACACAGGCAATGCAAACGGCTTTTGCGGAAAAAGGATATGAGATCGTTGACTTTTCGGAAGCTGCCGACATCTGCGTGATCAATACCTGTACCGTAACGAACGTGGCGGACCAGAAGTCCCGGCAGATGCTGCATAAGGCCAGAAAACAGAATCCCCGGGCGCTGGTTGTGGCGGTGGGCTGCTACGTACAGGCGGATCCCCAAAAAGCGGCGGCGGACGCAAGCGTGGATCTGGTGATCGGAAATGAAGGAAAGAAGGATATTGTGGCCACCGTGGAACAGGCGCTGTCTGTGCAGGGCTTTCAGAACACGGTTTCGGATATCCGGAAAGAGAAGCACCCGGCCTATGAAAATTTTACACTGGCGGCGCCGGTGGAGCATACCAGAGCGGATATCAAGATCCAGGACGGCTGCGACGCCTTCTGTACGTATTGCCTGATTCCTTACGTCCGGGGCGGTATCCGGTCCCGGGCACCGGAAAACATTCTGAAGGAAGTCCGCTATGTGGCGGAGAAAGGATACCGGGAGATTGTCTTAACCGGCATTCATATCAGTTCCTACGGAAAAGATTTGCCGGGGTCTGCGGATCTTTTGACGCTGCTGCAGCAGGTGCATAAAATCGAAGGGATTGCGCGGATCCGGCTGGGCAGTCTGGAACCCCGGATCATTACGCCGGACTTTGCGCAGGCGCTGACGCAGATGCCGAAGATCTGTCCCCATTTTCATCTGTCGCTGCAAAGCGGAAGCGAAACGGTGCTGAAACGGATGAACCGGCATTATACGCCGGAGGAATATTTTGAAAAGACCGAAATTCTGCGTAACGCTTTTGACGACCCGGCCCTGACCACCGACGTCATCACGGGTTTTCCCCAGGAAACCGAGGAGGAATTCGAAGAAACCCGGCGCTTTCTGGAACGCATTCGGTTTTATGAAACCCATATTTTTCCCTATTCCATGCGCAAAGGCACCGTCGCCGCGGCCATGGGCGGCCAGCTGAGCGCTTTGGTGAAAAAAGAACGGAGCCGCATACTGGCAGAGCTGAATGCCGTTAATGCCGCCGCTTTCCGAAAGAGGAGAATGGGAACAGAAGCGGAAGTGCTGTTTGAAGAAGCACTGCATGTAAATGGCATCCGTTATCAGCTGGGCCGGACAAAGGATTATCTGCGGGTCGCCGTAAAAAGTGAAGAAGATTTGCACAATCAGCTTTTACCGGTAAAGATCGGCGCAAATTTGCAGGAGGATATCCTGTGCGGACAGTGCCTTTGAGAAACTGCCACTTGTTTTTTCTCCGTCTTATGTTAAAATAAAATGGGGTGCAGGCTTTGACCACGAGATGAGAAACAGTGGATGTATACAGAAAAAGGATGTGAAATACAGTATGGACAACATGCGTAATACCCAGAGAATCAGAATCCCGATCGATCCCAAAAGCGAAGCGCAGCTCGTATTGGAAAAGGTATACGGCGCGCTGCTGGAAAAAGGATATAATCCTGTCAATCAAATCGTGGGTTATATTATGTCCGGAGATCCGACGTATATCACTTCGCATCAGAATGCCAGAAGTCTGATCATGAAGGTGGAGCGGGACGAGCTGGTGGAAGAAATGCTCTCGACTTATATCAAAGCGAAGAACTGGTGACAGTATGCGTATACTTGGACTGGATTACGGCGCAAAGACCATGGGCGTCGCGGTGAGCGATCCCCTGCTGATTACCGCCCAGGGACTGGAGATCATCCGCAGGGACGCGGAAAATAAGCTGCGCCGTACATTTGCGCGCATTGAACAGCTGGTATCGGAATATGAAGTGGATACCATTGTGCTGGGGTATCCAAGGCATATGAACAACGACGAAGGCATCCGTTGTGAAAAAACAAAGGAAGTGGCACAGGCGCTGGAGCGCAGAACCGGCTGCCGGGTCATTTTATGGGATGAACGGCGGACAAGCGTGGAAGCACACAGAGCGATGGCTGAAGGCCATATCAGCAGAGAAAGGAAAAAAGCGCTGGTGGACCGGATTGCCGCCGAGCTGATTCTGCAGAACTATCTGGATTATCTGTCGAATTCTTAGACTGTACGCAGAGGTAGCAGTATGGAAAAAGTTAAATTTATTACATATCCGGATGAAACGGAGGAAACATTTTACATCATTGCAGACACAAGAGTGAATGCCACCAACTATCTGCTGGTTGCAGATGAAGACAGCGACGAAGCCCTTTCCTTTATTTTGCGGGACACTGCCAAAGATACGGACAGCGAATCAAGGTATGAGATTGTGGAGGATGAGACGGAGCTTTCGGCCGTCGCGGCGGTGTTCAGAGAATTACTGGATGATTACGATATTGAGTAAAAGAAAGGTGGAATGAAAGGATTGGAAAAACTGCAAATCATCCCTTTAGGAGGAATGGAGCAGATCGGAATGAATATTACCGCATTTGTGTACGGTGAGAGCATTATCGTAGTAGACTGCGGTCTTTCATTTCCGGAGGACGATATGCTGGGCATCGATTTTGTGATTCCCGACATTACGTTTCTGAAAGAAAATATTACGAAAGTCAAGGGATTTTTTATTACCCATGGTCATGAGGACCATATCGGAGCAATTCCCTATGTATTGAAAGAGGTCAATGCCCCCATTTACGCTACCCGGCTGACAATGGGCATCATTG
Organism: uncultured Lachnospiraceae bacterium; assembly: GCA_947630875.1. Lineage (GTDB taxonomy): Bacteria > Bacillota > Clostridia > Lachnospirales > Lachnospiraceae > CANRIM01. Next base: position 26,384 of record CANRJG010000009.1, read on the forward strand.
AAAACAAACTGGAAGAACACGAATTATTAAAGACGACAAAGCGAAAAGTTGTAAAACACGGACAAAGTGTCAACGCAGGAGATTTCAGAGTAGAATTTATCAAAACAAACCATTCCATTGTAGATGCTGCGGCACTTGCCATCACCTCACCGGCAGGAACGGTTGTTCATACCGGTGATTTTAAAGTGGACTATACGCCGGTATTCGGCGATGCCATTGATCTGTCCCGCTTTGCGATGCTTGGCAAAAAAGGCGTGCTGGCCATGCTCTGCGATTCCACAAATGCGGAGCGTCAGGGCTTTACCATGTCGGAAAAGACCGTGGGCCGCACCTTTGATCACCTGTTTGATGAGCACAAAGACAGCCGGATCATTGTCGCAACCTTTGCCTCTAATGTGGACCGGGTGCAGCAGATCATCAATTCAGCTTATAAATACGGCCGTAAGGTGGTTGTGGAAGGCCGTAGCATGGTGAATATCATGGAAACGGCGGCGAAGCTGGGCTGTCTGCGGATTCCCGCAAATACGCTGATCGATGTGGAACAGATCAAAAACTATCCCGATGAGAAAACCGTGATCATCACCACCGGCTCTCAGGGAGAGTCCATGGCAGCGCTGTCCAGAATGGCGGCCAATATTCATAAAAAAGTCATTATCAAGCCGGGAGATACGGTGATTTTATCAAGCAATCCCATCCCCGGCAATGAAAAAGCGGTTTCCAGAGTCATCAACGAGCTGTCCCGCATGGGGGCCAATGTGATTTTCCAGGATGCCCATGTATCGGGACATGCCTGTTCGGAAGAAATCAAGCTCCTGTATACGCTGGTAAAACCCAAATACGCGGTTCCCGTGCACGGGGAATACCGGCATCTGAAAGCCCAGGCGGCAATTGCGTCGGAACTGGGTATGCCGAAAGAAAATATTTTCATTCTCAGTTCGGGACAGGTTCTGGAACTGAGCAGAGAGAGCGCAAAGATCACCGGCGAAGTGCCCTGCGGCTCCATTTATGTGGACGGTCTCGGCGTCGGCGACGTAGGAAACATCGTATTGCGGGACCGGCAGCGTCTGGCGGATGACGGCATTGTCATTATTGTGATGAGCAAGGATTACGAAAGCGGGCAGATTGTATCGGGACCGGATATCGTTTCCCGCGGCTTCGTCTATGTACGGGAGTCGGAGGATCTGCTGGAAGGCTGCAGACAGGTGGTTATGGATGTGCTGGATCGCTGTATGCACAATCATACCGGTGACAGCAACCGGATCAAAAATCTGATTCGGGATGAGGCAGGCAGTTATCTGTGGAAGCAGACCAAACGCCGTCCCATGATCCTTCCGATTATGATGGATGTCTGATACGCGGATGCGCGGCAGAAAAGAAAGAGAAATGGCAGGAATGATTGATGAAGGCAAAGTATGATTCTTCCAAACTGGTTTTTATACTGCTGCGCAGTATTCTGTGGATTATTTTGCTGATACTGGTCTTTCAGGGCGCAAGATATGCTTACAGCTATGGCCGGGCCATTTTTATGGATGAAGCCTATACGGAAGGCGGCGTCAATGAAGATGTGGAAGTTTTCGTCATGGAAGGCAGCACTGCCCGCAAGGTGGGGGAGCAGCTGGAAGACGCCGGCATCATCGAAGACAAAACCCTCTTTTATCTGCAGGCGGTCTTAAGTGACCGCAGTGACGGCATTGTGGGAGGCAATTACGTGTTCAACAGCGCCATGAAGCCCAGCCGGATTCTGGAAATGCTGCAGACAGGGCCTTAAAGCGGAAAGGAGCCGACATTGCTGGTAGATGAAAGATTAAACGCATACATGATTTCACTCTATCCGGATCTGCCGGAATTTTTGAATGAAATAGAAGAACAGGCACATAGAACTTATGTGCCTGTTATCAGAAAAGACGTACAGCAGTATTTGAATTTTTTGCTGCAGCAGCAGCCGCCGGCACAGATTCTTGAGGTAGGAACTGCCACCGGCTTTTCTGCGTTGTTTATGGCATGGTGTACGCCCGCGCAGACAAAGATTACAACGATTGAAAACAGTGAAAAAAGAATTCCTGTCGCAAAACAACATTTTGAACAATCTGCTTATGCAGAACGAATCCGGCTGCTGGAAGGTGACGCACATAAAATCCTGCCGTTGCTGGAGGGCAGCTATGATTTTATTTTTCTGGATGCCGCAAAGGGACAGTATCTTTCTTTTCTGCCCCATCTGTGCAGACTTTTAAGTCCGGGGGGCCTTCTGGTGTCGGACAATGCGCTGCAGGACGGCAGTGTCAGCCTGCCCCGGTATGCGGTAGCCCACCGGGACCGCACGACCCATACCCGGATGCGGGAATTTTTGTATGCACTGACCCACAGCGATCAGATGCAGACCGTGGTTCTGCCGGTGGGAGACGGGCTGACGGTCAGTTTAAAGGTGAAAAATAATGAAAAAACCAGAACTTCTTATGCCGGCAGGCAATGCGGAGATTCTGAAAATTGCATATGATTTCGGTGCGGACGCCGTATATATCGGCGGAGAGGCCTACGGACTGCGGGCCAAAGCGGACAACTTTTCCATAGAGGAAATCACATCCTGCGCGGCCTATGCCCACGCGCGGGGGAAAAAAATGTATGTCACGGCCAATATTTTTGCCCACAATACAGATCTGAACGGCATCCGGCGTTATTTTCAGGAACTGAATCAGACGGGGATCGACGGACTGATTATTTCGGATGCGGGGGTGGTGACCCTTGCAAAGGAATACGCGCCGGATATACCCATTCACTTAAGTACCCAGGCCAATACTACAAATTATCTGTCTTTTCGTTTCTGGTGGGAACAGGGCATCCGGCGGGTCGTGGCTGCCCGGGAACTCTCGCTGCGGGAGCTGGCGGAAATTCGAAGCCAGATACCGGCGGAAATGGAAATCGAATGTTTTGTCCACGGCGCCATGTGTATTTCCTATTCCGGCAGATGCCTGTTAAGCAATTATTTTACGGGCAGGGACGCCAACCGGGGATTGTGTACCCACCCCTGCCGGTGGAAATATACCCTGAATGAGGAGACGCGGCCCGGTGAATATCTGCCGGTGTTTGAAAACGAGCGGGGCACCTATATTTTTAATTCCAAAGATTTATGTATGATCGGGCACATTCCAGAACTGCTGGAGGCGGGAATCGACAGTTTTAAAGTCGAGGGCCGGATGAAAACCGGACTGTATGCCGCCACGGTGGCCAGAGCCTACCGGCGGGCCATCGATGATTATTTCGCGGATCCGGCGCGATACCGGGAAAATATGCCCTGGTACCTGTCGGAAATCGAAAAAAGCACCAACCGGCAGTTTACGACGGGATTTTATTTCGGAAAACCGGACGAAAAGGATCAGATTTACGGCAGCAGCACCTATCATACGGAAAGTATTTATTTAGGGATTGCGGAAGCTGTGGACGAGAAAGGACGTATCCGCATTACCCAGCGTAATAAATTTTATACCGGCGATGAGATTGAAATTATGTCGCCTGAAGGCGCCGATATCTCTGCGGTGGTGCGCGGGATTTATACGGAGAACGGCGAAGCGATGGAAAGCGCGCCGCATGCGAAGCAGAAATTGTTTTTGGATTTGTCCGGTCCGTGCAGGCCGGGAGATCTGTTACGAAAGTCTGTTCATCGGGAGCAGGCGGACTTATAACGGTAAAAAGGAGTTACAGAGTATGAAAACAGTACGAAAAGGATGCGGCGTATTGATCGGTATTTTTGTCTTTCTGCTGCTGGCGGTTTCGCCGGTATTGGCAGATGCCGAAATCACCCTTGATACGAATGTACAGAAAGCGGAAAGAGGAGGAGAAGTGGTTTTGTCGCTGCGTCTGGGGGAAGAAGCGAAGCTGTATGCGTACAGCGCCAGACTCAGCTATGACAAAAATGTTTTTGCGCCTGTTGATACGGACAGCTTTCAGCTGGATGATCAGTGGTCAGATATTGTTTACAACAGCGCGAATCATAAGTTCGGGCTGATTAATAAAGCTGGTGAAAGCGGCACGAATGTGCTGCAGATAAAATTCCGGGTGAAAGAGGATGCGCCGGCAGGCGATGCCGTAATTCAGGTGGATCAGATTTCCGCTGCGGATACGGAGGGACAGACGATTTCCATTTCGGGAGACGCAGTGTCGGTCTATATCATGGAAAATGCGCTGGATGAAACCAATCCGGGGGGCGATGCATCGAAATCGGAAATTGAAAATGCGGTTATAGAGGCAAAGGCAGGACACGGCAGCCGATGGCTGGCAGTGCTTTTTGTGGTGCTGATTTTAGTGGCTGCAGCGACGGTGGTATTGGTTTACCGAAAAGTACAGGATAAGACAAAACGAAGCATCGCATCGGCCGTTTGCGCTATTGCGGTGCTTGTGTTGCTCTTTGGAACCGTCAAAGTGCTGACGATTCAGACGCCGGATGTGAACAAAGACGGCAGCGTAGATTATGAGGATGCCAGGGAAGTGATGGAATATCTGCTGGCGCTGGAGCCGGAAGAAGCGGCGTCCGCTGACAAAACGCCGGAAAATGGCAATGGGCAGACCCCGGCCGCCGGCAGCAGCGCGAATCAGCATAGCGGTGCGGATGTCAATCATGATGGCAGGGTGAATATTTCCGATGTAGGTAATATCGTTCAAGATGCCGGAGATCAGACCCAGTATACCGCCTCCCTGCAGGAGCCGGTATTTGAGGCGGCGGAAGGCAGCGCTCTCGATCTGACCAATGGCGTTTACTATTTTACACAGGGTACGAAACAGATGACGCTGGGCTTTGTAATGCGCATTTATCCGGTGACTCTGGCGAAAAGCGTGATTATCAATGGCAAAGCCTACCCGCTGGAAAGCTATGCTCTGCCGGGAGGAGACCGGTACTATACGGCGCAGATTCCGCTGCCGGAGACAATCGGCGAAACGGTATCGCTGCATATGACCGGACTGATTCTGGACAATGGCAGGCAGATTGCCATTGACCATACCGTACAGACGGCTGTGCTGAAGCAAAAACCCCAGTTGGCAGGATATCGGATTTACGAAGAAGGAAATAGTTATAAGCTGCTGCTGAATATCGCGGATCCGGATCAGGCGCTGCGAAGCGGTATATTGCGGGTGACCGGAGAAGACAACAGCCAGGCGGCCATCGACCCTTCGGAACTGAAAGCCGGAGAGAATATTTACACCCTGCAGCAGCTGACGCCGGGCATGACCTATCAAATCGGCGTGATGGTATATTATGATCTGGATCAGGATGCCCGGAATCAGGCGCATGAGGGCATGGACGTGCTGCTGTCAGAGCAGTTTACGGCTACGGTGGTGGAAGGAACGATTTCCGGTGCATCGGCTGCGGTAGATTCGACGCAGAAAAAAGTAACGATCCGTTTCGAGAGCCGGATTTCCCCGGCAGAACGTTCTGTGCGCGGGATCATCGTCAACGGCCGGGAATACCCGGTAATCCGCGAAGACGGCAGCAATGTCTGGCAGGCGGAAATTCCTTATGACGAAAATATACATACGGTTTATACGATTTCCGGGCTGGTGCTGGACAACAGTTATCAGCTGAACGTGGATGCGGTGACGCTGGAGACGTTTCTTCCGGCGCCGGAAGCTGCGCTGGCACCTGCGGCATTTGATGAAAAACAGCATTGCATCGACGCGGCGTTTACGCTGTCGGATCCGGCGGGCGTGGTGTCGGCGTATTACGCAGTTCTGTCAAAGAACGGCAAAATACTGGAAACGAAGTCGCTGCAGGCAGATGCGAAATCGGTTCGCTTTGACCTGGACAGCCGGGCCTGCGCCGGAGATTATCGTCTGGAACTGGCGGCGGATTATGATACGGTGGACGGAAAGTCCCATACAATGGAAACACTGGATGAGACCGCTTTGCGCGTTGCCACAGAGGCTGCAATTAGGGATGCGGCGTTGTCTGAAGCGTATCCGCATAAGAAGGCGCAGATCACGGTTACCGTGGATATTGCGTCCAATACGGATGCGGCGCTGTCTGCAATTACGGTAAACGGCACGGAATACATTCCGGAAAAGACAGCAGAAGGAAAGTATGCCTTTTCCTATACAGCTGCAGATCGGGCGGGAAAGGAAGAAATTCGTCTGGAAGCGCTGCGTTATGATACGGAAATCTGCAGCACGGATACGGTACTGACAGCGGAGGTTCTGAAGGATAAACCTGCGGTGAAAGATCTGGTATTTGACGACAGCAAGGATGAACACATCCTTTCCTTTGCTGTAGCGGATGCAGATGGCGCGCTGCTGTCCGGAAGCGTACTTGTCTCGGACGCGGCAGGAAATATCTGTGTGGAGGAAAACTTTACACCGGAAGAAGCACCTTATTCCTTCCCGCTGCAGTTAAAAGAAAACGGTGTCTATCACATCCAGGTGGAACTGACCTATGATCTGGACAGTAATCCGAAGGAACCGGCGCATCAGACCAGAGAAGTCCTGGCACAAAAAGATGTGGAAGTATTGGTGGATTATCAGTTCTCCTTCAGTGACGCGAAGGTAGACGCCATCGATTATGATAATAAAACCGTGACGCTTTCCTTCCGCAGCAGCAACGCCACGAAGTATTATGGTGTGGCCGCCGTGCGGGCAGGGGGGAAGGATTATCCGGTGACAAAAGAGGGAGAGCGCTATGTCGTAAAAATTGCGCTGCCTGCGCGTACAAGAACGACGCTTACCATCACAGAGGCGATTTTGGAGGATCAGACCCGGTTTTCGGTCGATCCGAAGGAAACGGGCTTTGTGGTGTTTAAAACCCTGCCGAAGGCAGAACTTACAACGGAGGCGGGCACAGATGAGATCCGCGCGTCCTATACCGTCAACGATCCGGACGAAACGCTGCAGGATCTGAAGCTTGTATTAAAAGGGGCGGATCAGACAATCCTGGCGGTGAAAAACGCCCGGGATCTGGAAAATGGAACGGCTGTCTTTGAAGGATTGCAGGCAGGCAGCTACAGAATTGCGCTGACAGCCGCCTATGACGCGGCGGATGGACGGACCCATTCCGATGAGGTCATTGTATCGGAAGAAGTGCAGATCGACTATCTGGCGCAGATTACGGAAGCTGCCGCAGACAAGCCGTATGTGCAGAAAGCAGAAAGCCTGCTGCTGACGCTGCATATTTACGCGAATACCAAAGAAGCGCCTGCAGCGCTTGTAATTAACAACCGGAAATATACGCCCAAACCGCTGGAAAACGGCGATTATCAAATCGCTTATACGGCGGGAACCACCGCCGGTGTGGAAGAGATTCATATCACTGAACTGCAGTATGGAGAAACTACGCTGGCAGCGGATGCTTCCCTTCAGGTGGAAGTTTTGAAATCGGTGCCAAAGGTAGCGGAATTTACTTTTGACGGCAGTGATGAAGAACCGAAAGCCATCATCAAAATCGAAGATCCGGACGGCGCATGGCAGAAGGGCAGTCTCATTGTTACAGGAGTGGATGATTTCCGAAACGAAATTCCGCTGGAAAAAGATACCGGGACCTACGCCCTCGGCATTGAGAAAAACGGAATCTATCAGGTCAGCGTTTCTCTGTCCTATGATCTGGATCAGAATCCGGACAATGGAGAAAACCAGAAAACGGAAACTGCGTACAGCAAAGAAGTGGAAGTCGTATCCGTTTATCATTTTAGCTTCCAAAATGCGGCGCTGGTATCGGTGGATGCGCAGCAGCTGACGGCCACCCTTCGTTTTGAGAGCAGCAATGATTCCCTCTATGGCGTGCAGGCGCTGATTGTCAACGGCACAGCGTGTCCGGTGCAAAGAGAGGAAAATCTCTATACCGTACAGGTGCCTTTGGGCAGCCGAAACAGACAGGAACTGCACATTACGGAAGCCGTGCTGGAAAATCAGAAGCATTTCCCGGCGGAAGCATCCTTTATCGTATTCCGGAAAGCGCCGGAAGCGACGCTTTCTTTGCGCACAGGATCGAATCGCATCGATGCCAGCTTCCGGATCAATGATCCGGAACAGATTGCTGCCCAGGTGCAGCTTCAACTGTGTGATATCAGCGGGAGAGTTCTGGAAACCCGCCAGGTGGCGTCTGAGGGAGCGGAAAGCTTTACCGTAACTTCCGCAGGCAGATACCGGGTGCGTCTGTCCGCTTCTTATGATGCGGCGGACGGTCTGCGCCATGAACAGGAGACTCTGGCTACACAGGAAGCTGCGTTTGCCATCAGTGTCAGCAGCCTGCGGGCAAAAGCAGACCAGGTATACGCGGAGAAAAAGGAAAACGTGGCGCTGGACTTTACACTGAATGATAATACTTATGAAACGCCGGAATCCTTTGTGATTGACGGAACTGCCTATCCGGCGGAGGCGCTTTCCGGGGATGATTATCGTATCTATTATCCCGCGGGTGAAACAGCAGGCAGCCAAAATGTAACGGTGACGGCTGTCAATTACGCGGCGGAAACGGTATCTGCTTCCTGCGACATGCAGATGGAAGTATTGAAAGACGTTCCTGCTGTGAAAGACTTTGTCATTGACAGCAGCGAAGGAAACCGCATTTCCTTTACGTTAGAGGATGAAGACGCGGCGTTCTTAGAAGGTCAGATTCTGATTGACGGACCCGCGCAGCAAAGCATCCCGATGCAGAAAGACAAGGCGCAGCAGTATACGCTGGATTTGTCCGAAGAGGGCATTTATACGGTTCGTATGGAGGTGCGCTATGACCGGGATTCGGATGCAGCAGATCCGGCGAATCAGGAAGAAACGGTTCTTTTTACGACACAGATTGAACTGCGCGATCATTATAACCTGACACTCAAAGATGCGGTCATCACATCTGTGGATGTGGAAACAAGGACGGTTGGCATTGCGTTTACGGCAGTCTGCGATTCTATTTACCAGCTGACCCATGTGGTGGTCAACGGACAGGACATTCCGGTGCGCCTGGTGGATGAAAACCGCTATCAGGCGGATATACAACTTGAAAAATGTGAGAGGACGACCCTGGCCGTGACACAGGCCGTGCTGGAAAACCGGAAAATGCTGGAAGCAGGCGCCCAGGTGATCGCCTTTAAGAACCTGCCCAGAGTGGATATGCGCGTACAGAATAACGGTGCGGATATCACGGTGGACTATCAGGTAAGCGATGAGGATCAGACCATATCGTCCGCAAAGCTGCAGCTGAAAGATGCGCAGGGCACCGTACTGAAAGAGTTACGTGTGACCCAAACACAGGACAGCGTGCAGTTTACTTCCCTGATGCAGGGCAGCTATGAGATCATATTTGTCGTCTCTTATGACGCGGCGGACGGTCTGCGCCATGAAGGGGAAACCCTGGCCGCAGCGAAAGCAGAGATAGCCATCGCGGCAGGCATTATCAACAGCAGAACGGAAGAAAAGTATGTGACCAGGGGCAGTGAGATTCCGGTATATTATGAGGTGCTCTCCAATTCAACCCAGCCCCTGACCGCGGTTACGGTAAACAATGAGTCCTATGCCGCACTGCTGCAAAACGACGGCACCTACCGGGTGAATGTTCCGGCAGGAAATAACGCCGGACCCCTCTCTCTGCAGGCTTCTGCACTATATTTTGGCAGCACTGCGGTGAACGTGACCCATACCGATGAGGTTTATGTGCTGAAAGATGTGCCGGCGCTGGAGATTGTTTATGATAATTCCGGCGATCAGCCGAAGCTTTCCGTGGAACTGAACGATCCGGATCAGGCTGTGACCTCAGGGGAGATTACCCTGTTGGACGGCGTTCAGACAGTACGGCAGCAGGCACTTTCATCCGGAACCAATGCCATCGATCTGAGCAAACTGCAGAACAACCATTTGTATAATTTAACCGTTTCGGCCAAATATGACCGGGATGGGGATCAGGATACCGCGACGAACAGCGATGTGCTCGTGATCAGCAAGGAAATCGTGATTATCAGCGATTACCACTTCTCACTGCAAAATCTGAAACTGGTGTCGCTGGATCCGGAGGAAAAAACGGCAACCCTTTCGTTTGAAAGCGCCAATATTTCCAGTGTGCACACCCTGACCCATGTGCGGATCAACGATCAGGACTATCCGGTGGAAAAACTGCAGCTGCTGGAAGAAAACGAATTTGGATACCGTTATCAGTACAACGTGACGGTACCTTATGAAACGGAAGAAAGAACTGCCTTTACATTGACGGAAGCGTTGCTGGACAATCAGAAACGGTTCACGGATCTGACGGAATCCGTGGTCATCTTTAAGGACACACCCGTCGCGGAAGACGCGGCGCTGACCATTGATGATACTGGGCACTGCAGCCTGTCCTTCCAGGTAAAGGATCCGGATCAGACCCTGACGAAAGTCAGCGTTCTGCTGACCGACTGGAAGGGCGATACCCTCGAACAGAAAGATTGTACCGTACCTGCGGACGGAAATTGTCAGGTTGCATTTAGGGAACTGGCCGAACATGCCGGAAAGTATCAGGTGCAGATCCTGGCAGAGTACGATCTGGCGGATGGCGCCGGTCTTGTGCAGGATGCCCTGCTTGGAACCGCTGAAGCGGAAATCGAAATTGAGATCCAGCGGGCGACGGCAGATCCCACCCGGGCCTATGTGGAAAAAGGCAGCGTGGCAGAGATTGCCTATACGGTGGCTGACAATGTCCGGTATCAGGTGAAGAACGCAGAACTGACCATCACCACACCGGATGGACAGGAAGAAACCGCCGTTTATGATGTGGAAGTCCTTTCGGAAACACAGGAAACAAGCGAATTTAAAGTAAAACTGACTCTGCCTCAGACGCCGGGCGTTGAAAAGGTGGCTTTGTCTAAGATCAACTATATGGATCCCAGAGAACAGATCGACGCGGTCTATTCCGCTTCTGTAAGCAACTGTATTACAGAACTGGAAGTGCTGAAAGACCAGCCGCAGATTACAGACTATGCCATGAATCTGCAGGGTAGGATGATGCGCTTTGCGGTAGTGGATCCGGATACGGCGATGCAGTCTGTGAAAGCAGAAGCTGTCGCGAAAGCAGACAGTGCAGCCGTCAGCTTGCCATTGACGCAGGAAAACGGCGTTTATACCGCGAATCTGTCTCAACTGAATAACAGCGTTTATACCCTTCGGATCAGCCTGGCCTATGACCGGGATCAGGATTCGGAAAACATCATGAATCAGAACACCCTGACGATGGAGAAGGAAGTGGATTTCTCCGTTTATTACGGTGCGACCCTGCAGAGTACCGCATTGCAGCGGCTGAATCTGCAGGAGCAGCAGGCCTACATTGACTTTACCGCAGCGGTAACGGAAAATGGCGCAGCCAGTGATTTGTCGGTGGAAAGCGCGTGGGTCAATGATACCGCATATCCGGCGAGTAAAAACGGAGAGGTCTATACCATCATGGTACCGTATCAGCCGGATACGCCGCAGGAGATCGTCATCCAGGCGGTAAGTCTGGCGAACGGCGAAACCATTGCCTGCAGTGATAACAATCGGGTAGCACTCTATCTGACCGCGCCGACAGTTTCTGATCTTACCCTTACCCTTGCAGAGAACAGGATCAGCGCATCCTATACGCTGACAGATGAGGCAGGTATTTTACAGAATCTGCAGGCCGTGCTGAAAAACGCCGCAGGAGAGGAACTTGGCCGCATCTTGGAGGTCTCTGCAGCAGAAGGTAAGGGAACGGTTTCCTTTACCGAGGTTCCGGTGACGAAGGCCGGTACCTATACCGTCAGCCTGCTGGGCAGCTACCAGCGTAATGACGGTGTGACCCATGAAAATGAAGAATTAAAGAGTGCCAATCTGACCGTTGCCACGCGGACCAAACTGACACTGCAAGCGACCAACAGGTACGTGGAAAAGGGAGCGCAGGTGCCGGTGACGGTAAGCGTAGAAGATAATACGGACCGGCGGCTGACGGCTGTGGAAATAAGCGGTACAGAATACGAAGCCACGGCAGTTGCGGGCGCGGCAGACAGCTATGTCATTACCCTGACGGCGCCCCAGACGGCAGGACCGGTTTCCTGGCAGGTAACGAAAACCATTTATGACGGCGCGGTGGAGGTGGAGCCTCAGACAGAAGCGCTGCAGCTGGAAGTCTTAAAGACAGCACCTGCAGTCAGCGGATATATTATGAATCCGGACAGCAGAGTCTTAAGTTTTACGGTCACAGATCCGGATGAAACGCTGCTGGGCGGCGGCATTTACCTCTGCGGCAGTGATGATTCAGAGAAACAACTGGAATCCATCGATCAGGCACAGACCTACAGCATCAGCGTGGATGAGGAACTGTCGGATGGCGTAGACTACCATGTGGAAATCCGCTTAAGCTATGACCTGGATCAGAACAAGCAGGCAGAATCCGAAAACTATCAGAAGGATGCGCTGATTCATTCCGCGTTGCTGGAATTTGTCTCCGATCAGGAGATCAATATTGAACATATTCAGGTGACGGCAGTGGATCAGGTCAATAAGACGGTGAATATCACCTTCCAGGCGGATGGAGATAATTACCATCACATCACCGACGTCGCCATCGAGGATGTGGAGTATCAGGCCGCATATGACGAGACGACCGACACATATACGGTGGAAGGCATCGCCTATGAAGGAGAAGACGGAACACGCCAGATCTTCCTGTTCAACCGTTTTGTATTGGAAACCGGTATGACAGTGGAAGTGACAGATGAAAACTGCAGCTTCGTCATCTTCCGGACCGTGCCTGTTGTAGAGAATATGCAGGTAGCCGTGGACAAGGGAAATGCAGACGTTTCCTTTACCTTAAAAGACGAGGAAAAAACCGCATCGCAGGTTTACGTTTCCCTGCGCAGAGAGAAATTTAACAGCGTTTACGGAAACTATGATACGGAAATCATGGATCGGGAAATCGTCACAGAGCAAAACGGCAGCTATCATGTAGTACTGCAGGTCACGGATCTGGAGAACTCCTATGATTTCTTTGTTGATGTGGCGGCGGATTATGAGGTGACAGACGGAGAAACGCACATCGAAGAAACCCTGTCGTCTCAGGCAGCCGAGGTGAAGATCACCGCTTCCATTCTGGATGACTCCATTACTTCACCCCAGAACAATCTGGGCGGAGATGAAGTCGGTGAGATCGTGAAAAAGAAACAGAAAGTGCGGGTGGCCTTTGAAGTCGCGGATAATACCGAATACGACATTTCCCGCATGATGATCAATGGTCAGATGTATACGGCGGAGAAGGATCGTCCGACGGATCGCGGCAATATTTATCTGGTGGATATGGAAACTTCGGAGGAAGCCGGAGCACGGTCCTTCCATGTGTCTAAAATGTACTACGGCGCCACCAAGGATGCGGATGTGGACTATGATACGAAGAAACTCACCATCTTAAAATCTGTGCCCACCCTGACAGATTATGTAGACGGAGGCACAGAGGATCATCCCTTCCTGTCCTTTACCTTCTCGGATCCCGACGGCGCATTGCTGCAGGAAACCGCGGACTTCCAGATTTTAGATGCGAACAAACAGGTGAAGGAACACAGGCAGCTGACGCCGGGACAGTCCTATCGTATCGATATGGATGATTACGCAGACGGCATCTATACCGTGATCGTGACAGCGTCCTATAACATTTACGACGATCCGTCGAAGGCACAGATGAACCAGAGCCTTCTGAAAGACAGTCTGCTGGGTCGGGAAAGAAGGATCCAGATCATCAAAGGCTATCATTTCAAGGCCGACATCATGCCGGTGGAAATGGCAGCCGCAGGCATGGGATACATGTTCCATGTGGGAATCCTGGATATCAAAGACGACCTCGATGTAAAAGGCTTTAAGCTTCTGAAGCTGCATCAGAAGGAAGACGGAAACTACGAGGTCAGCGAAACCTATACGGAAAACGGACAGCTGTTTTTACCGTACAATAATAAGGATACCGGTATGACGGACTATGACGGCTGGATTTATGACTGGCAGTATGAAAAGGGCGTTACTTATGTCCTCTTTGAATCCTTTACCTTAAGCGACGGTACGGAAATCATTCAGGATTTCTACTCCAGCTATTCTGTCGTCAACAAAACGCCGGAGGCTACCGGCGTGAAGCTGCAGGAAGACAGCATCAATGATACCGTCACCGCCACCGCAGTCATTACGGATACAGACCAGACCATCAACCGGCTGGAATTTCGTCTGAAAGCGGCCAACGGCAGACTGCTGGGGGATGAATTTATGAACCGTAAGGAAGTGCAGGAAGTCATGACTTCCCAAAACGGGCAGTTCGAGATGGTATTCGATAAGGAAATGCCGCTGACCAGCCAGTACAGACTGGAAGTCATTGCGGAATATGATATGGAAGGCCGGGGCGAAAGTTTCCGGAAAACCACCATGGGAACCGCTTCGCTGAACGCGAAGGAACGTGTCGTAATCCGGGAACACCAGATCAGCAATTCCTATCCGGAAAAAGGAGAGGATCTGGTACTCGGCTACAGGATGGTGCACAACTTGGCTGCCGGCATCGAAATTGTCGGTATGGTCGTTAACGGAGAGGTGCTGGATATCAGCTCCACCGAGGGTGACTGGTATCGGTTCAGAGTTACCGCGCCGGTTTCTGCCGGCACCTGTGATTACACGGCTTCCGCTATCGTGCTCAGCAACAAAGAGTATGCGCTGGAAAAGAAAGAAGGAGAATATAACCTGCAGCCTACCGATACCGTGGATGTTCTGAAGGATGTGCCCTATGTGGAATCCTATTCCATGGATACGGATTACAGCAATGCTTCGGCTGACCTTACGGTGACGCTGGCCGATCCGGATCATGCGCTGCTGGAGGGCAACGAAGGCCTGGCGAAGGTCAGCGGCATACAGAAGGATCTGCATGCAGGCACCACTACCGTCACCTTTAACGGCCTGACAGTAGATCGGGCGCTGCAGATGGATATTATGGGCAATTATGACCGGGACAGCAATCCGGATAATGGAGCGAACGGATACAGCAAGAGCCTGCTGGTCAACGAAACACCATTAGACTTTATGCTGCTGTCGGATTACGGTCTGCAGATCAAAGATCTGGAGGTGACAGACAGTGAAGGCAGGGCGTCCGCGTATTTCGAAAAGGGCGCGCGCATGAACCTGCGTTTTACGGCTTCCAACAAAGCAAATGAAGATTTGAAATCCATCACGGTACAGGGCAGCAGCTATGACGTAACAAAAGAGAAGGACGGAAGCTATACGGCACAGATCAACGGAGATACCAGAGCCGGCAAGACTACGGTAGCCATTGATCAGGTGATGCTGCAAAGCGGTCAGACCCTGTCCGGCAGCGATGCCAACGACAGAGCAGATGTGGAAATTCTCAAAGATGCGGTATCGGTAGAGAAGTTCCGCCATACCAGCACAGAGGACACTGTGACCATGGATATCAGCCTCAAAGATGAAGATGATTCCCTCATTGGCGACACTGCCCAGGTAACGGTCGCAGAACCCGCAAACGGTAAAACCGTGGCTTCTTCCACTATTACGGTCGGAAAGGAAAATGAAATTTCCTTTACCGCCGGAGACAGCAGAAAATATGACGTCAGTATCGTTGCGGATTATCAGCGGGATGCGGACGGTACACAGACGCATCAAAATGAGGAAATCTATCATAAGACGGTGTCCATGGACGACCGCAGCATTGAAATGAAAGAAATCCTGAATGTGAGTCTGTTTAAGATTGAAAACGGCAACCGGGTTCCTGTAGAGACCATCGATTATGACGACTTTGTTGCCCATCAGAAAGATTACGTCGTGAAAGTGGACATGACAAATCTGCCCTCGTTCTACAGCACGATTGAAGATTATGAAAAAACAGAAAATCAGCTGATTTTAAAGATTAGCTATGAAGGCCTGGTGTCTTACCATGGAGAAATCGTGGATACGGAGTATCTGGAGATCGCCTATGATTCTCTGGGAGAAAATCTGTATGCTTACGAAGGCTCCTTTGAGGCGCTGATGAAAGCGATGCAGGCAGAACCGGATGGTAATTTTGTGCTGGATAAGGATTACGACGCATCGACATATCAGCCGGATACCAATACTTACCTGGGGAATGTGGTATTCCGCGGAAAACTGGATGGAAACGGACATACCATCAGCAATCTGAACAAGGCGCTGTTCTATACGATGGAAGACGCGGAAGTAAAGAACCTGTATCTGACGGATATTGTGCTGACAGCCGCCAGCGATGTGCGCGGTACGCTGGCTACCTCGGCGAAACGCAGCAATGTGAAGAACGTGCATATGGATCGTGTGAATCTGACAGCGGAGCAGTCCGTGAATCCCGGATACGGCGCCTTTGGCGGTCTCATCGGAGACGTGTATGACAGCACCGTCATCGAAGAGTGCAGCGCCACCAACGTTCAGGTATCCAATTTCTGGCTGAGCCAGATCGGCGGCACACTGGTACGGTCCCTGAACAATTCCACCATTCGCAACTGCTACACAGAAGGTGTCGCCAGTGGCGGCTGGTGGGGCAATGCCGGTATTGCCGGATCGGCGGATCAGAACGCAAGAATTGAAAATTGTATTGTCAACTTCTCGCTGACGCCGTCCATTTCCGAAACTTCCAATGCCAATATTGTGGGTCAGTCCAATAACGCTACCCTGATTAACAATATTTCCATTGCCCGGAAGAATTCCGGTCATGTACGAAAGGTATGCGGCGGTGCGCTGAGTGGGGGTTCGTCCAATAACTACCAGCTGTCGGATGTGGCCGGCACCGACGTGACCTTTGACAGCGTACAGAGCATTACCAGCGCGGACTTGAGCGAAAGCTTCTATAAGGATCGGCTGCATCTGGATCCTGCCATCTGGGATATGACAAATGCGTCCGCAACGCAGATTCCCACTTTACGGGGCAACCGGCAGAACGCGCCTTATGTACCGGAATACGACCGGCTGAATACCGCATCGGATTATTATGCGGACAAGGAAATTGCTTACAGCAATCTTTATAAGCTGACGCCGTTCTATGACGCTTCCTATATTCTGGCGGATGCGGCGAAGATCGATTCCGGCGATACGCTGAATACGAAGATGATCAACGGCGTGATTCCTTACGACACAGACGGCAATATTCTGTATGTACTGGATACGCAAAACTATGACAGAATCGCGAAAATCGCTTTGGTTTACAGCGATCTGACCATGGAGGAATATTCAGTCAGCTTTGATACCTACTTCGGCGACATAGCCTGCTACGATATTCCGGATCTGGGTTTGAAGTACACCTTCAACCATTATGTGATCAATACGGCGTCGCCGCTGATCGATGAAATGGTCAGCTATCTGAAGAATCAGGGAAGCTACACACGGGCGCTGGATTCGCTGACGACAGCCAGAGACAGCAATACTTATAAGAATTATTATGATGAATTTATGATGTCAGACGAGAGTCTGCGTGCATTTGTCATCAAAGTACTGGCCAACTGCGATTACGCGGTGACCGGAAACAACGCCACGGTGAATACGGCGATCCGGGAGGAACTGCTGGCCAACAACCGTCTGAAAGAGCTGTTGTATACATACAACTATTTCATGCGCTGGTATAATTTCAATATCGGAGCGTTCAACATTGCGGATATGACCATGTTTAAGGGCGATATCTTCAATGCCAGACTGAATTTAAATACCATGACAGCGTCGTTGCTGTCCAATCCGGCCAGCACCATGCGTACCGGAGCAACACAGGAATTTTACAGCGCTTATATCGGCGGTTATACAGGCATTGCCACGCTGCCGGAATACCTGAATTATTTCATTGAATCCACGCATCTGTATACAGATGTAAACGACTGGTTTACGGAGAACTTCAGCGGGTATATCAGGGAAATGAAGATGGATCCGATTCCGGGACTGGAGGACATTCGCTATGACGAGCTCAAGTACCGTGCATGGGAGCATCTGGCCGTTCGTTCCAACCTGCTGCTTCCGCTGATTACGGCGCCGAAGCGTTCAACGTATATTATTTCCTATCCGACGACCATTGCAATCGGCGCGACCCGCTGCTACATCAAGGATCCTGCCGATGAAGAACAGTACGCGCAGTTTGAGAGAAGCGCAGACGGCTGGGCGGCGCTGATGAAACAGTACTACAATATGTATCTGGGCATCTTAAGCGGCGGCGGAACGGATGTGGTAGATCTGTTCAATTCCAAGGACGATGTGGTACATGACAATACCCACGTCTACGAAAGCGCGGAAGCAGAGGGCAGAGTCTGGGCGGATGTACCGAGGACAACGGAGCCTTACCATAAATGGGTAGCGGAACCTACGGGATATTACTATTATCATCCCGACAATTACGCCGTTGCCAATGGCTGGCGGATCAGCTACGCTCAGGGCAATTACTTTGGCAACATGCTGCTGTACAGCCACGAAGCGGCGCACAATCAGGACGGTGCCATTTTCTTCAAAGGAAAAGGCAGAAGAAAGGGAGCAAATGCGGAAAGTTATACCACCAGCTTCTTTACCCAGTCCTTCCCGGATGGTTCGCCGCAGATCAACGGCACCTATCTGATGGATGAAAACAGCAGCGCGGCCAATAACCTGACGCCGGAACGGATCAATACCACGGCGAAGATCGACGACTTCTACGAGAAGATGTTCGATACTTCCAATTATCTGGATTACCTCATCGGCGAGGCCTTCCTGAAGCTGTCTTCGGATGAGCAGGCCAGGATAGTTTCCAAATATACCGCCGGCGTAAGTAACGGCGCGGGATTAACCGCGGCGGAACTGGAGAACATGCACCTGGATTCAGTGGCGGATCTGGTAAATAACGGACTGGTACTTGGTGCTTACGGTTCCCAGTCTCTGTGGGTTACCCGTTGGTTTGAACCCCACAGCAACAATTTGATTCTGGATGATACCGCGTTCCATTATCTGTGCTATGAGATGCTGGGATATGCAGGCTATGACAATGGTTATATCCAGTATGCGGGCAATGTATATAACAGCGATGTGGAGGCGCTGCAGCAGATTTCAAAGACCGCAGGAGATTCCTACCAGAGTTTTGAGGATTACAAGATCGGTGAATATGAGAAACTGGCGGCGAAGAAAAATCAGGTGGCTTACATGAATCCGGACGAAGCAGTGAAAGCCTTCGAGGAGGCGCTGCGGCAGGATGTGACGGATGAATCATCCAGAAGATCCACGAAGCATATCAAGGAAGCCAAGAAGTACTATTATCTGCTGCTGAAACACAACACCGACGACTTCCGCGGCGAGGTCTTCCAGGAAAATCAGCCGACGGAGGCCCGTATTACAACGGCGCAGCAGTTTGTGAATGCAGTTACGGAAAACAAATACGCGAAGCTGATCATTGAAGATAATCTGGACTTTTCGGAGATCACAGGAAACAGCGCGATTTGCGGCGTCACATTCTTAGGTTCCATCGAGGGCGGCAACCATACCATTTCCAACCTGAAGCTGCCTCTATTTAAGACTATGAACGGCTGCAGCATCAGCGATCTGGTGATCAAAGACAGCGCACTGAATACGAATTATGACAGGAGCGGTTTCCTGGCCAGAAGCATGGAAAACTGTACTGTCAGCAACGTGAAGCTGCAGTCTTCGGAAATTTATGCGAACAACCGAAGCAGAGTCGGCGGCATCACCGGCGAAATGACCGGCGGCAGCATGGCGCAGGTACAGGTACATGATCTGCGGATTTACGATGCGAAGGAAACCGGCGCGGCGGCAGGCTATATCACCGGCGCAGCCATCAGGAGCAGCAGCGCGTCGCAGATAACCATTACCGGAAACATGGAGACGGCGGGCGCTTTGATCGGACAGGCGACAGACAGTACAGTACAGCGCTCTTACGCGGATGGCGTCTCCATTACGGCCAGAATCAATGTGGGCGGCCTTATCGGCGCCATGAGCGGCAGCCAGACGGAAGGAACCGGCAGCAGCGTGGAAGAATGCTACAGCAGAAATGTAACCATCAGCGCAAGTACGAAGATTGGCGGTCTGGTGGGCTACATGGAAAAGAACAGCAGAATCGCCGACAGCAGCGCGGCCCATGTAACGCTGGATGGCGCGGCGGATTCCGTCGGCGGACTGATTGGCGAGATGTACGATTCCACAGTGGAAAACTGCTATGCGGCGGATGCATCTTCTATAGGCAGATCCTATATAGGCGGCTTCGCAGGCTATACCGTCAATCCGGTGATTCGCAACTGCTATATCCAGGGAAGCGCGGAATGCAGAAAATCCTATGTAGGCGGTTTTGTGGGTTCTGTCAGAAGCAACAACGGAGACGATCGAATCTGTCTGGAAAACAATCTGACGCTGGCTGTTGTGAAGGACAATGCGGCGAAATTTGACTGCTATGCGACGATAGCGCTGATAACGTCCACCTACCACAACAATATAGAGATTACGGAATATCCCGGAAATGCATCCTCTGTCAGAGGCATTCCGACGAGCGCGGTACGAAGCGTATCCCTGGAGGAACTGAAGGCTGACAGCTTCTATACCACCCAGCTGAAGTGGCCGGCGGAGAAATGGAATTTCACCGCGGCGGTCCAGGGCGGTCTGCCTGTGCTGACGGGAAACGGAAACGCTCTTACGACAGCGGAAAATACGAATCGGCTGCAGATTCCGGCCCAAATCCGGATGACGCCGGACCTGCGGATGGATGGTCCCATTCAGACGCCGGAGGCGACAGAAGCCATGCCACGGGAACCGGAGGCGGAAGCGTCTGTAACGGAAACGCCCCAGACAGAAGCGCCTGCAGCAGATGCATCTGCGGTGACGACGGAAACACCGGATCCTGCAGCGAAGGAAAACAGCGTTTCGGTTTCGGAGCCTTCTGCAGTGCCCGCAGGGGCAGATACAGCGGCGCCGGAAGAAAAAACAGCGGAGTAAGGACAGAAAACGACATGAAATATATACTGGCAATCGATCAGGGAACTACCAGTACCCGGGCGGTATTGTTTGACAGGAGCGGTCGTGTGGCCGCTTCCGCCAGGGATAGTTTCAGGCAGATTTACGAAAATTCCGGCTGGGTGGAACATGATGCGGCGGAAATCTGGGATACGGTGCTGCATACCGTGCAGAAGGCCACCGCGCAGATTCGGCCGGAAGAGATCGCGGCTGTGGGCATTACCAATCAGCGGGAAACCACGGTACTTTGGGATCGTATCACCGGAAAGCCGGTGTGCCGCGCCATCTGCTGGCAGTCCAGACAGAGTGACGGCATCTGCGAGACTTTGCGCAGGCAGGGCGTGGAAGCCATGATCCGGGAAAAGACCGGACTGCTGATCGATCCCTATTTCAGCGGCACAAAGCTGATGTGGATTTTTGAACAACATCCGGATCTATATGAACGGGCAAAAAAGGGAGAACTTTGTTTCGGCACCATTGACAGCTGGCTGATCTGGAACATGACGGGCGGTGCCGTCCATGCCACGGATCATACCAATGCCAGCCGGACCCTGCTTTATAACATTCACGATCTGTGCTGGGACCGGGAACTGCTGGAACTTTTTCAGATTCCGGCGTCCATTCTGCCCCGGGTACAGTCCTCCTCCGGCATCTTCGGATGGACGGATCCGACGGCCTTTGCGGGTATCCGGACCCGGATCGGCGGAGCGGCGGGGGATCAGCAGGCGGCATTGTTCGGACAGGGCTGCCTGACGGCAGGCAGTGCGAAATGTACTTACGGTACCGGCGCGTTTTTGCTGATGCATACCGGAAATCAGTTTGTAAAGAGCAGCTGCGGGCTGTTGACTACGCTGGCCTGCAGTATCGGCGGACAGACCGGTTACGCCCTGGAAGGCTCCGTATTTATTGCCGGATCTTTGATGACCTGGCTGCAGGAGGAAATGCAGCTGATCGGCGACCCGTCGGAAAGCGAAGCGCTGGCGGCCTCCGTGCCGGACAGCGGCGGCGTATATATCGTTCCCGCCTTTACGGGACTGGGGGCGCCTTACTGGGATATGAAGGCCAGGGGCGCGGTCTTTGGCCTGACCAGAGGCACTACAAAAGCGCATTTTGTCCGGGCGGCCCTGGAATCTCTGGGATATCAGAGCAGAGACATCTTTGCTGCGATGAAAGAAGACAGCGGCATCCGGCTGACAGCGGTGAAGGTAGACGGCGGCGCGGCAAAGAACGGGTTCCTGATGCAGTTTTTAAGCGATTTGCTGAGGACGCGGATTGTGCGGCCAAAAGATACGGAAAGTACGGTCCGGGGCGCGGCATATCTGGCGGGACTGGCAGCGGGCTTCTGGAAGGACGCTGCACAGCTGCCCTTTGAGACCGGAGAGCGGGCAGTTTTTTTGCCGGAAATGAAAGAGGAACAGGCAGACGCGCTGTACGAAGGCTGGAAAGCGGCTGCAGCCTCTGCCTGCACCTATCACAGATAGAGGAAATTATGGCATTTGACGGATTTGTAGTGGCGGCGTTGGCCGATGAACTGAATAAAACCCTGTGCGGCGGCCGGATTTATAAGATAACCCAGCCGGAAAAGGACGAGATCATACTGACCATCCGCAGGGACAGCGATGTGAAGTATCTGCTGATTTCCGCAAATCCTTCGCTTCCCATCGTGTATCTGACGGATGAAAAGAAACAGGGGCCTCCCACGGCGCCTAATTTCTGTATGCTCTTGCGCAAATATATTCAAAATGCGCGCATCAGCGGCGTGACCCAGCCGGAAAATGAACGGATCCTGATGCTTTCCCTGTCCTACCGGGATGAACTGGGGGATTTAAAGGACTGCAGTCTCATTGCCGAACTGATGGGGAAGCACAGCAATATTATTTTAACGGATGCGAAAGGGAACATTATTGACAGTATCAAACGGATCCCACTGCATGTTTCTTCGGTGCGGGAGGTGCTGCCCGGGAAACCCTATTTTATTCCGAAAACCGTGGAGAAGCAAAATCCCCTGACGGTTGCCCGGGAAGATTTTGACCGGATCCTTACCGCGAATCCCCGGGCGCTGGATCAGGCACTGTATCAGTCTTTTACGGGGGTCAGTCCGTTGGAAGCAGCGGTCTTTCTGGAAGGAACCGGCATCGACGCAGATGTACCCTTTACGCAATTAAACGAGACCGAAAAAGCGCATTTGTATGCTTCCTTTACCCGTCTGATGCAGGCCGTCCGGCAGGGAGAATTTCATCCCTGTATCGTTTATGAAAATGGGGTGCCGGATATTTTTTCCGCCTTTGATACGATTCGGAGAGGACGAAAGGCAAGCGAATGTTTTGACAGCATTTCCGCTATGCTGATCCGTTATTACGGGGAAAAGGAAGCCGCCGGACGGATACGTCAGCGTTCCGCAGATTTGCGGCGGGTTGTGCAGACCCTGTATGAACGGTCGCTGAAAAAATATGATCTGCAGCAGAAACAGATGCGTGACACCGCCAAAATGGAGCAGTACCGCATCTATGGCGAAATGATCAATACCTACGGCTACGGCGTGACCCAGGGGGAAAAGTCCTTCGTCTGCACGAATTACTATGACGGCAAAGAAATCCGGGTGCCTTTGAATCCGGAAATTCCCGTGATGGAAAATGCCAAAGTGTATTTTGCCAGATATGCGAAGCTCAAGCGGACAAAGGAAGCGCTGGATCAGCTGCTGAAGGAAACCTCGGATGCACTGCATTATCTGGACAGCATCAGCAGCGCGCTGGATATCGCCGCCGATGAAGCCGATCTGCGGCAGATTCGGGAGGAACTGTATCTGAGCGGCTATCTCAGACAGCGGGGGCCGGCGAAAAAGCAGAAGATTCACAACCGGCCGATGCATTATGTATCTTCGGACGGCTATGATATTTACGTTGGAAAAAACAATATACAAAACGAGGAACTGACGCATAAACTGGCCGACGGCGCAGACTGGTGGTTTCATGCGAAGGGCATCGCCGGTTCGCATGTGATTTTAAAAAGCGGAAAAGAAATGCCGCCGGACAAAAGCTTTGAAGAAGCGGCGGCGCTGGCGGCCCATTTTTCGAAAGCGGGAAAGGCCGGTCATGCGGAAGTGGATTATGTGCAGAAAAAACATCTGAAAAAAACGCCGAAAGCACCCATCGGGTTTGTGATTTATCACACCAATTACTCGATGCTGGCTTCCACGGATATTTCCGGGATTCGGCGGCTGCAGGAGTAGAACACCGGACAGATTGTGGAAAACGTCGGAAATCTCTGTATTCTGGCGGAAGCGCGCATGTACCGGCGGATCCGGTATATTGCCGTCAATGTATATGCCGCGGTGACGGTCGGAACAAAGAGGAAAGGAAAGTTAAATATATCAGGCATTGCCCACCAAAGTTTCCGAGAGGATACGCTGGTGATTTTAGATGCCGCTTTTGTGATTCCGGATCTCTTTGTGACGAACGTGCTGCGGCACGGATACAAAGCGACGTGGATATTGATTTATACGAATGAAAATGAGATTCCGGCTTTTATGCCCCTCTGCCTGCATGCCGTTGTTTATCGCGGACGTCTGGAAGCGGAGCTGATAGAAATTCTGAAAAAGCATTTTTTAAGGGATTGACGGAGGATTTGAGATTCGTTATAATTAAATTTACGCCAAAGATAAGAAACAGGAGACCTGACATGATCAGTAGTATGACAGGCTACGGCAAGGCCGAGGCTGCAAATGAAAAATATATCTTTACCATCGAAATGAAAGCGGTCAATCACCGATATCTGGATATCAATATACGGATGCCGAAAGCGCTGCTTTATTTTGAAAATACCATTCGAAACGTAATTAAGGAACGGCTGAACCGGGGAAAAGTGGATGTGTTCATCAATTACAAAAAGGATCTTGCCGCTGCCGGTACGATTGCTTATGATGCGTCGGTGGTACGCGGATATCTGGACTGTTTTTCCCGGATGGAAACGGAGTTTGGCGTACAAAATGACGTTACTGCGTCCGTACTGGCAAAACTGCCGGACGTATTTGCAGAGGAAGAAGATGCCTTTGAAAAGGAAACTACGGAAGCACTGCTTCTGGAGGGGCTGCAGCAGGCCATCGACGCCTTTGCGGCAGAGCGGATGCAGGAAGGCGAAAAGCTGAAAGTTAATTTGCTGGAGAAACTGACAGAACTGATGAAAGATGTGGATCAGATTGAAGCGATTTATCCGCAGCTGCTGCAGGAATACCGGCAGAAACTGGAAGACAGACTGCGGGAACTGCTGGAAAACACCACAGTGGATGAAAGCCGTATTGTTGCGGAAGCGACGCTGTACGCAGATAAAACCTGTGTGGATGAAGAGACGGTCCGCTTGAGGACCCATATCGAAAACATGGAGAAAACGCTTTGCGACGGCGGCATCTGCGGCAAAAAACTGGATTTCCTGACACAGGAAATGAACCGGGAAGCCAATACGATTCTCTCCAAGGCCAATTCCATCAGTATTACGGATATCGGCATCCATTTAAAAACCGGAATCGAAAAAATCAGGGAACAGATACAGAACATTGAATAGGAAGAGGCAGGGGCGCCTCTTCGGGCGCGCGCTGCTATCCATTATACATGGAGGAACGGGTGATGAAAGAAGGAAAGCTGATTGTCATTTCCGGCATTTCCGGTGTCGGAAAAAGCAGTATATATAAAGCCATGGTGGAACGCTATGACAATTATGTGGTGTCGGTTTCGAAAACCACCCGGGCGCCCCGGGCCGGAGAAACCGACGGCGTCGACTACTTTTTCTGTACCAGGGAAGCCTTTGAAAAGGCCATTGCCGAGGATGAACTGATCGAATATGCCGTGTACCTGGGGAACTATTACGGTACCCCCAAATCCTATGTCATGCAGCAGCTGGCGGCGGGGAAGGACGTTATACTGGAAATTGAAGTCCAGGGGGCCTTTCAGATCAGGGAAAAGTTTCCGGATGCAATTCTTGTATTTGTGGCCGCACCCAGCATCGAAGAGACATTTCAGCGGCTGGCCGGCAGGGGAACGGAATCGGACGCGGTGATTGAGGAACGGATCCGCCGGGGCAGAGAAGAGTTTGCGCTGCGGGAAAAATATGATATTGTGCTGGTCAATGATGACTTTGAAAACAGCATTGCACGTTTGCACCGATATATTCAGGAAAGAAATTTTCAAAAGGAGATATAAATATGTTAAGACCTTCTTACAATGACTTAATCAACGCAATTAACAGCACCTCGGAAGAAGAGGGAGAACACCCGGTGATCAATAGCCGTTACGGAATCGTTATCGCTACCGCAAAAAGAGCAAGACAGATCATCGCGGGAGCGGATGTGCTGATTGACGATGCGGAAGGCAAAAAACCGCTGTCCATCGCCATTGAGGAAATTGATCACAACAAGGTACATCTGGTGCCGGAAGGAGAAGAACCGGAAACGGAAGCAAAAACGGCGGCAGCGGAAAATGCCGAAGCTCCGGCGGCGGAAGAAGCCGAAGCAGATGCACAGGAAACGGTCCCTGTGGCGGAAGAAGCATCTGCGGAAACCGACGAAGCAGCGGCAGAAGAGGAAACGGAGCCGGAGACACCGGTGGAAGATGAAGTATAAGATCTGTCTGATTTCTCTGGGCTGCGATAAAAACCTGGTGGACTCGGAAAAAATGCTGGGACTTTTGTCCGAAAAGGGATACGGGTTTACCGATGCGCCGGAGGAAGCGGATATCTGTATTATCAATACCTGCTGTTTCATCAATGATGCCAAGGAAGAAAGTATTCAGAACATTCTGGACATTGCGGAACTGAAAAAAGAGGGCTGGCTGCAGGCGCTGGTCGTCACCGGCTGTCTGGCCCAGCGCTATGCGGATGAAATCCGGAAGGAAATCCCGGAGGTGGACGCGGTGATTGGCGCCAATGCCTACGACGGGATTGTTACGGTGCTGGAACAGGTGCTGCAGGAAGAAAAACCGGTGTATTTAAGGGAAAGCGGATATCTGCCGGGGGCAAAGGCAAAGCGCTGTATCAGCAGCGGATATACGGCTTACCTGAAGATCGCGGAAGGCTGCGCGAAGTGCTGTACCTACTGCATCATCCCGAAGATCCGGGGGCCTTACCGTTCCTATCCCATGGAGGATCTGATTGCCGAGGCCAGAACCCTGGCGGCACAGGGTGTGAAGGAACTGATTCTGGTAGCCCAGGAAACGACGCTTTACGGCACGGATCTTTACGGCAAAAAGATGCTGCCGGCGCTGCTGGAAGCACTGTCGCAGATCGACGGCTTTGTCTGGATCCGGCTGCTTTACTGCTATCCGGAGGAAATCACCGACGCACTGATCGAAACCATACGGGACAACAAAAAAATCTGCCATTATCTGGACATTCCGATGCAGCATTGCAACGACGGCATTTTAAAACGCATGGGCCGGAAAACGGACAAGGCGTCCCTGACGGCTCTGGTGGAAAAACTGCGGAAGGAAATCCCGGACATTGTGCTGCGGACTACCTTTATCACCGGATTTCCGGGGGAAAGCGAAGCGGCTTTTGAGGAACTGGCGGATTTCGTGGACGAGATGGCTTTTGACCGGGTGGGCGTGTTCTGTTATTCTCCGGAGGAGGATACCCCGGCCTGTACCTTCCCGGATCAGGTTCCGGAAGCGGAAAAGGAACGCCGCCGGGACGTGCTGATGGAACTGCAGCAGGAGATTTCCCTGGAAAAAGGGCAGGAACAGATCGGCAGGACGCTTTCCGTTGTGATCGAAGGAGAACTGCCGGAGGAAATGGTGTACGTCGGAAGAAGCTACCGGGATGCCCCGGAGGTGGACGGCTACGTATTTGTTGAAACGACGGAGCGGCTTATGAGCGGCGATTTTGCTGAAGTGACGATCCGGGATGCTTCCGAATATGATTTGACAGGAGAGATAAAAAATGAATTTACCGAATAAGCTGACAATATTCAGAGTTATATTGATCCCTGTATTTATTCTGCTTTTCTTTCTGGCGGACAGTCCCTGGTATGCGGCGGGCGTATTTGTACTGGCCTCGCTGACCGATACGGCAGACGGCATGATCGCCAGAAAATATAACCTGGTCACCACCTTCGGAAAATTTGCCGATCCCCTGGCGGACAAGCTGCTGGTGGCCTCCGCCATGATCTGTATGGTGCAGACCGGTGTGCTTCCGGCCTGGATTGTGGTGGTGATCATCGCCAGAGAATTTATTATCAGCGGATTCCGTCTGGTTGCCGCAGAACAGGGCATTGTCATTGCCGCAGGCTGGTGGGGCAAGGTCAAAACTGCCGTGCAGATGGTGATGATTGTCTGCCTGATTTTGAACTTTCAGCTGGCTTGGTTTCAGATTCTCTGTCAGGTGCTGATCTGGCTGTCCCTGATTCTGACCATTATTTCACTGGTGGATTATATCAGAAAAAACGCACAGGTTCTGAAAAATCAGGCGTAAGTAACAATCCGTAATCACTTTTGACGCAAAAAGGAGTCGGAAAAGTCTGATCAGCCTCCTGTCAAGTAGACAGGTCAAATAATTAAACAATAGTTACAGATATCCGTCATGCCGTTTTCGGT
>CANRJG010000010.1 GCA_947630875.1 uncultured Lachnospiraceae bacterium
GAACCACCATCAGCGGGAATGGAACCTATACGGTGGGGCTGCGGTCCGGAAACAATACGATCCGGCTGAAAGCCACCGATCGGATACAGGGGGAACCCGTCACAAAAACGCTGCAGTTCGTCATTCGCTATGTGCCTGCAGTCACAGAAGAAACCAGACCCGTGATTGCCTATATCAATGTAACGGACGGGATGCAGAAAAAAGGCCGGGATTTCATTCTGAATGTGCTGCCAGAGGATTACAGGGGCAGCCGGATTTATGGCGGAAATATCCTTCTTTCACTGAACGGAACAACCCATACCTACGAATGGGAAACAGCGGATTATACCAGTTATCGCCTTTATCTGGACGAAGGCGAAAACACCATTGATATCCGCGTTACGGATGGGGAAGGAAGGACAGCCGATTATCGGTATACCATTTACTGTACCGGTCTGCAGCCGGGAGAGGAAAAAGGCCATATCCGCATATCACTGGATGCGGCGGTGCTGGGGCTGGGAGACATTATCGCGCCTTATGAACTGTCGATTCACGAGGGAGAAACGGGGGAAGCCGTACTGCGCCGCTTTTTTGCGGAAAACGGGATTACGCCGGAGTTTCGCGGATTTGAGGAGGTTTATCTGTCCCGGCTGTCCATGCCCCGCATTGCGGCAGGGGCTGCTGTGCCGGAAGAATTGAAGGAACGCATGGATGCGGACGGGATTGTCTGGACCGGACAGTGGGATGCGGACAGTCTGGGAGAATATGATTATTCCATCGGTTCCGGCTGGATGTTTTCTATCAACGGGTCTTTCTCCGGATACAGTCTCAGCAAGGCAATATTTGAAGACGGGGATGTGGTACGGCTGCGTTTTACACTGGCATACGGAAAGGATATCGGCGGCTATACCTCCGCCGGCGGGGATGGGAACTATGATCCGCTATGGTAAACGAATCTGCATTAGTATAATTGTGTGGCTGGCCGGACTTGCTTTTGCGGTCTCCGGCGTGTGTGCGCAGCCGGAAGAAACTTTAACTGCGCTGAAAGCTGCGATGGACGGCATTTATGCGGCACGGAGGGCGGACTATGATCCGCAGGAAGCCTTGCTGTCCAATGAAGAAATCCTTTCCCACGCCGGCAGTTCCGGCGCAGACTGGATGGCCTTTGCGGCAGCCCGCTGCGGATATCCGGAGGATTACGACGCATATCTTACAAGGCTGGAAGCCTTTGTGGTTTCCAATATCGATACGCTGCGCCGTTCGCCCATGGCGACGGACCTGCAGCGTATGGCGCTGACTGTTGCGGCACTGGGCGGCAATCCCACGAATGTAGATGGTATTAATCTGCTGCAGGAGGGCGTCTATGGAAGAGAAAAACCGCTGTCTGCCCAGGGGCTGAATGCATTGATTTTCGGTCTGCTGACACTGGACGCCGTGGATGCTGCGTCGCCTGCAGAGGCAGGGGACGTGCGAACGGTGTTGATTGGGCAGATCTTACAGGGACAGCTGGCGGACGGCGGATTTACGTTGAATCAGACGTCGTCGGACGCAGACATCACAGCAATGGCCCTTTGCGCGCTGGCGCCTTATCGGAAGGACCCGAGAGCATATGAAACGGCAAACGGCATGCGGACGGTGGGCGCGGCAATCGAAGCGGCGTTAAACCGGCTGTCTGCCCTGCAGACGGACAGCGGCAGTTTTGCGCCGGAAGCACAGGACAGCATGGAATCCACGGCACAGGTGCTCATTGCATTAAGCACCCTGGGCATTGACTGTACAAAGGATGCCCGGTTTATCAAAAATGGAGAAACGGCGCTGGACGCGCTGATGGGCTATCGCTGTGACAGCGGCGGTTTTGCCCACAGCAGAGGGGGAGAGGAAAATCCCATGGCTTCCGTGCAGGCCTGGTATGCCCTGTGCGCCTGTTACCGGTGCCTGAAAGGCGCTCCACCGCTTTACGATTTGCGGGAAGCGGCAGGCAGCGGCGCCCCGGCAGGCGTGTTTTCTGCCGCGGAGGCAGCAGACGTGCGCAGCAAGGTAACGGCAGGGGACGGAGAGGAAGGACCCGCTGGCGGAAAAACCATCGTCATTTTTGCCGTGATATTTGCTTTTGCGGCAGCTGCAGCGGGTACGGCGCTGTACCTGAAGCACCGGAAACAGGCGAAAAAAAACACATCATATGAAGATAAAGAGGAATGGTAATGCATCAGACGGACGGGATCATACGGGAAATCAAAAAGGCAATTACGGGAAAAGATGAGGTCATTGCAAAGGTACTGATGGCCATTCTTTCCGAAGGCCATGTGCTGATGGAGGACGTGCCGGGAGTGGGAAAAACGACGCTGGCGGTGGCGTTTGCAAAGACGCTGGGACTTGCCCACAGAAGGGTACAGTTTACGCCGGATACGCTGCCTTCGGACATCGTGGGCTTTTCCATTTATGACAAAGCGCAGAATACCTTCTGCTATCAGGAGGGCGCGGTGATGACCAATCTGCTGCTGGCTGACGAGATCAACCGCACCTCCAGCCGGACCCAGGCGGCGCTTCTGGAAGCCATGGAGGAACTGCAGATTACGGTGGATCATGTCACCTATGCCCTGCCCCGTCCCTTTGTGGTACTGGCGACGCAGAATCCGGCGGGTTCCGCGGGGACCCAGCTTTTGCCGGCATCCCAGCTGGACCGTTTTCTGATCTGCATCAGCATGGGCTATCCGGATCGGGACAGCCTGGTGGAAATTTTAAAAGAGCGCAGAATTGAAAATCCGCTTTCCGGGATTCAGCAGCAGATTTCACAGGA
Organism: uncultured Lachnospiraceae bacterium; assembly: GCA_947630875.1. Classification (GTDB taxonomy): domain Bacteria; phylum Bacillota; class Clostridia; order Lachnospirales; family Lachnospiraceae; genus CANRIM01. The sequence continues at coordinate 2,777 of CANRJG010000010.1, forward strand.
GGAACTGCTGCACATGCAGGAGCAGGTGCGCAAAGTGCATGTGGAAGACAGTATTTATGAGTATATTGCCAGGCTGGCAGAAAACTCGGGCAACGATTCCCGGGTGGTTATGGGACTGAGCCCCCGGGGCGCCCTTGCGCTCTGCAGAATGGCGAAAGCCGCGGCATTTACGGACGGCAGAACGTATGTCACGCCGGAAGATGTGAAACAGGTGTTTGCGGATGTATGCGGACACAGACTGATTTTAAGCGACAGGGCAAAGCTGGCGGCGGAGCGGCCGCAGGGAATTCTGACGGACATCCTGAAAGCGACGAAAATGCCCGGGATCGGATGGAAAAGATGATGGGAGCATGGATTTTCTGGACTTTATTTCTGGGACTGCTCGGACTTGCCGCAGTTCTGACGGCGCAGCCGGTGGTCGCGGCAATATTTTCAGCGGCGGGACTGCTGTTTTTAGCGGATCTGCTGCTGTTTTTATGCCTGCCGGTCAAATGCAGGCTGCGGGCGGATTTTCCGGCGGAAGCCCCGGACGGTGCGGTGATCGCGGGCAGACTGAAGATCGGAAATGCAGGAAGCAGTTCTTTTGGCCTGCTGCGTTTCCGGCTGCGGGTCACAAACACCTTAAACGGGCAAATCCGGGAAAAAACGCTGCAGCTGCCATTGTATGCAAAGGAGGAACGGGAGATTGCGCCGAAAATCAAAAGTCCGGGGAGCGGGATGCTGGTGCTTTCCGCGGAGGGCGCGCAGGTCAGCGATCTGCTGGGTCTGCTGCGCCGGTCTGTACCGCTGGCCCTGCATCAGGCCATCGATATTCGCAGGGAGGCAGTCCCGGATGAAAGCGCGCCCCGCAGCGGACAAAAGGAAAATACGGAAAACGGCGCATATCTGAATATCTTGCCGGGAAATGATCTGAGCGAGGTATATGCGTACCGGGAATTTCAGCCCGCCGACGCGCTGCGGCAGATCAACTGGAAGCTGAGCGCGAAAAAGGACCGTCTGATTGTGAAAGAAGGCAGTATTCCGGACGAAAACAGCAGAGTGGTATTATCGGAAACCGATGTGGTAAAGCACGCGGATCAAACCGGGCAGAGCCGAAAAGAAGTCGGAGAAACCGCGGCAGCCGCCGGAAAATTTTCCATGCCGGCAGAAGAAGCCGGAGAGGATATCCGGATCGGCATTCGAAAAACCGAAGAAAAGGGCACTGCTTTTTCCCGGCTGTCACAGCTGCTGCTTTCCGGAATGCTGATGGCGGGGATTTTGCTGACGTGGATCCGGATCACGGGCTGGGAAAGCAGCCCCACTGCATGGCTGAACCGGCTGCTGGCGGTGTATGGCGCGCGTACCGGACGGATCGTGCCGGTTTTTGCCCTGCCGGAAAAGCCGTTTCTGTCGTATTTGTGGGCGGCAGCGCTGCTGCTGGCGCTGTTCTTTGCGATTGCAGGTTCCATCCACGCAAAACAGCGGTTTTTGCCCTTTTTGTTTGCTGCGGCGGCCTTTGCCGCGGCACTGTATTTTGAGAAAGCTTCCTTTTGGTCGGTGTTTTTTCTGGCGCTGCCTGTATGTCTGCTCTGGCCGGGCAAAAAGGAGAAGCGCTGTACATCCCATCATATCCTAAGCAGCGGCAGGCTCGGTGTATTTTGCGGAATGACGTTGATATTTACGGTTGCGGCGCTGACGGGGGCGGCGCTTTGGGGCGCTTTGCTGCAGCCGGATCAGCTGTCCGGCATTCACAGGTATCTGTCCGACGGAGTCTTTGATCTGCTGTACGGAAAAAATGAGGTGTTGTGGGACGGAGATTTTACGAATTTGGAACCCTTTGCGCCGGAAGAAGCAAAGGCGCAGCTGCAGCTGGAAGCGGATGCTTATTATCCCTGCTATCTCAAAGGGTTTACGGCGTCGGTGTATCAAAACGACGGCTGGGCGCCGCTTTCCAATGCGGCATTGTTTCAGTCGGCGGATTTGTTTTACTGGCTGCAGGAAGACGGCTTTTATCCGCGGACGCAGTGCGGCCGGCTGGCTGAAGCTGCGGGGCAGAAGGCGGATAACTCCATGCAAATCAGTTATCTGCAGGCCAGCCGCAGAGCTGTTTATGCACCCTATGAGACGGTGGAAGCAAGTTTGCTGACGCAAAAAGGACGGCTTTCCGAAAATACGGCGCTGCCCGCAGGAACCCGCACGGCCCAATATCGTTGTCTGTCCGAAGGACTGGAAGAACCGGCACAATTTGCCCGGCTGCTGCAGGAAGGCAGCGCTGTTTCTGCAGAAATGGCCGGGGAAGAAGCCCATTACCGGGAACTGGTCCGGCAGACCGATCTGGCAGTTCCGGAGGGACTGCAGCCGCTGCTGGAAAGTATGCTGGGCCCCTGTCCGGCGGGGCCGGAGGAGTACCTGTCTTATGGGCAGGCAAAGGAACGGATCCGCAAAGCCCTTACCGACAGGCTGCAGTATGATCCCGACGCAGTGTACCACGCCGGGGAGGACGGGGATTTCATATCGTCTTTTCTGCAGGTGACGGGCCGGGGGTACAGTGTACATTTTGCGTCTGCCGCTGTGATGATGTTCCGGTATTATCATATCCCGGCGCGATACGCGGAAGGCTATATTGTCCGTCCGGAAGATCTGGCAGGCCACGATCCGGATACGCCGCTGGTGCTGACGGCGTGCAATGCCCATGCCTGGGCGGAGTATTATCAGAACGGCGTCGGCTGGGTTCCCTTTGAGGCCACGCCCGGTTATGCGGACCAGATGGAAGCACAGGCGGCGGAAGATGTGCAGATCCGGACACCAGATGCGCCGCAGCCGGATGCACAGGAAACGCCCGCAGAGGCACAGCCGCCGCAGATGGAGGAAATGCGCCGCATCGCGCCGCCTTCTTTCGGACGGATGCTTTTGTTTCTGTTGTTCATTCTGCTGCTGGCCGGCTGTATCGCCGCCGCCGTAAGGATCGGATTTCGGGCACACCGGTTGCGGTCCTGTCTGGCTGCGTGCCGGAGTGGAGACGGCATACGGGCGGTATGCGCCATTTTTACCTATACGGCACATCTGCTGATTTATTACGGTATATTGGAAGATGAGGACAGCGTTTATGGGGCTTCGGAAATCCTGACGAAAAAATTCGGCGCAGCATATTGCAAAAAATACGAATCTGTGTTTAATATATATGAAAAGGCGCGGTTTGGAAATGAAAGTCCGAACCGGCAGGCGCTGGAAGAAGCGGAAGCGTTTCGTCGGGAAACCATCCGTCTTTTGACCGGGAAAGACAATGCGCTGAAACGCCGGATCGACCGGCGTATCCGTTTTCTATATGATTAAAGGAGAGCACAGATGAAGAAAATTGTAATCGCATCGGCGGCGATTCTGCTGGTGATCGCCGTAGTGATCTGGGGAATGAATATTCAGTCCACGAAAGAGCATGACAAGGAAGTGCAGGAGCAGACGGCCGCCACAGATGCAGCGGACGCAAAAAAAGTGACCATGTCCATCAGCTGCGCGCAGGTGCTGGATCATTACGACGAGCTGGACGAAAGCTTAAAGGACGAGAAATATGTGCCGGAGGACGGAATGATTCTGTCGCCGGCAGAATATACGATTCAGGAAGGCGAGACGGCATTTGATCTGCTGCTTCGGGTAACAGGTGAAAAAAAACTGCAGATGGAGTATGTGGGGGCAGAGCAAAGCAGCTTCGGATCGGCTTATATCAAGAGCATCAACCATCTGTATGAGGGCTCCTGCGGACAGTATTCCGGATGGGTGTTTACGGTCAATGGCGAATATACGGAAGAAGGCTGCTCTCAGTACCAGCTGAAGGATCAGGACGTCGTCGAGTGGATATACAGCTGCGGCGATGACTGGGAATGAGCAGCAGAAACCGAAAAATCCGTGTAAATTCATCTTGACAAGGTTATGTTCAGATGTTATTATAATCAGGCGGTTCTAAAAAAGCCATTTTCGCGGGAGTGCTGGAATTGGCAGACAGGCTAGACTAAGGATCTAGTGGTCGTTAGATCGTGTGGGTTCAAGTCCCATCTCCCGCATCGGCAAAGCCGCACTTCAATTACATATATGCGGATATGGCGGAATTGGCAGACGCGTATGGTTCAGGTCCATATGAAGGTTTCTTCATGCAGGTTCAAGTCCTGTTATCCGCACTCTTAAAAGGACACCGATGATTCGGTGTCCTTTTTGTTTTATTTTCCATTCTGCATCCGGATCTGCTGCGTCTCAATCAGCGGATAACTGACCAGCGCCGCCGCGTCCAGATCTTCCCGGTACATATCCACCCCGGTAATCTGACTGTTCTCATAAGTGGTATAGTAATAAATACCCCTGTCCGTATTGCAGCAGGAAGAATAAATGGTATATTCAAAGCCGTGTTCCACCTTGCAGCAGCCCCGCTGCTGCTCTACCGAAGCCAGAATATGGAAAAACTGGCTGACGCTCTCGGCCTCACTGCTGCCGGAAACGGAATTTAACTTTGTAAAAGCCGCTTTGATAAAGCGGGAAGCGGAAGACAGATCTCCGGGAAGTCCCAGACTGCCCATGCCCCGGCTGTAAGGGGAAAGCTGCAGTTCTGCCGAAAAGCGATTTTCCGGATCCGCCGGTGAAACGTGCATATAATTTGCCAGATTGGTCAGATGATAATCAAATGTAGGATTGTTGGTCATAACGCCCACCGGATTGTCATAGACCTTCAGCCCTTCCTTGACTGATTCAACTACGATGCTTTCCGAAGCATCGGATACCATCCAGTGCAGCGGCGACAGTGGCAGCGCCTGGCTGAAATCCTCTTTCCACAGATTCATCCGCGCAAATTTTTCCCGCGCCTCCTGCACCGTGGCGCACTGTCCCAGAATCCAGGGAATCAGTTCGAAAGGCGATACATTATCCCGATCCGGTGCCGCTTCCTTATAGTCCGCGTTGCCGGGGAAATTCAGTCCCGCCATACTCAGGCCCTTTTCATTTGTTGCATCATAATAAAGCGGATAGTCCTCCTGCACAAAGGCCATACCGATCATCGCATAATGGGACGGTATGTCTCCCATCTTCCGGAAATGAAACAGATAATTCCGCGGGGTGATCGTCACCGTCTGATTGTAGGCAAATTCATAATCCAGATTTCGTCCGAAATAATGATCCTTTGTCCGATATACCGCTGCTGTACACATATGCGTTCCCTCCTTGTACTATAATTCCTTATTGCGATTTTACCACTTTTGCCTGTGAAAAACCACTCAAAACGAACAGTTTCATTGCATTATTGCAGTTTCCATATTATAATGGTCGCAGTTTTTTTTCGGAGGAAATACATATGAATGCATCAGAACATACAGCCCCGGCAGTCAAAGCCGTACTTTTTGATCTGGACGGTACGCTGCTGCCCATGGATCAGGATCTGTTTACCAAAACCTATTTTAAACTTCTGGCAAAAAAAATGGCGCCCTACGGATATGAACCGCAGGCGCTGATCGACGCCATCTGGGCAGGAACGGCCGCCATGGTCAAAAACGACGGCACAAAAAGCAATGAAGACGCTTTCTGGAATCGTTTTGCACAGGTGTTGGGCGAACAGGTGCTCACCCAAAAACCGCTGTTCGATGCCTTTTACCGGAACGAATTTCAGGAGGCAAAAGCCGTCTGCGGCTGCAATCCCGCGGCGGCGGAAACCCTTTCCCTTGTCAAAGCTGCCGGCCTGCGCACTGCCCTTGCCACCAATCCCATCTTTCCCGCGGTGGCAACGGAAAGCCGGGTCCGCTGGGCCGGGCTGGATCCTGCAGCGTTTGAAACTTACACCTGTTATGAAAATATTGCTTACTGCAAGCCGAATCCGGCCTATTATCTGGAACTTGCAAAACGTCTGCAGCTTGCTCCCGAACACTGTCTGATGGTGGGAAATGACGTGGATGAAGATTTGACGGCTGCCGAAACCGGTATGCAGGTCTTCCTGCTCACCGACTGTATGATCAACAAGTCCAGCAAAAGCATCGGCGACGTGCCGCACGGGGATTTCCCCGCTTTACAGAAATATCTCCAAACGATTTAAAGATGTAATCGCCTCTGACAGGGATCAGAGGCGATTCATCTAAAAAATATGAAAAAGATATCAAAACCGGCGATTGCAGATGCCACTTCGCCTAGCTATCGTTGGTCACAGAATCATTCTAGCATAAAAATTTTTTGCAGCAGGAAATCGTGAAAAAAGAGTGAACTCCACTTTAAATTGTGAAAAAAGGAGTGAAATTCACTTTAAATGGTGGAAAAAATCCGCCAGCTTTTCAAAAATGTGAAAAGCAAAGCTTCGAGCCACTATTTAAACAGAGATGATACAGGCCTCGTTATAGTCTGGCAACAGAGCATCATGGGTCAGAAACAGCATATTCTCTGATTTGGCCTGGGCGATCATCATTCTGTCGAACGGGTCATTATGGGGCTTGGCCTCTTTGTCGCGGTGCAGAGTCTCCAGAGAATAGACATGCCGTTCACTAATTTCAAGTGGTTCATATCCCGCTTCCAGACAATATCCAGACAGTTCCTTTCCTGAAAAGGGAATATTCTCCGGGTGCAGTGTGTGTTTGATTGAGATCTCCCAGACAGAGGCTACGCTATAGAATACCACGTTATCAGGGTTCATAATAAAAGCTTTTGCCCGTTCAGAGAGCTTTTCACTTCCGGTGAGAGCCCAGAGAAGGACATGCGTATCCAATAGAATATTCATATTTGCCCTCCAAACAACGCGGCAATTTCCCCGTTGCAGGCGTCCAGATCGTCCGGGCACAGCAATTTGCCTTTTGCGATACCGATCCTGTTTTCGATAGGAGCGTTACTATAGCTGACCATTTTCAGTACAGGCTTCCCGTGGCGGGAAACGATAATATGATCCTCCTCTTTTGTCTCTATCAGGCGGACTAAGCGCGAAAAATTGGTTTTCGCCTCAAGAATGTTTACTTGGATCATTTTTTATACCTCCGCAAGAATACAAATAAATCTGACCATTCTGACCATTTTTATTATATCTTATGCAGAGGTTTTTATCAAGAGAACGTCCGGAAATTTTTAGAGAATTTTTGGTTTTTCTCCGGGACAGTCAAATTAGACTTATCGAGGAAAGCCGGATATAGCAAGGCTTTTGAAACAGAGAAACCCCGCTTTTCGATAAAACAGCTCGAAAAGCGGGGCTTCTTTACATAATCGGAGTGACAAGATTTGAACTTGCGATCTCAACGTCCCTAACGTTGCGCCTTAGCCAAACTGGGCCACACCCCGATTTTCAGACGATTTTGATTATATACAAAACCGTCCGGCCTGTCAAGAAATTTTTTCTGCTTATTCCCAATCGTCGCGGCACGGATTTTTCGGTTTCATCTTTCGCACGGTTCTGGTATACTGAAGGCATGGAAAAGAAACCTGTCGAAGAAATCATGAAAAACTGCCGGCTGTGCCCGAGAAACTGCGGCGCAGACCGTACAAAAGCGAAGGGATATTGTCTGTCGGGCAGCCGCGTAGAGGTGGCGCGGGCGGCGCTGCATCTGTGGGAGGAACCCTGTATTTCCGGCAAGGCCGGCGCGGGGGCCGTGTTTTTCTGTGGCTGCGCGTTGGGATGCGTATTTTGCCAGAACCGGCAGATCAGCCGGGGGAAAAACGGCGTGTTTCTTTCCCGGGACGAGCTGGTGCGCGTGTTTCTTTCCTTGCAGGCCCAGGGGGCCAACAATATCAATCTTGTGACGGGGGATCATTTTATTCCGCAGCTGGTGGAGGCGCTTGGTGCGGCAAGGCAGGCAGGACTGGTCATTCCCGTGGTATTTAACTGCAGCGGCTACGAAAAAGTGTCTTCGCTGAAGCTGCTGGAGGGACTGGTGGACGTCTATCTGCCGGATATGAAGTATTACAGCAGCGCGCTTTCGGAGAAATATGCCCATGCGCCGGATTATTTTTCGGTGGCAAAGGAGGCGCTGGCGGAAATGGTGCGCCAGACCGGGCCGCCGCAGTTCGCGGCGAAGGACGAAGCCGTGGAAGCCGGGATTCTGAAAAAAGGGACGCTGGTACGGCATCTGGTTTTGCCGGGCGCAAAAAAAGATTCTAAAAAAATCATAAAATATTTGTATAATACTTATAAAGATGCTATATTAATAAGCGTCTTGAACCAGTATACTCCGATGGAGGGCGTAAGGGGCGCTTTCCCGGAGCTGGGCAGACCATTAAGTAAGAGAGAATATAATGAGGTCATTTCTTTTGCACTGGGTCTGGGACTGGAAAACGGCTATGTCCAGGAAGATGAAACAGCCGGTGCATGTTTTATTCCGGATTTTGAGGAGAAAGCATTTTTGAACATGCTTTCCGATTGTAAGGAGGATGAAATCAATGGCGGACTGGAGTAACGAGGAAACGATGACGCCGGAATTCGAGCGCGCGTTCAACAGTTTCCTGACAACCTTAAGCGAACAGGAAATTCCGCTGCATGGCGTAACCATTATCAAAGACGGAAAATTGCTTGCGGAGCGCTGCTTCGGCAATTTTACCCCCACACGGATTCACCGGATGTATTCGGTGGCGAAGTCCTTTGCCTCGCTGGCCATCGGCTGTCTGGCGGAGGAAGGAAAGATCGGTCTGGATGACAAAATCTGTGATTATTTTCCGCGGCTGCTGCCGGAAAGCGGACCCACCGTGCTTCTGAAGGATCTTACGATCCGGCAGATGCTTACGATGCAGACCTGCTACAGCCGTTCTACATACGGTGCGGATGAGAGCCGCTCCAGAAGCTATTTTGTGGCGAAACCGGATCATATGCCGGGCACCGTATTTTATTATGATACTTCCGCGTCCTTTATTCTGGGCGCGCTGACCGAAAAGCTGACCGGCATGAAGGTGCTGGATTATCTGCGCAAACGCTGTCTGGATGAAATCGGCTTTTCCAAAGAGGCATATATTATTCCGGACAGCGAGGGCGTTTCCGACTGCGGTTCCGGTCTGATGTGCAGTATGCGGGACATGGCAAAGGTTGCGCTGCTGTGTTTAAACAACGGGAACTATGAAGGAAAACAGCTGCTGCCGGAGGATTATCTGAAAGACGCTTTCCGCAAGCACACGGCTACGGATCTGCAGGATTCCGTGGAAGAACGGCATGGCTACGGCTATATGTTCTGGAAGACCCGGTACAATGGATTCTGTATGTATGGTATGGGCGGACAGTTTGCTGCCTGCTATCCGGATCAGAATCTGGTCTTTGTGACCATTGCGGATACCAAGGAAAATGTCGGCGGCGTACAGCTGCTGTGGCGGGCGTTTTACGATCATCTGTATCCGTATTTTGACCCGTCGGTGCTGGAAGAAAAAACAAAATCTTCGGATTGTTTCGTACCGGTGGCGGGAGCGGCCCATTCGCCGTATGAAGAAAAAATCAGCGGCAACCGCTTTATCTGCGGTGCCAATGATGCGGGGATCCGCTTCTTTACGCTGGATACCATCAAAAATGAATTTATCTTTGAAAATGACACCCAGCAATTTATCATTCCGGTAGGCAGAAACGAATGGACGGAGTATGATTTCAACCCCACCATCCGTGCCGTGGCCTCCGGAAACTGGATTTCCGAAACCAATTTTGCCGTGCGGATTTATATTTACGGGGAAGAACTCTCCCATGTATTCTTTGAATTCGGGTTCCATACCGGAACGACGACACTGAAGATGAAAGCCTCCGGAGACGCACCCTTCTCCAGATATAAAAATAAAGTGGCCATTGCCGCGAAGATCGAATAAAGCAGGACGGGAAGTGCAGAAATGGAAAGCAAAGTCGCGCTGAGCAGATGTGAAGTCTACGATGCAGCACAGCTGAAAACAGTTGTGGCGGATCATTTTGAGAAACTGGATATTGCGCCTTCGTTTTTCGAGGGGAAAAAAGTGCTGATCAAGCCGAATCTGCTGGCAAGACGCAGTCCGGAGAAGGCGGTGACCACCCATCCGGCACTGGTGCAGGCGGTGATTGAACTGCTGGTGCAGTACGGCGCTTCCGTGATCATTGCGGAAAGCCCTGCGGGCATTTATACTACGTCTTCGCTGAAGGAGGACTATAAGGCTTCCGGCTTTCTGGAAACGGCGGAAGCCGCAGGCGCGGTCTTCAATTATGATACGGGCGTTACGGAAATCCATAATGAAAACGGGATTGCCTGCAAATCCTTTACCGTACTGAAACCCATAGAGGATGCGGATATCATTATAGATTTATGTAAACTTAAAACCCATTCGCTGACCAAGATGACCTGCGCGGTGAAGAATCTGTTCGGGCTGATTCCCGGCACCGATAAAGTGGAAATGCATGCCCGGTTCAGCCAGTCCACCGCCTTTGCACACATGCTGATCGATCTGTGCGAGGCTGTACTGCAGCAAAAACCCATGATCAGTATCTGCGACGCCATCCTGGCCATGGAAGGGGAGGGCCCCGGTACAGGGGATCCCAGAAAACTGAATGCGGTGCTGACCAGCAAAAGTCCTTATGCGCTGGATCTGGCCTGCTGTGAACTGGTCAGCTTCGGAAACTCCGTGGAAATGCTGGAGCTGGAGAAAAAACGGGGACTCTGCCCCGCTTCGGCAAAGAAACTGGAAATCTTAGGCACGCCGCTCAAAGAACTGCAGGTCAGCGATTTCGCGGAACCCAAGTCCCAGAATCTGTCCCGGCTGATTAAACTGATACCGCCGTTTATGAAGCCAAGACCTGTGATTGATACCTCCATCTGCGTGGGCTGCGGGATGTGCGCCAGAAGCTGTCCTGCGGAAACCATTGTGGTGGAAAATAAAAAAGCCCATATCGGCAGGAAAAAATGCATTCGCTGTTTCTGCTGTCAGGAGCTTTGCCCCTATAAAGCCGTATCAATTAAACGAAGCCTGATTTTCAAGTGGCTTTAATCAAGGAGAAGAAAATGAAAAAGAGATTATACAGAGTCGAAGAAGGCAAAATGATCGCCGGCGTCTGCGGCGGAATCGCGGAATATCTGGATGTGGATCCGACAGTGGTGCGGCTGATCTGGGCAGTGCTGGTCTTTGCATTTGGGACAAGCATTTTCGCTTATATTATTGCGGCAATCATTATGCCGGTAAAATCGGAAGTTGATTAATAGAGGAGAGAATACAAATGGAATACACCTATACACCCCAGGGCGTCTGCTCCATGCGAATCAAACTGCAGCTGGATGACAATGTGGTATCCGGCGTGGAGTTTACCGGTGGCTGCAACGGCAATCTGAAAGCCATTTCCAAACTGGTGGACGGCATGACAGTGGAGCAGATCGAAGAAAAGCTGGCAGGCAATACCTGTGGCATGAAAAGCACATCCTGTGCGGATCAGCTGGCGAAAGCAGTCAGAGCCGCTTATGAGGAAGCACATCGCTGACAATGCTGTACGATCAGAACATCAGAGAACCGCTGTTTGACTTTCTGGAGGACAGTTATGGCAAGATCCGCATTCTGGAAGAAAAGACCATGGGAAAATCCCGGGCGGATATTGTGATGATTACGGAAAAGGCGCTTTTCGGCATTGAGATCAAAAGCGACGCCGATACCTACGCACGGCTGGCCAGACAGGTGAAAGATTATAACCGGTTTTACGATTATAATATTGTGGTAGCAGGAACCAAGCACGCCATGCATATCGAAGCCCATGTACCGGACTGGTGGGGCATTATTACGGTAGAAGAAACGGAAAAAGGCCCGGATTTTTACCGGCTGCGGGCGCCCGCGCCAAATCCGAAAATGAACTGGAAGTCCAAGCTGTCCCTGCTTTGGCGGCCGGAACTGGCGCAGCTGCAGCAGGAAAATGCCATGCCTGCTTACCGGGACAAAAGCAAGGCCTTTGTCATAGAAAAAATCGCGGCCCGCATTCCGGAAAAAAGTACGGAAGAGGCGCTGAACCGGCAGATCTGCGACATTTTGTTCGAGCGGGATTATACCACCATTGACGAAACCCTTGCGAGCTACCGGCGCTCCACCGGAAAACGCAGGCGAAAATGAAAGGATTATCATGGACGGAACAAACAATCACACCGTCGTACAATTAAAAAAGGGAGAAGGCCGCACGGTGAAAGCCGGCGGTCTTTGGATTTATGACAATGAAATTGACCGGATCAGCGGTCGTTTCCGAAACGGGGAAATGGTGACTGTCTGCGATTTTGACGGATATCCGTTGGGCAGAGGATACATCAATCAAAATTCTCGGATCCGGATCCGGATGATGACACGAAACGCGGCGCAGGAAATGGACGCCGCGTTTTTTCGAAAACGGCTGCAGGATGCCTGGGAATACCGGAAAAAAGTGACGGATACAGGCTGCTGCCGGATCGTGTTTGGGGAGGCGGATTTCCTGCCGGGGCTGGTGATCGATAAATTTTCCGACGTACTGGTGGTACAGGTGCTGACCCTGGGGATGGAAGCCTTCAAGATGGAAATTGTTTCTATATTAAAAGCGCTACTGGCAGAGGACGGCATTTCCATCCGGGGCGTCTATGAAAGAAGCGACGCCAGAGAGCGGAAAAAAGAAGGGCTGCCGGAGGTGACGGGCTTTCTGGGCGCGGAGTTTGACACGATGGTGCCGGTGACGGAAAATGGCATCCATTATATGGTGAATGTCAAAGACGGGCAGAAGACCGGGTTCTTTCTGGATCAGAAATACAACCGGCTGGCGGTGCAGAAGCTCTGCCGGGGCGCAGCGGTGCTGGACTGCTTTACCCACACCGGATCCTTTGCCTTGAACGCCGCATACGCAGGGGCGACCTCTGTGTTGGGGGTGGATGCGTCCGCCCTTGCCATCGAACAGGCAGAGGAAAACGCAAGGCTCAATCATCTGGAAGATATTGCGCATTTTGTCTGCGCGGACGTTTTTGAACTGCTGCCCGTGCTGGAAAAGGAACAGAAGCGGTTTGATGTGGTGATTTTGGATCCGCCCGCCTTTACCAAATCCAGAAATTCCATTAAAAATGCAGTCAAAGGATACCGGGAAATCAATCTGCGGGGCATGAAGCTGTTAAAAGACGGCGGTTATCTGGCTACCTGCTCCTGTTCGCATTTCATGGATAATGCAACCTTTGCCGGAGCCATCCGGCAGGCGGCCGCCGGCGCGCACAAAATCCTCAGACAGGTGGAGATGCGCACACAGGCGCCGGATCATCCTTATCTCTGGGCGGCGGACGAGAGTTATTATCTGAAGTTCTTTATTTTTCAGGTACTGGACAGCCGTAAATAAAACGAAAATACCTATTGACAAGTCGAAAAGCATAATGCTACAATATGCCATACAACTGAAAAGAAACGCGAAGAAGTGGAGTAGTAGACAGGATGGCTGCTGTGCAGAGAAATGTCGGTTGGTGCAAGACATCAGGGCTGTCGGTTGAACTGGCCATGGAGCGGCTGGGATGAAACAAAAAAGTAGTCGCAGACGGGAACTCCCGTTACAGAGGAAAGGAGTGATGGCTCCTTAAGGTGCATCCTGAAAAGAACGGGATGAAGAAGAGTGGTACCGCGGAAGAAACAGATGTTTGCTCTTTCGTCTCTTATAGTGATACAGATCACGAAGAGACGGAAGAGTTTTTTTTCACAGGAATTGCCGCGGCAGCTCCTTTCGGCAAATACCCGCGCGCTGGTACGCGCGGTTGATATCGGAGAGATGAGATGCAGAAACAGAATCATGAAACTATGTCCGGCGCGCAGATTGTCATTGAGACCCTGATCGAACAGGGCGTTAAGGATGTTTTCGGCTATCCGGGCGGACAGGTGCTCAATATTTATGACGAGCTTTACAAGGCACAGGACCGGATTAACCACATCCTGACGGCCCATGAGCAGGGCGCTTCCCATGCGGCCGACGGCTATGCCCGGGTGACCGGCAAGGTGGGCGTGGTCATTGCCACCTCGGGTCCCGGCGCCACCAATTTGGTGACAGGCATTGCCACGGCGATGCTGGATTCCATCCCGATGGTAGCCATTACCGGAAATGTGCCGACCTCCCTGATCGGCAGGGACAGTTTTCAGGAAATCAACATCACGGGCGTCACAATCCCCATTACAAAGCACAACTTTTTTGTCAGCGACGTCAGAAAGCTGGCGGATACGATCCGGGAAGCCTTTCAGATCGCGAAATCCGGCCGTCCTGGACCTGTGCTGGTGGATATTCCCAAGGATGTGCAGACGGCGGAGTGCGTTTTCGAAAGACGCGGCGTGGTGGAAGCCTGTCCCCAGGAAATCGTAGACGACAGTGAAATCGACAAGGCAGTGGAACTGATCCGGGAAGCCAAACGTCCCTACATTTATATCGGCGGCGGCGCCGCAGGGGCGGGACTGGCGCAGGACGTCATCACCCTGGCGGAAAAGATCGACGCGTATATCGGCTGTACCTTTATGGGACTTTCCGCCATTCCCAGCAGTCATCCCAGATTTCTGGGGATGCAGGGAATGCATGGACATTATGCCTCTTCCCTGGCCAACAAAGACGCGGATCTGGTCATCGGACTGGGCGTACGCTTCAGCGACCGCGCCACCGGCAATGTGGCCAAATATTCCAAAAAAGCAAAAATCATACAGATCGATGCGGATCTGGCGGAAATCAATAAAAACGTAAGAGTCGAGCTGGGTCTGGTGGGGGATATTCGCTCTTCCTTCAAACGGATCGTGGAGCGCTGCGAGGCGGCGGAGCATCCTCAGTGGCGGCAGCAGGTGGAAACGCTGAAAGCAGAGGAACAGGCCATCAGCGACGCGGCGGAAGCAAAAGCGGGCGATGCCATGACCCCGAAGAAAATCTTCGATGTGATCAACGCGGTCAAGGATGACGATACCATTATCGCTACCGATGTGGGACAGCACCAGATGTGGGCGGCTCAGTATATCGATTTTGAAAAGACCAGACGGATCGCTTCCAGCGGCGGTCTGGGTACCATGGGTTACGGCCTGGGGGCGGCCATCGGCGCGCAGATCGCGGACGGCGCGAAGACCGTACTGATCACCGGCGACGGCAGCTTCGGCATGAATCTGAATGAACTGGCCACAGCCGCCAGCTATCAGACCCCGGTGATCATCGTCATACTGAACAACGGCGTACTGGGTATGGTACGGCAGTGGCAGACCCTGTTTTACGGCAAGCGTTACTCCAATACCGTACTGGATCGGAAGACGGATTTCGTGAAGCTGGGAGAAGCCTTCGGCATCAAATCCACACGGGTTTCCACCATTGCGGAATTTCAGAAGGCGTTTGAAGAGGCCTATGCATTTAACGGCCCGTTTTTGATCGATACGCTGATCGATAAGGATGAATTTGTCCTGCCTATGATGCCGCCGGGCGGATCCGTGGAGGAAATCATTACTTCAAAGGAACAGGAGGCGTAAGACATGCGGTTTGTGATATCTGTCTATGTGGAAAATAAATTCGGCGTACTGGCCCGTGTCTCCGGTTTGTTCATGCGCAGAGGCTTCAATATCGATACCTTAACCGTGGGCGAAACCGAAAATCCCAAATACTCCAGAATCACCATTACGCTGGACGGCGATGTGTATATCTGCGAGCAGGTTATTAACCAGCTCAAGAAACTGCACAATGTCAAAAAAGTCAAGCTGCTGGAAAACGGCAGCGCGGTAGAACGGGAACTGATGATTCTGAAAGTTATCAACAAGCCGGAAAACCGCAGCGAAATCATGGCCGCGGCGGAAATCTTTCGGGCGAAGATCATCAATTATACCACGGAGTCCATGTGTGTGGAGGTAACCGGGGAACCGTCCAAGATCAAAGCGTTTATCGAGGTCATGAAGCCGCTGGGCATCGTGGAAATGTGCCGAACCGGCGTGGTGGCGCTGGAACGGGGCAGTACAATTCTGTAAGCAGTTTTTAAATAAATAATATAAGAAAAATCAAAGATAAAAGGAGAGACGTATCATGCAAAAAATTTACTATCAGCAGGACTGCAATCTGGCAAAGTTAAACGGAAAAACCGTTGCGATTATCGGCTACGGTTCACAGGGACACGCCCATGCGCTGAACCTGAAGGATTCGGGCGTCAATGTGATCGTCGGTCTTTATGAAGGCAGCAAGAGCTGGGCAAAAGCGGAAAAGGCGGGCCTGAAGGTCATGACCTCCGCGGAAGCCGCTGCGGCTGCAGATCTGATCATGATCCTGATCAACGATGAGAAGCAGGCGAAGCTGTATAAGGAAAGCATTGAGCCGCATCTGACCGAAGGAAAGACCCTGGCATTTGCCCATGGTTTTAATATTCATTTCGGCTGCATCAAACCGCCGAAAAATGTAAATGTCATTATGATCGCACCGAAGGGCCCCGGCCATACGGTAAGAAGCGAGTATCAGGCCGGCAAGGGCGTACCCTGTCTGGTAGCGGTAGAGCAGGATGCCACCGGCGACGCACTGGATATCGCACTGGCTTACGCTCTGGGTATCGGCGGCGCCCGCGCAGGCGTACTGGAGACCACCTTCCGGACCGAAACGGAAACGGATCTCTTCGGCGAGCAGGCCGTACTTTGCGGCGGCGTATGCGCGCTGATGCAGGCCGGCTTTGAAACGCTGGTAGAAGCAGGCTATGATGCAAGAAACGCTTACTTCGAGTGTATCCATGAAATGAAACTGATCGTTGATCTGATTTATCAGAGCGGTTTTGAAGGTATGCGTTATTCCATTTCCAATACGGCGGAATACGGCGATTATGTCACAGGACCGAAGATCATTACGGAAGAAACTAAGAAGACCATGAAGAAGATTCTGCATGACATTCAGGACGGTTCCTTCGCGAAGGAATTCCTGCTGGATATGTCGGACGCAGGCGCACAGGTACATTTTAACGCCATGAGAAAGGTGGCTTCCGAGCATCCTTCAGAGGTTGTGGGCAGAGAAATCCGCAAACTTTACAGCTGGAGCGACGAAGACAAACTGATCAACAACTAAGGAAAGCGGGACAGGACAATGGTAAAAGAACAAATCGTGGACGGTTTTCAAAACGCACCCCACCGCAGCCTGTATCATGCACTGGGGCTGACGGAGGAAGAACTGAACCGGCCTTTGATCGGAATTGTCAGTTCCTATAATGAAATCGTACCGGGGCATATGAATCTGGACAAGATCGTGGAAGCGGTGAAGATGGGCGTCGCCATGGCGGGCGGCACCCCCATCGTGTTCCCCGCCATTGCGGTCTGCGACGGCATTGCCATGGGACATACGGGCATGAAATATTCTCTGATTACCAGAGATATGATTGCGGATTCCACGGAAGCCATGGCGCTGGCTCACGGATTTGACGGCCTGGTCATGGTGCCCAACTGTGATAAAAACGTGCCGGGACTTCTGATGGCTGCGGCGCGCATCAACATTCCGACGATTTTTGTCAGCGGCGGCCCCATGCTGGCTGGACGGGTGAATGGGAAGAAAACCAGCCTTTCCGGTATGTTTGAAGCGGTAGGCGCTTATACTGCAGGCAAAATCGACGACGCGCAGCTGAAAAACTGCGAGGAACATACCTGTCCTACCTGCGGTTCCTGTTCGGGCATGTATACGGCAAATTCCATGAACTGCCTGACGGAAGTTCTGGGCATGGGTTTAAGCGGAAACGGAACCATTCCGGCGGTGTATTCGGCCCGGCTGAAACTGGCCAAACATGCGGGTATGCAGGTCATGGAGCTGGTGAGAAAGAATATCCGGCCGAGAGACATTATGACGGAGGCATCCATTCGAAACGCCCTGACGGCGGACATGGCGCTGGGCTGTTCCACCAACAGTATGCTGCATCTGCCGGCCATCGCCAACGAATGCGGCGTGACCTTCAATCTGGATATGGCCAATGAAATCAGCGAGAAGACGCCGAATCTCTGCCATCTGGCGCCGGCGGGCCCCACTTATATGGAGGATTTGAACGAAGCGGGCGGCGTTTATGCGGTATTAAAAGAACTGGAAGGACTGGGTCTGCTGGACACGTCGGTTATGACCTGTACCGGAAAAACCCTGGGAGAAAATATCGCGTCGGCCTGCAACCGGAATCCGGAAGTCATCCGGACCACGGACAATCCCTACAGCAGGACCGGCGGCATCGCCGTGCTGCGGGGCAATCTGGCTCCCGACGGCTGCGTGGTCAAACGAAGCGCCGTTGCGCCGGAGATGCTGGTGCATGAAGGACCGGCCAGAGTATTTGACAGCGAGGAAGAAGCCATTGCGGCAATTTATGCCGGAAAGATTCGAAAAGGCGACGTGGTTGTGATCCGTTATGAAGGACCTTCCGGCGGCCCCGGTATGCGGGAAATGCTTTCGCCCACTTCGGCCATTGCCGGTATGGGACTGGACAAAGAGGTGGCGCTGATTACCGACGGACGTTTTTCCGGCGCTACCAGAGGCGCGGCCATCGGCCATATTTCTCCCGAAGCCGTCCGAGGCGGTCTGATCGCCTATGTGAAAGACGGCGATCGGATTTCCATTAATATTCCGGCGTATTCCATTACACTGCAGGTGGAGGAAGCCGAGATCGAAGCCAGAAAAGCGTCCATGCCGATCCGGAAGAAAGAGGACATCAAAGGCAGCCTTGCCCGGTATGCCGCCATGGTAAGCTCCGCAGACAAGGGCGCAATTATCAATACATTCAAATAAGATCGGTACAAGACGATGAAGCAGGAAGAATTGAAACAACTGTCTGCGGCACTGTCCGCATTCTGTGTCTTTCGCGGGCTCCTGACCCAGGAACCTGTGAAGGCGCTGCGGGCGTGTCTGGACTGTGAAGAAGGCATAGAGAAAAACATCGGACTGTACGGGGCCTTTTTGTACTCCTTGGCCCCCTATGATTACTGCTTTTCTGATTTTCTGCTGCAGGCGGTGTATACGGATGAAAACCGGTACATCATCTGCACGGCGGAGAAAAAGGAAATCGCAGAACCAGTGCGGAAAAATGCGGAACGAGAGCTTTCCGTGCTTTCCGCGCTGACATGCCTCACCGCAGAAGACCTGATCAAAACCGATTCCTACGCGGGTTATCTGCCTGCATTTACAAATCAAAGGACGGATATTTCCGCCATTTACCGGGAACGGCTGGCCCATATCGACCAGTATGGCTACGGGATTTTTGCCGCCGCCAGAATGTTTTCAGTTTCCGGCGGCGCGATTTGTCCCGTGGAAGCGCCGGACGATGTATCCGCCGATCAGTTTATCGGCTATGAAGAGGAACGGAAGAAGGTCTTTGAAAACACAAAAGCGCTGATTGAGGGAAGGCCCGCGGCCAATGTGCTGCTCTGCGGCGACGCCGGCACCGGGAAATCCTCTACCGTTAAGGCCTGTGCCAATGATTTTTACGCCCGGGGCGTGCGCCTGATCGAGTTGCGCAAAGACCAGCTGCTTTCCCTGTCCTGCATCATGGGCAGAATCGCGAAGCAGCCTCTGAAATTTATCATTTTCATTGACGACCTGTCCTTTAATAAAAATGATGATTCTTTCAGTATGCTGAAAGCGGCGCTGGAGGGATCTGCTTCCGCAAAGGCGGACAACGCGGTGATTTATGCCACAAGCAACCGCAGACATATTATCAAGGAACAGTTCTCCGACCGGGAAACTTCCGATGACGTGCATCACAACGATACGATGCAGGAACTGCTGTCGCTTTCGGACCGGTTCGGACTGGTGGTTTATTTTTCCAGGCCGAACAAGGCATTGTATCTGGAAATCGTACATCGGCTGGCAGAAAAGCACCATATCGCCATGCCGGCGGCGGAACTGGACAGGCAGGCAGAAGCCTTCGCACTGGCGCGGGGCAGCCGTACACCCCGGGCGGCGGAGCAGTTTATTGACGGATTATTGTAGAAAAGAGAACACACAGAATGATGGAAGAAAATAAAATGCTGACGCTGGACAATGTCTATAAGGCCAATTACGCTTTGAAAGATGTGATCCGGCGGACGGATATTATTTACGCACCCAAACTGTGCCCCGGTACAGAGCTGTATCTGAAAACAGAAAACTTACAGATTACCGGTTCATTCAAGGTCAGGGGCGCGTATTACAAGATGCTGCAGCTTTCCGAGGAGGAAAAGAAGTGCGGCGTCATTGCCTGCTCGGCAGGCAATCATGCTCAGGGCGTGGCGCTGGCCGCCCAGAAGCTGGGCATGAAGGCAGTCATTTGTCTGCCGGACGGCGCGCCGATTTCCAAAGTTGAGGCCACAAGAAGCTACGGCGCGGAAATTTGTCTGGTGGAGGGCGTGTATGACGACGCCTATCAGAAAGCGCTGCAGCTGCGGGATGAGAAGGGATATACTTTTATCCATCCCTTTGACGATCCGGATGTGATCGCCGGACAGGGAACCATCGCCATTGAACTGTCGGAGCAGCTGCAGGATATGGACGCGGTGGTGGTGCCTATCGGCGGCGGCGGCCTGATTTCCGGCGTGGCCTATACCATCAAATCCCTGAATCCGAAAGTCAAAGTATACGGCGTACAGGCATCGGGGGCTCCTTCGATGCTCAATTCCATTCACGATATGCACATTGAAACACTGGATTCCGTCCGGACGATTGCAGACGGTATCGCGGTGAAAAAGCCGGGATCCCTGACCTATAACGTCTGCGCGGAATATGTGGACGACATTGTAACGGTGACGGACGATGAAATCTCGGCGGCGATTTTAGCACTGATGGAGCAGCATAAGCTGGTGACGGAAGGCGCGGGAGCCGTGGCCGTGGCGGCCGTCATGTTCGGGAAGGTGGAAACCGCGGGCAAAAAAACGGTATGCCTGCTTTCGGGCGGCAATATCGACGTAACCATTCTTTCCCGTGTCATTAACCGCGGCCTGCTGATGTCCGGCAGAAGCTGTCAGCTGATGATTGAGTTGGTGGACAAACCCGGACAGCTGATGGATGTGTCGAGGATTATTGCCGAGCAGGGCGGAAATGTCACTGCCGTGCACCATGAACATACCAATGAAGGCGCGGACATCAATGGCTGTTATCTGCGTCTGACGCTGGAAACGAGAAATTTCGAACACATTAGCGCCATTAAAAAAGCGCTGACGGATTTTGGAATCAAAATTATATAATGTTGGGGGAAAACATGATTACGAAAATATCTACACCAAAAGCACCCGCTGCCATCGGGCCCTATTCACAGGCAATGAAAACCGGCGGTATGCTGTTTACTTCCGGACAGATCGCACTGGATCCGGAAAGCGGTAATTTAAATGGAGAGGATATCAGGCAGCAGACAAAGCAGGTCATGGAGAACCTGCAGGCCGTGCTGGAGGCTGCGGGCGCTTCCTTTGATACGGTGGTAAAAACCACCTGCTTTTTAAGTGATATTTCTGATTTTGCTGCATTTAATGAAGTATACGGCGCTTATATGACTTCCGCGCCGGCCAGAAGCTGCGTGGCGGTGAAGGATCTGCCGAAGGGCGCGCTGGTGGAAGTGGAAGCGGTGGCAGTTTGTAAAGAGTAAAGAGGAGAGTATTGGCATGATAAACGCTTCAAAGTATACCAAACAGTTTTATCCCGTGCAGAATCCTACCCGCAGGTGGGCTGCGAAGACCAGTATCGATCATCCGCCGGTATGGTGTTCGGTGGATCTTCGGGACGGCAACCAGTCTTTGATCATCCCCATGGGGCTGGAAGAAAAAATTGAGTTTTTCAAGCTGCTGGTAAAGATCGGATTCAAGGAGATCGAAATCGGATTTCCCGCGGCTTCCGAGACGGAATACAATTTCCTGCGGACCCTGATCCATGAGGGACTGATTCCGGATGATGTGACGATCCAGGTGCTGACGCAGGCACGCGAGCATATCATCCGCAAAACTTTTGAAGCGCTGGAAGGATGTAAAAACGCGATTGTGCATCTGTACAATTCCACTTCGGTGGCGCAGCGGGAGCAGGTATTTAAAAAATCCAAAGAAGAAATCATTAAAATCGCTACGGACGGCGCCGAGTTGTTTGACCGGATCGCCTCCGAAAGCGGAGCCAGTTACCGGTATGAATATTCGCCGGAGTCCTTTACCGGAACGGAACCGGAATTTGCGCTGGAAATCTGCAATGCGGTGCTGGATGTCTGGAAACCCACGCCGGAGCGGAAGGTGATCATCAATCTGCCGGTGACGGTAGAGCTTTCTTCGCCCCATGTTTACGCCGATCAGATTGAGTATATGTGCGATCATCTGAAATACAGGGATTCCGTGGTGGTATCGCTGCATCCCCACAATGACCGGGGCTGCGCGGTGGCGGATTCCGAACTGGGTCTCCTGGCCGGGGCGGACCGGATCGAAGGCACGCTGTTCGGCAACGGAGAACGTACCGGAAATGTGGATATCATTACCCTGGCCATGAATATGTATATGCAGGGCGTAGAGCCGAATCTGGATTTTACCGATATGCCTTCCATCGTCAGTCTGTATGAACGGGTGACGGGGATGCAGGTCAGCGACCGGCAGCCGTATGCCGGAAAACTGGTATTTGCGGCATTTTCCGGTTCCCATCAGGACGCCATTGCCAAAGGTATGCGCTGGCGGGAAGAAAAGCACTGCGATACCTGGACCGTGCCGTATCTGCCCATCGATCCCAAGGATGTGGGACGGGAGTACGAGACGGACGTCATCCGCATCAATTCCCAGTCGGGCAAGGGCGGCATCGGCTATCTGCTGGAGCACAAGTTCGGCTACATCCTGCCGGTGGCTATGCGGGAAGACGTGGGCTATAAGGTCAAAAATGTATCTGACCATGCCCATGCGGAGCTTTCACCGGAGGAAGTGCTGGATGTGTTCCGCGATACATATGTCAACATCAACAATCATATCAGACTGATTGATTATCATTTTGTACGGACGCCGGCGATCAAGGTTATGCTGACCGTGGAGATCGACGGAGAAGTCAAAGAGCTGACGGCAGGCGGCAACGGCCGTCTGGATGCGGTCAGCAACGCGGTGAAGCGGCAGCTGGGCATCGGATTTTCCGATCTGACTTATGAGGAACACGCGCTGAACAAAGGTTCTTCTTCCCAGGCCATTACCTATGTCAGCATCACGCTGTCAAACGGCCGGAAAGTCTGGGGCGCAGGCATCCACGACGACATCATTGCATCGTCCATCAATGCGCTGTTTTCCGCGATAAATCGAGGTATTGAGGAGGAAGGCTTATGCGAAGCATAACTCAAAATGCCTTCCGACGTTTTGGCAGGGGCGCCCATTTGGGCGCGCGTGCCGTTACCGAATAAAAAGGAGGAAGGCTTATGCAAGGAATGACAATGACGCAGAAAATACTGGCGGCCCATGCCGGGCTGGCCTCCGTGGAGGCCGGACAGCTCATCAGTGCGCAGCTGGATATTGTGCTGGGCAATGACATTACGACGCCGGTGGCAGTCAATGAATTTGAAAAGGCAGGATTTGATCAGGTGTTTGACCCGGACCGGGTGGCGATTGTGCTGGATCATTTCGTGCCGAATAAGGATATCAAAGCGGCGGAGCAGTCCAAACAGTGCCGGACCTTCGCCTGTTCTCACTGCATCAGTCATTTTTATGATGTGGGAAAAATGGGCATTGAACATGCGCTGCTGCCGGAGCAGGGCGTTGTCACCGCCGGCGACTGTATCATCGGCGCAGACAGCCATACCTGTACTTACGGCGCGCTGGGCGCATTTTCCACCGGCGTGGGCAGCACCGATATGGCAGCGGGCATGGCCACAGGAAAAGCATGGTTTAAGGTGCCTTCCGCCATTCGTTTCCGCCTGAGCGGAAAGCTGCCTGCCAACTGCAGCGGCAAAGACGTGATCCTGACCATTATCGGAAAGATTGGCGTAGACGGCGCATTATATAAGAGTATGGAATTTACCGGAGAAGGCGTCAGCTCCTTAAGCATGGACGACCGGCTCTGCATCTGCAACATGGCAATTGAGGCAGGCGCCAAGAACGGCATTTTCCCCGTGGACGACGTCACAAAAGCCTATCTGCAGGGCCGCAGCGAACGTGAACCTGTGATTTATGAAGCAGACGAAGACGCGGAATATGAACAGACCATTGACATTGATCTGTCAGCCATCGTTCCCACCGTCAGCTGTCCCCATCTGCCGGAAAATACCCGGGCGGCGGCGGAACTGTCCGACATCCGCATTGATCAGGTGGTGATCGGCAGCTGCACCAACGGACGTATGGAAGATATGGAAACGGCATACCGCATTTTAAACGGCAAAAAAGTTGCAGATGGCGTGCGCTGTATCATCATTCCCGCAACGATGCAGATTTTGAAAGAATGTATCGAACGCGGATATGTCAGCGCCTTCATTGACGCGGGCGCGGTGGTTTCCACACCGACCTGCGGGCCCTGCCTGGGCGGATACATGGGCATTCTGGCAGCAGGCGAGCGCTGTGTCGCCACCACCAACCGGAACTTTGTGGGCAGAATGGGACACGTGGACAGCGAGGTATATCTGGCAAGCCCCGCAACGGCGGCAGCCAGCGCCATTACCGGTTATATTACAGATCCGAAGGAGGCCTGAACATGAATACCAAAGGAAAGGTTTTTAAATATCCGGACAACGTGGATACGGACGTTATCATTCCGGCCCGTTATCTGAACACGCCGAAGGCGGAGGAACTGGCGCAGCACTGCATGGAGGATATCGACGCCTCCTTTGTAAAACAGGTGCAGCCCGGAGACATCATGGTGGCAGGCTGGAATTTCGGCTGCGGCTCGTCCAGAGAGCATGCGCCCCTGGTGATCAAAACCTGCGGCACCGGCTGCGTCATCGCCAAGAGCTTTGCCCGTATCTTTTACCGTAACGCCATCAATATCGGCCTTCCGATTCTGGAATGCCCGGAAGCCGCGGAAGAAATCGCGGCAGGGGATTCGGTACAGGTGGATTTTGACAGCGGTACCATCACCGATCTGACCAGCGGAAAATCCTGGCACGCACAGCCGTTTCCGCCGTTCATTCAGAATATTATCGCCAGCGGCGGTCTGCTGGCTTCGCTGAAGAAGGAGGCTTAAATCCATATGCAGAAAAAAATCACGGTGCTTTCCGGCGACGGCATCGGTCCGGAAATCATCGCCGAGGCCATCAAGGTCTTAAACCGGATCGCGGATAAATACGGACATACCTTTGACTATACCTATGTGGATATCGGCGGCTGCGCCATTGATAAATATGGCGTACCCATTACCGAAGAAGGCATGGCCTGCTGCAAGGCTTCCGACAGTGTGCTTCTGGGGGCGGTAGGCGGTCCGAAATGGGATACGGTACCGGCGCAGATTCGTCCGGAGAAAGCCTTGCTGGCAGTCAGAAAGGAACTGAA
This sequence comes from uncultured Lachnospiraceae bacterium, assembly GCA_947630875.1. Taxonomy (GTDB): domain Bacteria; phylum Bacillota; class Clostridia; order Lachnospirales; family Lachnospiraceae; genus CANRIM01. The sequence goes on from CANRJG010000010.1 coordinate 28,037, forward strand.
TCTGTTTGCGAACTTACGGCCTACCAAACTGTTTGCCCAGCTGGCAGACGCCTCTCCCCTGAAAAAGGAAGTCGTGGGCGGCGGCATTGACCTGCTGATTGTCCGGGAGCTGACCGGCGGCGTATATTTCGGAGAGAAGAAAACCGAAGAAGTGGACGGCGAGCAGGTGGCCACGGATCTGATGCCCTATGCGGAACATGAGATTGAGCGGATCGGACGGGTGGCATTTGAGACAGCCATGAAGCGCGGGAAAAAGCTGGCTTCCGTGGACAAGGCCAACGTACTGGAAACCTCCCGTCTCTGGAGAAAGACCATGCACCGGCTGTCGGAAGAATATCCGGAAGTGGAATACAGCGATATTCTGGTGGACAACACGGCCATGCAGCTGATCAAGAATCCTACCCAGTTTGACGTGCTGGTGACGGAAAATATGTTCGGCGACATTCTTTCCGACGAGGCTTCCATGCTGACCGGTTCCATCGGCATGATGCCCTCGGCGTCCCTGTCTTCCGGAACCCTGGGTATGTATGAGCCGATCCACGGTTCAGCGCCGGATATTGCGGGACAGGACATTGCCAATCCCTTGGGAACCATTCTTTCCGCGGCTATGATGCTGCGGTATTCCTTTGATCTTGCAAAGGAGGCGGACGCCATTGAGCGGGCGGTGGACCAGGTGCTGGACGAAGGCTGTCGGACCACGGACATTATGCAGGAAGGATGCCGGAAGGTTTCCTGCAGCGAAATGGGAACGCTGGTGGCGGAGAAATTATAATTATCTGAAATTAAAAAGCAGGAGCATACGGCCCCTGCTTTTTTTTTCTGTACAAAGAAAATAAGAATGTTTTTAAAAAATTAGCACTCACCTATTGACAATGCTAATAAATGTGCTATTATAACTGTAACAATCGTGCAGGAACAAATTATCCTGCATGAATCTCTGGAAACAGAATATTCTTTATAAAAATACAGAAAGAAGGTAAGGTTATGAAGTTAAAACCCTTAGGCGATAAGGTCGTTTTACAGCAGAAGAAAGCAGAAGAAACCACAAAGTCAGGCATTATCCTTGCAAGCTCCGCACAGGAGAAACCGCAGGAAGCGGTTGTTGTAGCGGTTGGCCCCGGCGGCATGGTTGACGGCAAAGAAGTCAAGATGGAAGTCAAGGTCGGCGACGAAGTGATTTATACACAGTATGCCGGAACTAAGGTGAAATTCGATCAGGAAGAATATATCATCGTAAAACAGCAGGATATTATAGCATTGGTGGAGGAATAAAAAATGGCGACAGAATTAAAACATGGCATTGATGCCCGGAAAGCACTGGAAAATGGTGTAAATCAGCTTGCAGATACCGTTAAGGTAACGCTGGGACCCAAAGGAAGGAACGTAGTACTGGATAAGGGATTCGGAAGCCCGTTGATTACAAACGACGGCGTGACCATCGCGAAGGAAATTGAACTGGAAGATTCTTTCGAGAACATGGGCGCACAGCTGGTCAAGGAAGTTGCAACAAAGACAAATGAAGTGGCCGGCGACGGTACCACCACCGCAACGGTGCTGGCACAGGCTATGGTCAATGAAGGCATGAAGAACCTGGCTGCAGGCGCAAATCCCATTGTTCTGCGCAAAGGTATGAAGAAAGCCGGAGATACGGCAGTGGAAGTGCTGAAGAAGATGAGCGCACCGGTCAATGGAAAGACCCAGATCGCAAAGGTTGCAGCCATTTCTTCCGGCAGCGACGAGGTAGGCAACATGGTAGCGGACGCCATGGAAAAGGTCAGCGAGAACGGCGTGATCTCCATCGAAGAGTCCAAGACCATGAAGACAGAACTGGATGTAGTACAGGGTATGCAGTTCGACAGAGGCTATGTTTCTTCTTATATGGTAACGGATACCGATAAGATGGAAGCGGCCTTAAACGACCCCTATATTCTGATTACGGATAAGAAGATCAGCAATATTCAGGACATTCTGCCGGTACTGGAAGAAATCGTCAAGATGGGCAAGGAACTGCTCATTATCGCAGAAGATGTGGAAGGCGAAGCACTGACCACTTTGATTGTCAATAAACTGAGAGGCACTTTTAATGTGGTTGCGGTCAAAGCACCCGGCTATGGTGACAGAAGAAAAGAGATGCTGCAGGATATTGCGATCCTGACAGGCGGTACGGTGATTTCTGAGGAAATCGGCATTGCGCTGAAGGATGCCACACTGGATATGCTGGGACATGCGAAGTCTGTAAAGATCCGCAAGGAAGATACCACCATCGTGGACGGCGCAGGCGAGCAGGCAGAGATCGACGCGAGAATTGCGCAGATCAAGAAGCAGCATGCGGAATCTACTTCGGATTTTGATAAGGAAAAACTGCAGGAGCGTCTGGCAAAACTGGCCGGCGGCGTCGCAGTCGTTCGGGTGGGTGCAGCTACGGAAATTGAAATGAAAGAAGCCAAGCTGCGTATGGAAGACGCATTAAATGCAACGAGAGCAGCTGTGGAAGAAGGCATCATCGCCGGCGGCGGCACCGCTTATATCTGCGCCATGAAGGAAGTGGAGCAGCTGATCGAAACCCTGGAGGGCGACGAGAAGACCGGCGCAAAGATTCTGTTGAAAGCACTGGAATCCCCGCTCTTTACGATTGCGGAAAATGCAGGCTATGAAGGCGCAGTGGTTGTCAATCAGGTGAAGAACGATGCAGAGGGCAAGGGCTTCAACGCTTACACCGGCGAGTTTGTGGATATGGTTGCAAACGGCATCATCGATCCCGTGAAAGTCAGCAGAAGCGCACTGGAGAACGCCATCAGCGTAGCGGCGACACTGCTTACGACAGAAGCTGTTGCGGCAAAGAAGAAAGAGCCGCAGCCGCCGATGCCCATGGCGCCCGAAGCATATTAATTGTGCCGGGGTCGAAAGGCAAAAAGCGCGGAACGATCCGCAGACATCATTATATTGAAACAGCAGATCAAAGGGTATGGTTTGAAAAAACCGTACCCTTTTTGCGTTCGTAAAAAGCCGGCCCGGACAGGATATTTTTCTTTACAGAAAATGGGAAATATGATAGAATGTTCCCAATTAAGGGTTCCTTTAAGTTCGGCACAAATAGCCGGTAAGGTACGGATGGATATGGATATGGATACGAAGACACTGTGCCTTGCCGCACGGTGTCTTTTACTTTTACGAAGTATAGGAGGGTAAGCAAATGAAAATGATCTACGATGTGGAAGACAGACCGAAGCCCGGTCAGATTCTGGTCTTTGCAATCCAGCAGCTGTTGGCGATTATGGCAGCCACCATTGCGGTGCCGATTATCACCAACGGAAGCGCGGGCCTGAAAGGCGACGACGCCATGAGCATTGCGGCAGCACTGTTCGGCGCAGGCGTGGGAACACTGGTGTACGTTTTGTTTACGAAGGCAAAAAGTCCGGTGTTTTTAGGCTCTTCCTTCGCTTTTCTGGGATCCATGGCGGCGGCGTTTGCCGGTGCGGTATCGGCCCAGGCAGGGTATGCAGGACTGATCATCGGCGCTATTTTTGCCGGTCTGGTCTATGTTGTCATCGCACTGATTGTAAAATATGCCGGGGTGGCATGGATTAATAAACTGATGCCCGCCGTGGTCATCGGACCTACGGTAGCCATTATCGGTCTTTCTCTGGCGGGCAGCGCCATTGGCGATCTGCAGACACCGGATATCGAAGGCGGATCTCCTCTGATTGCGGTTTTCTGCGGTCTGGTTACACTGGTTGTAGTTACCATCTGTTCTACCTACGGCAAAAAGATGGTGAAACTGATTCCGTTTATTATCGGCATTCTGGCAGGCTATGCACTGGCAGCGATATTGACGGGCATCGGTTATGCGGCAGGCGTCGATGCGCTGAAGATTATCGACTTCAGTCCGATTACCGCCCTGTTTGACGGCGGCGTTACCGCGAGCACCTTCATTGCCGCGCCGAGTTTCACCTTTGTCAAAGCAGTCAAAGGCGTTGCGGAGATCGACGCTTCCTATATCGGAACGGTGGCGGTTGCGTATATTCCGGTGGCGTTCGTGGTATTTGCGGAACACATTGCGGATCATAAAAATATTTCCTATATTATTGAGCGGGATCTGCTGGATCAGCCGGGTCTGCACAGAACATTGCTTGGCGACGGCGTCGGCTCTATCGTGGGCGCGGCCTTCGGCGGATGTCCCAATACTACATACGGAGAATCGGTGGCCTGTGTGGCGATCACAAGAAATGCTTCCGTTGTGACGATTATTGCCACGGCTTGCCTTGCCATTGTGGTTTCCTTCCTGTCTCCGGTCATTGCCTTCTTAAATTCCATTCCTTCCTGTGTCATGGGCGGCGTATGTATGGCGCTGTACGGATTTATCGCAGTCAGCGGTCTGAAAATGGTACAGAAGGTGGATCTGAATGAAGACAGAAATCTCTTTGTCGTCAGTGCAATTCTGATCGCCGGCATCGGCGGCCTGACGCTGACCTTCGGCAAGGTTACGCTGACAGCAGTTGCCACGGCGCTGATCCTGGGCATCATTGTCAACCTGATCTTAGGCCCGTCGGACAAAAAGAAGGCGGACGCTGAAAAATAGTCTGCAGAACAACAATACAAAGATACACAAAGACAGCCGGACGCCGGCTGTCTTTTTTCTGTATGAAAAAAAAGTAAAATGAAAAATTCTCTTGAATATAGATTGTATAGAGAGAATTTTGGCGAGAAAGGAGCCTTTTATGCTGATCAGAGAAATGATTGAACAGCGGGAACACGAGATTCTGTCTCCCTACGCAGCATTTTCGGACTGCTCCGCGGGAAGGGACCGGAAAGAACCTCCCTGTGATATCCGTCCGGTGTATCAGAGAGACCGGGACCGGATTCTGCACAGCAAATCATTTCGCAGACTGAAACAGAAAACACAGGTTTTCCTAAACGCCAGCGGAGATCATTACCGGACCCGGATGACCCATACGCTGGAGGTATCGCAGACGGCGCGGACGATTGCAAAGGCCCTGCGGCTGAACGAAGATCTGACGGAGGCCATAGCGCTGGGACATGATCTGGGTCATACGCCCTTCGGTCACAGCGGAGAAGCGGTGCTGCGGGAAATTTCCAGCTTTGGATTTTCCCATCATCAGCAGAGCCTGCGTATTGTGGAAGTCCTTGAAAATGAAGGCAAAGGGCTCAATCTGACAAAGGAAGTCCGGGACGGCATTTTAAACCATCAGATCAGTGGAAGTCCCGCCACACTGGAGGGACAGGTGGTGCGGCTTTCGGATAAAATCGCCTATGTCAATCACGATATTGACGACGCGATTCGCGCGAAAGTGCTGAAAGAAACGGATATTCCGGCGCAGTTTACAAAGGTGCTGGGGAACAGTCAGCGGGAACGGCTGGATCACCTGATCCACGACATCGTTTCCAACAGCATGGACAAGCCCCGGATCTGTCTTTCCAAAGACAAAGAGGAAGCGCTGCTGGGACTGCGGAAATATATGTTTGAATATGTCTACCGGAATCCGGAGGCGAAGACAGAGGAACAGAAAGCGCAGAATCTTCTGCGCAGATTGGTGGAATATTATATGGAACATCCGGATGAGATTCCGGAATGGAACCGCGCGCTTGCGGCCGCACGGGGAGAAACCCATGAACGGGCTGTGATCGACTATGTATCGGGTATGACGGATTCGTATGCGATCACAAAATTTACGGAGCTGTTTGTTCCGTGCCCATGGAGTGTCTGAGGAATCTAAAAAAAGAGGTAGCTTATGTATTATGCAGATGACATTGTGGAACAGGTGCGCAGTTCGGTGGATATCGTGGATGTGATCGGTTCCTATGTGCGTCTGAAAAGAAAGGGAAATTCCTATTTCGGGCTGTGTCCGTTTCACAATGAAAAAACAGGTTCTTTTTCGGTTTCCGGGCAGAAACAGATGTATTACTGTTTCGGCTGCGGCGCCGGCGGCAATGTTTTTACGTTTTTAATGGAATATGAAAATGCTTCTTTTCCCGAAGCGCTGAAGATGCTGGCGGACCGAGCAGGCATCAGGCTGCCGGAGGAAAACCACAGCGCCCAGGAACGGCGCAGAGCCGACGAACGAAATACCCTGCTTGAAATTGAAAAAGAAGCGGCAAAATATTATTACGCGTATCTGCGAAGTCCCAAAGGCGCGCAGGCGATGCAGTATCTGACGAACCGGGGACTTTCGGCGGAAACCATGCGGAACTTCGGGTTGGGCGCCAGCGGTAAAAGCGGCGGTCTTTACGCGTATCTGAAACAGAAATCCTATACGGATCAGCAGCTGGAGGCAGCGGGACTTGTGGTTTACGATGAAAAGCGGGGGCCTCATGACCGTTTCTGGAACCGGGTGATGTTTCCGATTATGAACCAGAGCGGAAAGGTGATTGGTTTCGGCGGCCGGGTCATGGGCGACGCGAAGCCGAAATATCTGAATTCGCCGGAGTCGCCGATTTTTGACAAGAGCCGCAATCTGTACGGGCTGCATATCGCAAGGAGCTCCCGGGCGGGATATTTCCTGCTCTGCGAGGGGTATATGGATGTCATATCGATGCATCAGGCGGGATTTTCCAACGCCGTGGCGTCCCTTGGCACTTCCCTGACCCAGGGACATGCCAGCCTGCTGAAACGCTACACCAGTGAGGTACTGTTGTTGTATGACAGCGATACGGCGGGGGTCAAAGCGGCGCTGCGGGCCATACCGATTCTGCAGGAAGCGGGACTGGCCGCGAAGGTGGTGGATTTAACGCCCTATAAGGATCCGGACGAACTGGTCAAGGCCATCGGTCCGGAGGGACTGCAGCAGCGGATCGATACGGCGGAGGACAGTTTTCTGTTTGAGATCCGGACGATGCAGAAAAAGTATGATATGCAGACGCCGGCGCAGGCGACGGCCTACTATAAGGAAGTTGCAAATAAACTGCTGGGTTTTCCGACGGCACTGGAACGGAAAACCTACACACAGGCAGCGGCGCAGATGCTGCAGATCAGTTACCGGGAACTGGCGGGTTTCGTCACCGGCACGGGCATAGCCCAGGGCGGTGAACCCAAAGTCCGGCGGGCGCCGTCTGCTGAAGACGCAAAGAAAACGGAAGACAAGGGAAAACGGAAGGCACAGCGTCTGATGCTGACCTGGCTGAGCGAGGATCCGAAACGATTCCGGGTAATACGAAAATATCTGCGGTACGAGGACTTTTCCGAAGGCCTTTACCGGGATGTGGCAGAGGCGCTGTTTGCGCAGCTGGAAAAGGGAGCGGTTTCTCCCGCGGCGATTACCAGCCGGTATCAGGAGGAAGCAGATCTGCGGGAACTGGCCAGAATATTCAATACGCAGCTGCAGGCAGCGCCGTCGGAGGAAAAAAAGGCGGAGGTCATTTCCGAACTGATCTACAAGATCCGGGCCTTTGCGCTGGACGATATGAAGGCGCATCTTGACCCGGCGGATATGGCACAGATGCAAAAGTTTATTCAGGGAAAACAGGAACTGGAGAAAATCAGAAATCTGCATATTTCCCCGGATGAATGGGAAAGCTAGCAGATAACAACCGGAGGATGGCAAATAATGGACGAAAACATGGCAAAAATGGCTGAAAAAATGAAAGAACTTCTGAAAATGGCCAAGAAGAAAAAAAATATCCTGGAGTATCACGAGATCAGTGATTTCTTTAAGGATATGCCGCTGGATGCGAATCAGATGGAAGCGATTCTGGATTATCTGGAGCAGAACAGCGTGGATGTGCTGCGCATCAGCGATACGGAGGAACCAAGCGATGAGTCGCTGCTGTTGATCGGCGATGAAGAGGAAGATGAGGAAATCGAAAAGATCGATTTGTCCGTGCCGGAAGGTGTCAGTATCGAGGATCCCGTGCGCATGTACCTGAAAGAGATCGGCAAAGTGCCGCTTTTGACAGCCGAAGAGGAAATTGATCTGGCCAAACGGATGGAAGCAGGGGACGAAGAGGCGAAAAAACGTCTGGCAGAGGCCAATCTGCGTCTGGTGGTTTCCATTGCGAAGCGGTATGTGGGCAGAGGTATGCTCTTTCTCGATCTGATTCAGGAAGGCAATCTGGGACTGATCAAGGCAGTGGAAAAATTTGACTACCGGAAAGGTTATAAATTCAGTACCTATGCCACATGGTGGATTCGTCAGGCGATTACCAGAGCTATTGCCGATCAGGCAAGGACGATCCGGATTCCGGTACACATGGTGGAGACCATCAACAAGCTGATCCGGGTATCGAGACAGCTGCTGCAGGAACTGGGCCGGGAACCAACCCCGGAGGAGATTGCAAAGGAAATGGGAATTCCGGAAGAACGGGTACGGGAAATCGTAAAGATTTCCCAGGAGCCGGTTTCTCTGGAAACGCCCATCGGCGAGGAAGAAGATTCCCATCTCGGGGATTTCATACAGGACGACAATGTGCCCATCCCGGCGGATGCGGCTGCTTTTACGTTGTTAAAAGAGCAGCTGGTGGAGGTATTGGATACCCTGACAGACAGGGAGAAAAAAGTCCTGGTGCTGCGGTTCGGATTAAATGACGGCCGGGCGCGGACACTGGAAGAGGTCGGAAAAGAATTTAAGGTAACAAGAGAGCGGATCCGGCAGATCGAAGCCAAGGCGCTGCGCAAGCTGCGGCATCCGAGCCGGAGCAGAAAATTAAAGGATTATCTGGAGTAGTCAATATGGTTTCAAAACGACTGGAAATGCTTTGCAGTATGGTGACAAAAGGAAACAGGCTGGCGGACATTGGCACAGATCATGCGCTTTTGCCCATTGCCCTGGTGCAGAAACGGATTGTGCCCCATGCCATAGCGATGGATGTGAAGGAAGGACCGCTGCAGCACGCCAAAGACAATATTGCGGTGGCGGGACTGGAAGATTACATAGAAACCAGATTGTCGGATGGACTGAAAGGCTTGCAGCCCGGAGAAACGGATACGGTACTGATTTCCGGCATGGGCGGCCGGCTGATGACGAAGATACTGGACGGATGGGACGTTTTAGACGGTGTGAAGGAATGGATTTTTCAGCCGCAGTCGGAGCTGGCGGAGTTTCGCAGGTATCTGGCCCGGCGGGGACTGGTCATCACGGATGAACGAATGCTGTGCGAGAACGAAAAATACTATACCATCCTGCAGTGTAAGCCGGGCAGCCCTTATGAGGCAGACCCCCTTTCCGCGGCCTTCGGTCCCATTCTGCTTGCAAGACGGGACGCGGTGCTGAAGGAGTTTCTGGAAAAGGAAATGCAGACGCTGCTGGTGCTGCTGGATGGCTTGAAGGATACGGACAGCGAAAAGGCCGCCGCCCGGGCAAAGGAATTGAATGAAACGGGGCTTTTGATTTCAAACGCCATTGATCTGCTCGGATAAAAGAAGGGAGCGGAAAAAATGAAACAGTATACACTGCGTATCGACGGAAAAGACCGGGTGTACGGAGAGGATGTCTGTTACGCGGAAATTGCACGGGAATATCAGCATCTGTTTTCAGACGATATTCTGCTGGTTCGCGTAGAGGGACGTTTCCGCGAGCTGTCCAGAAAAGTGCAGGAAAGCGGCGCGCTGCAGCTGATTACCGCCCGGGATGCGGAAGGAAACCGTACATACCGGCGGACGCTGATTTTTCTGATGCTGAAGGCAGCATATGATCTTCGAAACCGTTTCGGTATTTCCGAACTGATTATCGAGCATACCATCGGCAGCGGATTGTTCTGCACAGCGGATCAGCCCATGGACGATACCTATGTGAAGGCACTGAAAATGCGGATGCGGGAACTGGTGATCTCCAATCAGCCGATTCGAAAAGACTGTATGCAGACAGATGAGGCCATCGCTATGTTCGAACGCCGGAACATGTCGGACAAGGCCCGCCTGTTCCGGTACAGAAGAAGTTCCCGGATCAATGTTTACGAGCTGGATGATTATGTGGACTATTGTTACGGCTCTATGCTGCCCTCCACGGGATATCTGAAATATTTTGATCTGGAGACCTTTGGGGGCGGTCTGATTTTAAATATGCCGCCTGCGGAGCATCCGCGGGAAATCCGGCCCTTTGTGCCGTACCGGAAGCTGTTTGCGGTACAGCAGGAAACCAACCAGTGGGGACGGCTCATGGGAATCCGGACGGCGGCGGATCTCAACGACTGTATTACCGGGGAAGATATTAACCGGCTGATTCTGGTACAGGAGGCGCTGCAGGAAAAGAAAATCGCGGAAATCGCGGAGGATATTTACAGGAAGGGGAAAAGAATCGTGTTGATCGCGGGACCTTCTTCTTCTGGAAAAACCACCTTTTCGCACCGGCTTTCGGTGCAGCTGGAAACCATGGGACTGCATCCGCATCCCATTCCGGTGGACAATTATTTCATCAACCGGGAGGATATGAAGCCGGGACCGGACGGACAGCTGGATTTCGAAGCGCTGGAAGCGGTGGATACGAAACAGTTTAACGAAGATATCCGGAAGCTGCTGGCCGGGGAAAAAGTGGAACTGCCGGTGTTTAACTTTATTACCGGAAAGCGGGAATATAAAGGCGGCTATGAGCAGCTGCAGGAAAATGATATTCTCGTGGCGGAGGGCATTCACTGCCTGAACGAAGAACTGACAAGTTCGCTGCCGCGGGAAAGCAAGTATAAGATTTACATCAGCGCGCTGACGGTATTGAACATCGACGATCACAACCGGATTCCGACGACGGATGCGCGGCTGCTGCGCAGACTGATCCGGGATGCCCGGACCCGCGGACGCAGCGCAAAGGAAACGTTGGAAGGCTGGGCGTCTGTCAGACGCGGGGAAGAACGGAACATTTTCCCCTATCAGGAGGAAGCGGACGCCATGTTCAACTCCGTACTGATTTACGAACTGGCAGTGCTGAAACCTTATGCGGAAGCGCTTCTGTTCGGGGTCAACCCGGAAGACGCGGCCTACAGCGAGGCCCGGAAGCTGCTGAAATTTCTGGATTATTTTGTGACCATACAGCCGGAAGCGGTGCCCACCAATTCGATTTTACGGGAATTTATCGGCGGCGGATGCTTCCATGTCTGAATATACAAAGAAATTACAGGGTCGGTTCCTTAAATGGGAACCGGCCCTGCCGTGCTGTTATCCGATGAAAAACTGTGTCCAGTACCGAACGCCGCCGGTTTCATAATAGCCGACGCCGATTCTGGTATAAGCGGCATTTAATATATTGGCACGATGGCCGCTGGAATTCATCCATGCCTGCATGACACGTTCCGCGTCAGGATAACCGTAGGCAATATTTTCACCGCAGGCGCGGTAGCGGACATTTCCTTCCTGCAGCGCGGTAAAGCAGCTGCTGCTGTTGGGCCGGGTATGACTGAAGGATACGGCGATTTCCCTTGCCCGGACATTGGCGCAGGCCTGTACCTGCAGGTCGATGGTGACCGGAGACAGTCCTCTGGCGCTGCGCTCCTGATTTACAAGGGCTGTGATCTGCTCTGCGAAAGAACCTGTCTGCAGATCCGGTGTTTCTGTGGCTGCCGGTGCTTTCGTGGGTGTCGGCACCTTTGTGGGCGTCGGCGCTTTTGTGACTGACGGCGCTTTTGTAACTGCCGGCGCTTTTGTAGCCACAGGTGCTTTTGTAGCCGCGGGCGTTTCTGCAGCAGTCGGCGCCTGGGTTACAACCGGCGGCGCAGTCGGCGCGTTCGTAGCGCCGGGGGTACAGGAACCGGAATTGCCGCAGCCGGGCAGCAGATAAAACCTGCAGGAATACTGCTGCAGCAGATCCTGCAAATCGGCACAGCCGGCGTGCTGCTGTAAGATATCCAGCATACGGTCCACGCATGCATTGCCGGTTTCATTTCCGATAGAATATACCGACAGTCCGGAAAGATCTGCCTGGTTTGCAGACCGGCATACCGCAGCATTTGCAGAAACCGACAGCAGGCCGGTCAGAATGCTTAAAATCAGGGCGGTCAGAAATTTTTTCTTTCTCATAATAAGTTTCCTCCTGTCTGTGTTTTTGGTAATGACAGCTTCACTCTAACATTCCGTTTTTTGAAAAACAATGCAAAAAAAATGGAAGAAATGTCAAACTTATGATGTTCGAAATAATTTTTGAAGGAAAAGCACGAACAAGTCGTTTCAGACATAAAATGTAAGAAACATCAGCTTGAGGTGCTTTTGTTGTGCAGACTTTTCCACAACCGCTTACGGCAGAGGAGGAACAAAACTATTTTGCGGCATACCGGGCAGGCAGCGCCGAAGCAAAAGATAAGCTGATCGAGCATAATCTCAGACTGGTTGCTCATGTGGTTAAAAAATATCAGAATTCCGATGAAGAAACGGAAGATCTGCTGTCCATTGGAACCATCGGCCTGATGAAAGCCATTACCACATTTGACGCGAACAAGGGCAGACTTGCCACATACGCGGCCCGGTGTATCGAAAACGAACTGCTGATGCTGTTTCGGAGCCGGAAAAAAATATCCAGAGAGGTTTCCCTTTATGAGCCCATCGGAAAGGACAAGGAGGGCAATGTGATCGAACTGATCGACGTCATGGAAGGCAGCGAAGACGATGTTTTGGAACAGATTGAAAAAAAACAGGTATTTGAGGTACTGGAGCAGAATATCGGGCATATTCTGGAGCCGCGGGAAAAACAGATTCTGGAAATGCGCTACGGGCTGAACGGACAGGAGGAAATGACGCAGCGTGAAATCGGGAAGCAGCTGGGCATCAGCCGCAGCTATGTGTCGAGAATTGAAAAAAAGGCCCTGCAGAAACTGAAAAATAAACTGAATCATATTTGCTGAAATGAATGAAAGTAAAATGAGAAGAAAATGAACTTTTAATGAAATTTACAACTTATGAATCATGTGATATCATAGAAGATAGATTTGGCAGGGGCGCCCATTAAGGGCGCACGTGCCGTTACATGTTTTACAAGGAGAAAGTATGATATCACAGGTGAATGCAGCCTGCATCTGTCATATGCAGGTACAGATGGTAAAAATAGAGGCGTTAGTGTTAGACGGACTGCCGGAACTGACGCTGGTAGGGGGCGCCGACAGCGGCGTTAAGGAATCGGCAGTGCGTGTCATCAACGCCGTCAAAAATGCGGGCATTAAGCTGCCGCCAAAACGGATTACATTAAATTTCTATCCCGCAGAAGAAAAAAAGACAGGCAGTCATATGGATCTGGCCATTGCGGCCGCTATTCTTGCCGCCTATGCGGTCATTGACCGGCAGGCGCTGCAAAACAGCATTTTCATCGGGGAAGTGGGCTTAAACGGCGCGGTGCTGCCGGTGCGGGGCGTTTTGCCGATTCTGACCCAGACAAAAAACCTGCAGGTCAGACAGTGCTATATTCCTTTGCAGAATGCGGAAGAAGCGGCGCTGGCCGGAGAGATCCGCGTCTACGCCGTGTCCACGCTGCGGGAACTGATGGATGGACTGCAGGGAAAACAGGCGCCCTTCCGGCCGGCGGGACAACCCCCGGCTGCGGCGCCGGAAGAAGACGCGGCGGATTTTAAGGATGTCTCGGGACAGCCCGCCGTCAAACGCGCCGTGAAGATCGCTGCGGCAGGCATGCATTCCTTTCTGATGATCGGTGCTTCCGGCACGGGGAAAACCATGACGGCCAGACGGCTGCGGCGGATCCTGCCGCCGCTGACCAGGCAGGAGCAGATGGAACTGACAGCGCTGTACAGTCTGGTGGGCGCAGGCGGCAGCGGCAGAGCGCTGATGACGGAGCGGCCCATGCGTAATTACAGCGCCGGCGCCGGCCTGAAACGGCTGACCGGCGATCTGAAAAAGCAGTTTCCGGGGGAAATGGTGCTGGCGGACCGGGGTGTTTTATTTTTGGATGAATTATCTGCCTTTCCGGCGAATACCTTAGAAATAATCAGACAGGCATCCGATGAAGGCAGGGTGCGGTTTGATGACGGCGGCAGGATTTTTTCGCTGCCGGCGGGATTTATGCTGGTTTCCTGTATGAACGCCTGTAAGTGCGGAGCCTATCCCGATATGGGAAAATGTACCTGCTCCATTGCGGAAATCCGACGGCATGCGGCCAGAATATCCCAGTCTTTTCTGGAACGGACAGATATCTGTATTCATTTTCCGCGAATCCCGTATGAGGCACTGTCAACGTCTGAGAAATCACAGAGAGAAACAACGCAGATGATGCAGGACGAGGTCCGCCGCGCATTTGAAATACAGCGGCAGCGGTATCGGGACGTACCGATTACAAGCAACCGGGATCTGACGCCGGACATGATCAAAATATACTGCAGGCTGGATCCTGCGCAGGAAAAGCTGCTGCAGGAAACTTATGAAAAACTGCATTTAAGCGCGCGCACCATGCATTCGGTGTTGAAAGTGGCCAGAACCATCGCGGATCTGGAGCAGAGCGAAAAAATCGGGACAGCGCATCTGATCGAGGCCATCGGTCTGCGCAATATTGACCGCAATTTCTGGAAGGTGTGAGCAGGATGGATCGATATGAATACTGGCTTGCTTCCTTAAACGGCAAGGGGCTGGGCGCAGCGGGCAGAAGACGGCTGCGGCAGGCTTTTGGCAGCGCCCGGGCAGTGTTTCAGGCACGGGCGGAGGCCATCCGGTCCGTGGCCGGACTGAAGGAGGCAGTGAAGGATGCGCTGATTGAAAGCAGACGGGATGCGGACCGTCTGGTGCGGGACTTTGGGCAGTTAGAGAAAAAGGGAATCCGTATGCTCACGGAAGCGGATGCGGACTATCCCCGGAGACTTTCATGGGTAAAAGAACGGCCGGACATCCTGTTTGTCAGAGGACGCCTGCCGGCGGAAGATGTTTTAAGCGTTGCGGTGGTGGGGAGCCGCCGGGCTACCGCATACGGACGGAAGACGACGGAATATTTTTCGAAAGAACTCAGTGTCCGGGGCGCGCAGATCATCAGCGGAATGGCTTACGGGATTGACAGCTGCGCCCATGAAACGGCGCTGCATCAGGGTGCGGACACCTTTGCGGTCATGGGCTGCGGGATCGATATCTGCTATCCGGCCGAAAAGATCGCCCTTTATGAGCAAATCCGGCAAAACGGAGGCATTCTCAGCGAATTTCCCCCTGGGACGCCGCCGCTGCCCTTCCAGTTTCCCATGCGCAACCGGATCATCGCCGGACTGGCGGATCTTGTGATTGTGACGGAGGCACGGGAAAAAAGCGGCTCTCTGATTACAGCAGGCTGCGCGCTGGAGCAGGGAAAGGACGTATACATTGTACCGGGACGGATCAACGACCCCGGCAGCCGCGGCAGCAATCTGCTGTGGTTTGACGGAGCGATTCCAGCACTGTCAATTGATACAATTCTGGAGGGCAGCGTTTGCAAAAAAATGTTGAATACTGACAAAGAAAAAAAGGGGGTTTTTAAAGAAAATTTAAAAAAAGATGAAAAAATTGGACTTGCTAAGCGTTCGGATATAGTGTATAGTTGTCTCGATTTGCAGATGAAAGGGCTGGATGAGATTGTCGCGGAGACAAAGCTCCCGCCCGAAGAAGTCCTGCAGGCTTTGATTGGGATGCAGCTGGAGGGAAGAATTGAAGAGCCTGTCAGGGGATATTATATGAAAAAAATTTGAAACCGAAGGGATTACAGATGGCCAGTTATCTTGTTATAGTGGAATCTCCTGCAAAAGTAAAAACAATCAAGAAATTTTTAGGATCTAATTACACGGTGGCAGCGTCCAACGGACATGTCAGAGACCTGCCGAAAAGCACGCTGGGAATTGACGTGGAGCATGAATTTCAGCCAAAATACATTACCATCCGGGGAAAGGGAACGCTGCTGGCTTCCCTGCGTAAAGAAGTCAAAAAAGCAGATAAAATATTTCTCGCGACTGACCCGGACCGGGAAGGCGAGGCCATTTCCTGGCATCTGACGCAGGCCATCAATATGGAAGGGAAAAAGGTCGCCCGGATTACCTTCAATGAGATTACAAAAAATGCCGTGAAGGCTTCCATTAAAAATCCGCGCGCCATCGATATGAATCTGGTGGATGCACAGCAGGCCAGACGCATGGTGGACCGTATGGTAGGATACGCGATTTCGCCGGTACTCTGGAATAAGGTCAGAAGAGGCTTAAGCGCAGGCCGCGTGCAGTCAGTGGCACTGCGGATTGTCTGCGACAGAGAGGAAGAAATCGCGGCGTTTGTACCGGAGGAATACTGGACGCTGGAAGTGGCGTTTCCCTACGGCAGTCAGAAAAAACCGGTATTGGCCCATTATTACGGAACCAATCAGCAAAAAACAGAATTGAAAAACGAGGCGCAGGTCAATGAAATCCTGCGTGATATTGAAGGCAGGCCGTTTGAGGTGACGGAGGTCAGAAAAGGAGAGCGGATCAAAAAAGCGCCGCTGCCCTTTACGACTTCCACCATGCAGCAGGAAGCATCCAAAGCCCTGGGCTTTACCGCCCAGAAAACGATGCAGATCGCCCAGAAGCTGTATGAAGGTGTGGAAATCAAGGGAAAAGGTACCATTGGTTTGATTACCTATCTTCGTACCGACTCCGTGCGTATTTCCGAAGAAGCAAAAACGGCTGCCTCTGCTTATATTACGGAACAATTCGGGGAAGCCTATCTTCGGAAGGGCGGAAGCAGCGGAAAGACCGGCGGAAAGATTCAGGATGCCCATGAGGCCATCCGGCCGACGGATATCCGGCTGCTGCCAGCGGAGGCAAAGGAGTCTTTGAGCCGGGATCAGTTCCGGCTGTATCAGCTGATTTGGCGCAGATTTGCGGCCAGTATGATGGAAGATGCCGTGTACGAGACAATATTTGCCCGTCTGCGCTGCGGGGAGCATTGCTTCAACACGAGTACGTCAAAACTGAAGTTCGAAGGATTCCGCTGCTGTTATGTGGAAAGTGATGAAGAAGCGGAAGAAAAGAATAAAATCGAAGGACTGGAACCCGGACAGCTTCTGGAGGCATCGGAAGTGATTCCGAAGCAGCATTTTACGCAGCCGCTGCCCCATTATACCGAAGCATCTTTGATCAAAACACTGGAAGACCTTGGCATCGGAAGACCCAGTACCTACGCGCCGATCATTACCACCATTCTCTTCCGCAGATATATTGTCAAGGAAGGCAGGAGCCTGTATGTGACGGAAATCGGCGAGACCGTAAACCGGATTATGAAAGAGGCGTTTCCTTCGATTATAGACGAACATTTTACCGCTTATATGGAATCTTTACTGGACAAAGTGGCCGAAGGCGTTGTATCATGGTATACGGTAGTATCGAACTTTTATCCCGACCTGAAAGACGCGGTAGATCAGGCAAATGCGAAGCTGGAGAAGGTAGAAATTGAGGACGAGAAGACCGATGTTATCTGTGAGGAATGCGGCCGGAACATGGTCATTAAATACGGCCCCCACGGAAAGTTTCTGGCATGCCCCGGATTTCCGGAGTGCAGAAATACCAAGCCTTACAATGAAAAGGCGGGCGTGAAATGTCCTTTGTGCGGAAAGGAAGTGCTGATCCGCAAGACCAGAAAAGGCAGACGTTACTATGGCTGTGAAGACAATCCGGAATGCGGCTTCATGTCCTGGCAGAAACCGGCGGACAAACTGTGTCCCAGATGCGGGAAGCCGATGGTGGAAAAGGGCAGTAATATTGTGTGCATGAATGAGCAGTGCAGATATATTGAAGGAAAGAACAGTGAACAGCAGACTTCATGAAATACTCTCGTTTCGGGAAGCGGAAATTTCATTTGCCGGCCGGCAGGGCGTGATTGCCGGTACAGATGAAAATGATGTGCTGAAAGTGCGGCTGCAGACGGCACCGGCAGAAGCGCTTCCGGGGCTGTATGACCGGGGAACCGGCCTGATTGATACCGGACAGAAATGCCTTTCCTTTACGGGAGAAGTGTTGGAGCGCTATATGCAGGACAATGTCTGCATGCTGAATATCCGGGTGCTGAGCGGGTTTTACGAGGTGGCGTCGTATCCCCAGGAACAGTTCACCGGAGAGCGGGAGGCCATCGTCATCAGCGCTTCCAGTGAAAAGTTTGTAGTGAATATACTGGAAATGGATCCGAATCACGCTGTGATACGAGGTTCGTCTTCTATTTCGGATCAGCAGAAAGTATGGCTCAGATACCGGGAACTGGCAGTGGCGGGACTGACGCAACTGGTACAGGAAATGGAAAAGCAGTCGATTTACTGTCTGGATTTTTCGGTGGAATCTTTGGAAAAGCGCGGCAGAATTGCTGAAATGATACTGAAAGAAAACAGTGAGGAAAAGGGAAAATGACAGGATTGCAGATCGTTACAATCGCCGCTGTGGCAGTCGGCATCATAATCGTGATTTTAAGCATGGTGTTGTCGGAAAATGCGCTGACAACGAAAAAGGAAAAAGCACGGAATGCGGAGCGTGAGGAAAAAGCCAGAAAGGAATTTGACGATTATCTGGAATCCCGGATGGACGAGATACGGCAAAGCATCGCGGCATTTGAGCAGGAGACCTTTGGCGTTTTGAGTAAAAACGCTGTGCATTCCATTGAAGTGGCGTCCAATGAAGCGGTGGAAAAGATTGAAGCCAGAACGGAAGAAGTCAGGAAACAGATGGATGATCTGTTTGAAAACACCAAAAAGGAAATCACGTCGTTAGATGAGCAGTATGCGCGAAAACTGAAGGATCACAACAGAGAAGTCAGTGATAAGGCGGATGAAATCCTGAAAGAAGCGGTCAAGGATCTGGACCTGGTGAAGGTAGAGGCAAAGGATGTGGTTGCGGCACTGGAAAAGGCCTGCAATGACAGCGCTTCCAGAGCGGCCAGAGAAGCCATTGACGAACTGGATATTATTGCGGTGATTAAGGATATTTATGCGAAGAACGAACCCGCGAAGAACGAACCGGCGAAGAAGGAAGCTGTAAAGCAGGAACCTGAAAAAAAAGAACCGGTAAAGAAGGCGTCTGCAAAGAAAGATGCCGCAAAGAAGGAATCCGAAAAGAAGGAATCCGCACCGGCGCCGGCGGCCGCCGAAGCCGATCAGGAAAGTCCGGAAGAATCCGCTGAAACACCGGAAGTACAGGCGAAAGATCAGGAAACAAAAGGAAAAGTTTCGGAAGAGAAAGCTTCCGAAAATAAAGAAGCAAATACAGGGCAGACCGTGGAAGACAAAATAGGCGAAGAAATCATTGCCGCGGTGGAAGCATATGAAGGAGAAAAACCGGTCGCCATTAAAGAGCTGGCAAAGGAGATCGGTGAGGTGGATTTTGAGGTTTCCGAGGAGGAAATCAGTAAGATCAAAAAAGAGGAGCATCTGGATAAGGTAAAAGCAGAGAATTCCGACAATGAGAAAAAAGAGGCGGAAGCGCCTGCAGAAGAGCCGCAGCCGGATCCGTCAAAGACCAGAGTGCTTCCCAAAATAGAAGAAGAATTTGTTTATACGGAAGAAACGCCGGAAGAAAGCAGTCCCGCGGAAGCTGCGGCGACAGAAGAAACACATGCGGAAGCCCCTTCTGAAGAAGAAGCATCTGCGGAGGAGGAACAGCCTGCGGAAGAAGAAAGCAAGCTGTTTCGGGTGATGCGTGAAAACAATATTTTTTCATCGGACATTGATGAAAAGATTGTATCCGAGGTACTTCGGATGAACAAACGAAAAAAAAGCAGTATGCAGATTGCCAGTGAAGTGGGCATCCGTATTGCAGAGGTAAGAACGATCATTGATTTGTTCAGCGAATAAACCTCCCTGAAACACACAGAAAGGCAAAAAGATGAAAGCGAAGACATTACTCAGGAGTATCGGAATCGGTATTATCGCGGCGGCGCTTGCATTCGCGGCATTCGGTTTTATTCTCGAGAATGTGGAAAAGGACAAGCCGAAGGTTGCGGAAAATCAGACGGAAGCACCGAAGGAAAGTGCTGCGCCGAATCAAAACAGGGAAACGAAAGCGCCTGAAACGGAAGCACCGGGGGAAACAGAACCAGGCGAAACGAATGCACCGGCAGAAAATACGCCCGGCAGCGAGGATGAGGTGAAGTATACGCTGCAGGTGGAGGACGGCATGTCCGCCTGGGATGTGGCGAAACTGCTGAAAGAAAACGGGATTATCCGTGATGCGGAAGAGTTCAACGAAGTGATCAAAACCAGAGGCGCGGATGAATCCATTAATCCCGGCACGTATGATTTTACGAATAATGATACCTACGACCAGATCATCCGTGATCTGACGGGAAATACGAAGTAGCTTCAGATTTTCATCAAAAAAACTTGCATAGAAATTGGTTCTGTGGTACAATACAACGGCTAAAAAAGCACGCATGTGAATTTTCGGGTTGGTGTCTGTGTACCGAGAGACAGGACTAATCCCGGCTGGTGCGCTGCATCAGCCGTTTTTTTGTGCGACCCCACGGATAAGACATAGATGATCCGAAAGCGGAAACATGCGGAAGAAAAACCAAATGGAGGAAAAATCATGAATGTAATTTCTATGAAGCAGCTGTTGGAGGCAGGCGTACATTTCGGACATCAGACCAGAAGATGGAACCCCAAGATGGCGCCCTATATTTATACCGAGAGAAACGGTATCTATATCATTGACCTTCAGAAATCCGTAGGCAAGGTAAACGAAGCGTATTACGCAGTCGCTGACATCGTTGCAAACGGCGGGACAATCCTTTTTGTAGGAACCAAGAAGCAGGCCCAGGATGCGGTGATGACAGAAGCGAAGCGCTGCGGCATGTTTTATGTAAACGAAAGATGGCTCGGCGGTATGCTGACTAACTTCAAGACCATCCAGTCCCGTATCACCCGCCTGAAATCCATTGAAAAGATGGAAGAAGACGGTACTTTCGAAGTCCTGCCCAAGAAGGAAGTCATCGCACTGAAGAAGGAGCAGGAAAAGCTGGAGAAAAACCTGGGCGGTATCAAGGAAATGCGCAAGATTCCCGATGCGATTTTCGTTGTAGATCCCAAAAAGGAGAGAATTTGCGTACAGGAAGCGCATACACTGGGCATTCCGCTGATCGGTATTGCCGATACCAACTGTGATCCGGAGGAACTGGATTTTGTGATCCCCGGAAACGACGATGCGATCCGTGCGGTCAAACTGATTGTATCGAAGATGGCAGATGCGGTCATCGAAGCAAAGCAGGGCGAAGTGATGGCAGACGCTACAGGCGAAGCGACGGAAGAAATGACGGAAGCGGAAGCACCGGCGGAGACCGAGGCACCGGCAGAAGAAGCACCGGCTGAGACAGCAGCAGAATAATGCAGGAGGATTTGATTAATATGGCGATTACAGCTTCAATGGTAAAAGAGTTAAGAGAAATGACCGGCGCAGGCATGATGGACTGCAAGAAGGCATTATCAGAGACAAACGGCAATATGGACGAAGCAGTAGAATACCTCAGAAAGAACGGTCAGGCCAAGGCAGAAAAGAAAGCCGGCCGTATCGCAGCAGAAGGTATTGTAACGACTGCGATTGAAAATGATAAGAAAGCCGTGATTGTAGAAGTCAACAGCGAGACGGACTTTGTTGCAAAGAACGAAGATTTCCGCGCTTATGTGGCACAGGTTGCGGAGCAGGCGCTGGGTTCTTCCGCAACAGATATGGACGCCTTCCTGCAGGAAGCATGGAAAGCGGATCCGTCCAAGACAGTCAGGGACTCTCTGGTTGAGAAGATTGCGGTCATCGGCGAGAACCTTACCATTCGTCGTTTTGAAAAGATTGAAACAGAAGGCGCTGTCGTATCCTATATCCACGGCGGCGGCAGAATCGGCGTGCTGGTTGCAGCAGACACCGCGGTTGTAAACGATGCGGTGAAGGAAGCGCTGGTGAATGTAGCAATGCAGGTTGCAGCCCTTTCTCCCAAGTATGTTTCCGCGGCGGACGTTTCCGAGGAATACAAGAACCATGAGAAGGAAATCCTGCTGGCACAGGCCAAATTGGAAAATCCGAACAAGCCGGACAATATCATCGAGAAGATGATTATTGGCCGTCTGAACAAGGAACTGAAGGAGATCTGCCTCCTGGATCAGCCTTACGTAAAAGACGGCGATGTGACAGTCGGCCAGTATATCAAATCGGTTTCCAAGGAAGTCGGTACGGATATCGTTGTGAAGAAGTTCGTCAGATTTGAGACCGGCGAAGGTATCGAGAAAAAGGAAGAAAACTTCGCGGAAGAAGTTGCAAAACAGATGGGTATGTAAAAAAAGCTTTATGTAAACTTATTTGAAACCCGACAGGCTCCGAGATGTCTGATCAGCAGTGTGCTGAGAGGATGTTTCGGAGCCTTTTTATTCTGAAAAAATGGCATTTTCAGGAAAAAGTCGTTTGAAAAAGTTGTAAATTTGTCCAACCTTAATTTGCAGTGTCTAATGCTTTTTCCAAATATTAATGTCAATTTTTTGTAAAATTTACTTGACAAATATTGATGAAGATACAAATAATAATAGTAGTTTGCAGTGAAAGAAGGAAAGAGAAGTTGAGAAATCGGGAACAAATTCTGGCAGAGTTTCAAAATGTTCCGGACAATACACTGATTATGGCAGGAAAGCTCTATCGTGAAAAATTTTCCGGGCAAATGAGTGAGGCTGCATTTATGCAGGCAGTCAGTCGCCTTTCAAAAACCGGAAAGATTGAACGCCTTTCAAAAGGTATTTACTGTAAACCAAAGAAAACGCGATTTGGAAAAATTCTTCCGTCAGATCGGGAAATAGCAGATATGTTCACCAGTCAGAATAAGGGCGTCATTGTCGGATATGTATTATTTAATTCACTGGGGATTACAACGCAGATTCCCAAGCGTATTATTGCGTATTCTGTTCTAATTGAGGAAAAATTAAAGCAAATTGGTAATGTGACCGTGCAAAAATATGATCTTGATTATAACAAAGAGGAAAAAGCGGTTATTTGTATGATGGAGCTGCTATATCATTACAGAGAGATTCAGGATATTAACTATTCTGCTTTTCTGCGAAATATGGAGTTGTTTTCAAAGCTGTACACAGAGCATGCTTTTGAAGAAGTACAGAAAACAATCGGTTATCCGAAATGGACGATTGCATTTCTGCAGGAAGCATTAAATTATTATTGTGTACCAAATGGTTTGAGCAGATATTTATCTTCTCTTTCCAATTATAGAATTCCCAAAATGGAGGAATTGTATGAAGCTGCACAGCAATAAGGTTGAATTTCAGGAACTGATCACGCTTGCTGCAAGGGAAAAGCACATTCCTGAAGCGGCTGTTGAAAGAGATTACTATATTGTGCGCGCACTACTGTTTCTGTCACAGAGTGAATATGCGGCAAGCTGCGTTTTTAAAGGAGGAACTTCGTTAAGCAAATGTTATCCCGGGTCTATAGAGCGTTTCTCAGAGGATATTGATTTAACATTTATTCCGGAAGATGGAATGTCGAATAAGCAGATTGAACGCAGACTGAAAGCCATAGAAAAAATAATGACGGTAGATTCTGAGACACAGATTATTCCTGAAGAACGCAATGACAGAAACAAAAGCATTTATTTTTGGAATGACAGTCAGGATAACAAGATTAAACTAGAAATCGGTTCATCTGTTAGGCCTGAACCGTATGGAAGTAAAATATTAAAGACCTATATTCAAGAGTATCTGGAACACTGTGCGTTTCCGGATGTTATTAGAACATATGAATTGACGTCAGTCACGGTAAATGTTTTAAATATTGAAAGAACGTTTGTTGATAAGATTATGTCGGTCAAACGTCATGCGATTTGTGGCACGATTACAGAAAAGGCGCGTCATATTTATGATGTGACAAGATTATTTCAAATGCCTGAGATTCAAGATTTTCTTAAAAATCTTGAGAAATTGAAATATTTGATTGCTTTAACGAAAAAAACAGATTCTTTTTATTTGAAAAAGCGAAATATTCCAAGGGAGTACAATCCTACCGATGCATTCGATTTTTTGTCATGGGAAACAGAGTTTGCGAGGGCGAGGAAAATCTATGAACACTTACATGAAAACTTATTGTATACGGATGAAAAGCAGCATTTTGAGGAAGCATTTCATGTTTTTAATCAGATTAACATCATTCTGACAAGTATAGGAGAGTGATGAAACGAGAAAAGATGGCGTTTTGCCATCTTTTTTTGTGATTTTACATTCATTTTACAGAAGCGCGATAGAGGATTTGATCTTTCGGCGGTATCCTGACATTGTAACCGAAAAAGGAAGGAGAATTGTAAAATGAAAAAATTCGTAGTAATTGCGGCAGCTGCCGCTGTAATGTTGTCAATGCTTGCCGGATGCTCCGGAAATCAAAAAAGCGGCACCGTGAATACGGACGGATCCACTTCCATGGCAGACGTGATGGGCGCGCTGACCGAAGCGTTTAAGGAAAAAGAACCGGATATTACCGTTAATTATTCCGGAACCGGTTCCGGCTCCGGCATCAGCGGTGTTTTAGACGGCACTTGCGACATCGGCCTTTCCAGCCGTGAACTCAAGCAGGAAGAAGTGGATCAGGGCGCGGTGGCCCATGTGGTGGCACTTGATGGAGTCGCAGTGGTGGTAAATCCGAAGAATACGGTAAAGAACCTGACTACGGAACAGATCGCGGATATTTTCACCGGAAAGATCAAGAATTGGTCCGAGCTTGGCGGCGCGGACGCATCCATCGCGGTCTATGGCCGTGAGGACGGCTCCGGGACGCGCAGTGCCTTTGAGGAAATCGTGGGCGTGGAAGGCGCCTGTACTTATACAAATGAATACGGTTCCACCGGGGATGTAATCGGCAATGTAGCATCCAATGAAAATGCCATCGGATATGCTTCTCTTTCTGCCGTGGACAGCAGTGTTTCAGCGGTAAAAGTGAATGGAGTCGCGCCCAGCGAAGCCACCGTGAAGGACGGGAGCTACACGATCCAGCGTCCTTTTGTCATGGTAACAAAGGATGGCGCGGAACTTTCCGAAGCTGCACAGGCATTTCTGGATTTTGCATCGAGTGAAGATGCGGCCGCATCCATTACCGCGGCAGGCGCGGTATATCCGAATTGATATGAAAAAGAAAAAATGGAAAGCGGCAGAACGGGGGATGCAGCTTTTGTTTACGCTGTGCGGACTTGCAGCGGTGGGATTTGTACTGCTCATCACCATTTACCTTGTGATTTCAGGGATTCCGGCGATGCATAAAATTGGTCTGTTCCATTTTCTGTTCGGAAAGACCTGGGCAGCGAGTCAGGATCAGTATGGGATTCTCCCATTGATTCTTACATCTGTATACGGCACAGCCGGTGCCATCATCATCGGCGTGCCCATCGGATTTTTCACGGCGGTATTTCTGGCCAAGGCTGCGCCTGCAAAAGTGGCAGGCGTGATCCGCCCGGCGGTGAGCCTGCTGGCGGGGATCCCTTCCGTGGTCTATGGCCTTGTGGGAATGTGTGTCCTTGTACCGGCGCTGCGGCGTTTTTTTCATCTGCCTGCCGGAGACAGCCTGCTTGCGGCAATCATTGTACTGGCAATTATGATCCTGCCTTCCATCATATCCCTTTCGGAGACGGCTTTGGAAGCAGTACCGAAGGAATATGAGGAAGCATCTCTGGCGCTGGGCGCCACAAAACTGGAAACCTGGTTTCGGGTTTCGGCGCCCGCAGCTAAAAGCGGCATCGCAGCGGCAGTGGTGCTGGGCATCGGGCGGGCCATCGGAGAAGCCATGGCCATTATGATGGTGGCGGGAAACGTGGCAAATATGCCGGCCCTTACGAAATCGGTGCG
>CANRJG010000011.1 GCA_947630875.1 uncultured Lachnospiraceae bacterium
CGCCCGATCCGGGTACAACACCTGAACCGGGCACAACGCCTGAACCGGGCGAAACGCCTGAACCGGGCACAACGCCTGAACCGGGCACAACATCTGAACCGGGCACAACGCCTGAGCTGGGTAAAGCGCCCGATTCCAGTGAAACCCCTGGCTCTAGTGAAACACCCAGTCCCTCACCATATGTACTTACCACCTTGCCGGGCGATAGCGATACCCCTACAACCGGCGACCACAGTCATATAGGATGGTGGACCGCACTGATGTTCCTTGCGCTAATTGGCCTGGGCGTGACATTGTTTCCCTTTTGGAAGAGGGACCTCGCCCACTCCGGTAAACAGCAGGATGTCGGTTTCAGGGGTAAAAAGAAACAAAAAGAATAATTGCTGATAAGAAAAAGGGGCTGTCGGGAAATAGATAGTTCCAAACAGGGGCCGGCGTAGCTCATTTGAGTTACGCCGGCCCCTGAAAATTTTCTCAAAAAAGAATTTAGTATGGGGAAAATCGGCATTAACCGATATCCCCTTTTTTTGAATCTCAGAAAACGGTATACAACAGCAGATCTGCGGCAATGGCCGCAAGTACGCAAATCACCAGCGGACATTTCAGCCATGCGGCGACTGCCGCTACCGTGCCGCCGATCAGGCCGATTTCCGGCCGGGCCGTATCCACGGTGAAAATTCCGGGGAAAATCAAAGCGGCCATGGCAGTGTAGGGAATCAGATTTAAAAATTTCTCCATCTTCGGGCGGAAGTGGATTTTTTCACTCAGCATCGCCGGCAGCGCCCGGGGAATATAGGTCACCAGCGTCATACCGAGAATCAAAACGATGACTTTATAATTCAGCATGTGGAAAACGCCTCATTCCTTTTCTTTCGAATCTGTCAGCAGCATTCCCAGCCCCGCGCAAAGCAGTGTGGAAACAATAATGGCCCAGCTTGCGTCCAGAAACCGGGACAAAATGGTGTTGCAGACTGCGGTAATGACCACCAGCAGAATCAGCTTATGATCCCGCCGGAGATTGGGCATGAGCAGACTGATAAAGAGTGCGTACAGGGCAATGCCAAGGCTTGCAGAAAGAATCGCCGGGAGCAGGTCGGAAAGAAAAGCACCCAGTGCGGATCCGGTCAGCCAGGACGTATAGGCCACGGTAATCAGTCCCAAAAGAAACGGCGCGGAACATAAAGATTCCGGCGTCGTTGTAAATATAGAGAAAGTTTCATCTGTGACGCCGAAAGAAAGAAACAGCTTCATCGGCATCCGGGTGTCTTTCAGCCGGTGCATGACACAGGTGCTCATGATAATGTGCCGGAGATTTAAAATAAAGGTGGCCAGAATGATCACCAGGATGCCGGTCTGCGCGTACATCCCGGCGGCCAGCATCTGACTGGCGCCGGCAAAGACGAAGGCAGACATCAGGATGGTTTCCAAAGCGGACAGGCCGCTTTGTCTGGCAATGACGGCATAAGCGATTGCCGACGGAATAAAGCCGAAGAGGATTGGCATTCCGAATTTCAGACCCCGGACATAGTCGGTACGGGATTGTTGTTTTGTCATAGCGTGCGTTCTCATTCTGACAGATTAAAGCGGTATCTCAATTTCCTGCGTTTCTATCGGATCCTGCGCAGGCGGGTCGGTAACAACCACCGGCGGCTCCGTATTCGTCACCGGCGGTGCGGTAATGACCGGCGGTTCTGTGGCGGTAATGGGCGGATCGGTCACCACCGGCGCCTGTGTTACGGTAACAGAGGGAACTTCCGGTTCCTCAGGCGTTTCCGGCTCTGCGGTCGGCGGATTGGTATAGGTGTAATCCGGCGCTTCGGTAACATCATACCAGGTATCGTCATCATTGGAATCGTCGATATAACTGTCGTCTGACGGGTAGGTATATCCGCCGGAACCGTTGTTATACATAGACGCAATATAATCAGAAATTTCTTCGACTCTTGCCGGAACCTGATAATTTTCATCATTAAACAGGTACTGATGCAGCTGAATCACGTTTTCCGAAAGCGTATCCACCGGATAAACATAGGAATCGCCGCTGCGAGTGGCTTTTTCAAAGGGGAATCCGGCGCTGCCGTTTTCTTCGTCCAGCGTAAAGCTGCCGGCATAGTGTTTGATCAGGTCTTCAATCTCATCATTGGTCAGGTCGGTACGCAGCTCCGGTGCAACCAGTTCCACGATTTTAATCAGTGTGTTGACACCGGCGGAACGAGCCTTCTGCGCCGCAAGCATCAGAACCGTTCTCTGACGGAAGGTTCGTTTGTAGTCGTCGCCGACGGTATGTCTGACACGGCCGTAGGCAGTTGCCTGCACACCGTCCAGATCATAGGTGCCGGGGCTGCGAATAAAGGAAGAATTGGAGCCGGTGATCTCATTGATTTCATTGATATACTGATTGATATCCGCAACTTCCGCTTCATCCAGTGTAATCGTTACGCCGCCCAGAGCGTCGATGACTTTAGAAACCACGCCGAAATCCACCGAAATAAAGTTATCAATCTGGACATCCAGGTTTCTTTCCAGCATGTTGATGGTATAGTAAGGCCCGGCGTCTATGGTATTGTCATTGGGAAGCGTGTTGGCGGAGCCCCAGCTGTAGGCATGGGTTGCTTTGCTGTAAACGTAGTCCCCGGTTTCATAGAAATCAATATCCCGCATCTGCAGAACGGTATCACGGTATACGGAGAGCAGTTTGACCTCTCCGGTTTTCCGGTTCAGACTGACAATAATCATACAGTCGGAACGCTTGTCTCCGTAATTACTGGTGGACATATCGGTAACGCTGTCGTCGTCCCTGGAATCCAGACCCATCAGCAGAATATTCCAGTAGCCCTCCCGGGTCTGGACATCTTCCTGATCGGGATCTTCCACCTTATCGATCTTGATTTGTTTGTATGCTTTTTTCAGCCGCGTAATTTTCGGGTATGCATATACGAATACACCGATGCATACGATGCAGAGAAAAACGAGGGCGCTGTTTATGATAAATTTGGTCCGCTGACGTCGGGACATATGCTGCCATCTGTGTTTTATGCCGTGATTTGGTTTCATCATCACATATCCTCCTTCTGTATATTAATAGGCATTTTTATTGATAAATCCCTTAAAAAATGTAAGGAACAGAATTTTGATGTCAAACCCGAAGGTCCAGTGTTCAATATAATACAGGTCGAAATCAATCCGGTGCCGGATGGAAGTGTTGCCGCGGTAGCCGTTGACCTGTGCCCAGCCGGTCATGCCGGGACGCACCTGATGCTTGACCATGTACCGCGGAATTTCTTCTTTGAATTTCTCAACGAAATACGGCCGCTCCGGTCTCGGACCTACCAGACTCATGCTTCCCAACAATACGTTAAAGAGCTGGGGAAGTTCGTCAATACTGGTGGCGCGGATAAATTTGCCGAAGCCCGTTACCCGGGGATCATTTTCCGTGGTCCAGCATTTTTTCTCCACATTTTCTTTCTGCACCTGCATGGAGCGGAATTTGTACATTTTAAAACTCTTATTGTGAATGCCGATGCGTTCCTGGGTGAAAATCACGGGGCCCGGTGAGGTGAGCTTGATTAAGAGCGCCACCAGAAGCATCAGCGGAGAAAACAGAATAATGGCGAAAACAGAACCGACAATATCAAAAGCCCGCTTGATAAACCGGTTGAAGCTTTCCTGCAGCGGGACATAGCGGATATTGATGACCGGCAGTCCGAACAGGTCTTCCGTGTAGGGATTGGAAGTAATAATGTTATTATAATCCGGGATGAACTTCGTATGCACGCCGGATTTTTCGCACATATTTACAATTTTTGCCAGCTTGTCGTATTCATCGATACTTAAGGTAATGGCAATTTCATCCAGCCGGTTTTCCGGCAGAATCACGAACAGATTGTCGATTCGGCCGATGACCTTGATGCCGTTATAATGGCTGCCGCTTTCCATGTTGTCGTCAAGAATGCCGCGGATAATGTAGCCCCACTGGGGATTGGCTGCCACCCGGTCAATAAAAGCCTCGGCGGCATTGGAGTATCCCACCAGAAGAATATGCTTCTGATTGAAGCCGGTTTTCCGGAAATGATTCAATATGGAATGCAGTGTGTAGCGGAAGATACAGCCGAATATTGTATTAAAGCAGAAAAAGATGAACAGCATCTGCCGGGAGAAGTTGACCTGCCCGATAATGTACAGCACCAGAATAAAGAGAATCAGTCCGATACCGTTGGCTTTGAAAATGCCGGCAAATTCTTCCCGCCTGCCGCGCAATCTTTTTTGCGCATACAGGTGCATGATATTGTAAAGGATCAGATAAACAGGTATAATAAAGAACAGGGCGTACAGATAGTCTCTGGCGGGAAGTACGGCGCCGTGCTGTTCGATCAGTCCGCTCGAAATCCGAATATACCATGCCAGCCAGTAGGAAAAGGCAATGATGATACCGTCCAGAATGACATGCAGTTGATTCAGTTGTCGTTGGTTGTTTTTTATCATAAATAATAATTATATCCAAAAGGCTGATTTTATACACCGCAGCCGGTGTATATAACTATCCATCATGTTATCATTGAAAACACAAAAAAGCAAATATTTTTACACATTTTTTACACAAATGATACCTATAATGCACATCGTATTCAGAAATGAAGCAGCAAGAGAAGGGAGCAGTTAAAATGTTTGATGAGAATCAGAATCCAAATGAAGAAATACTTTCAACAGGTGAAGGCGCAGCAGCGGAAACAGAAAATACCGTTTCCGAAGCATCGGCGGTAGCCGGTATAGATGAAGCAGCTATGAATGAAACGAAAAACGCGTCTGCTGATACCGTATTTACAGAGACGACGGAGAAACCGGTTTCCTCTGCAGACACGGTATCGGCAGAATCCACAGATGCGGAAACGGCAGCACCGGAAAATGCGGACGCAGACACGGTATCGGCCGCAGCATCCGGCGAACCGGAAACCACATCGGGTAATACGACGCAGGCACAGCAGGAAAATGTGGTATACCACGCTTATCATATTACGGAAGACAATTATACTACGGATTCCGGCAATGCAAAATCGGCGAAAAAAGCGAAGAAGGCCGGAAAAGCAAAATCCCACGGCGCGGCTTTCTGGGTCAAGGCAGTGGCGGCCGGTCTGGTATTCGGCATTGCCGCCTTCGGTTCCATGCGGGGCTTAAGCGCGATCTTCCCGGAAAAGGCAGCCGAAGTGAAAAAGACCGTCAACATCAGTCAGGTCGGCAACGCAGACGGCAGCAAGGTATCCTCTGTGGTTACCGCAACGGACAGTCATACCGTTTATGACGTTTCCGCTGTGGTCAAAGAAGTGATGCCGGCGGTGGTTTCCATTGAATGTAAGGGAACACAGACGGTGATGACCTTCTTCGGACAGCAGGAACAGCCCATGCAGGGCGCAGGAACGGGCATTATCGTAGGAAATAATGATGAAGAACTGCTGATTGCCACCAATAACCATGTGATTGCCAATGCGGATGAACTGAAGGTAACGCTGACGGACGATTCCTCTGCCGCCGCTTATGTGAAAGGTACCAGCTCTGACGTGGATCTGGCAGTGATTGCAGTCAAGCTGTCGGATTTGTCGGATGACGCCAAAGAAGCCATCAAGGTCGCCACTTTGGGGGATTCCGAAAAACTGGTGGTAGGAGAACCTACCATCGCCATCGGCAATGCACTGGGATACGGACAGTCGGTAACTTCCGGTATTGTAAGCGCCCTGGACCGCGCCGTGACAGTCACTACCGATGATACCTATGGATTTGGCAATTCCCAGACCATTACCAGCTATCTGATCCAGACGGACGCGGCCATCAACCCCGGCAATTCCGGCGGTCCGCTGCTGAACAGCAAGGGTGAAGTCATTGGTATTAATTCTGTGAAATATGAAGACAGCAGTGTGGAAGGCATGGGCTATGCGATTCCCATCAACAAAGCCCTTCCGATTCTGGAAGACCTGATGACCCGGGAAACCAAGACAAAAGTCGCAGAAGATGAGCAGTCCGCACTGGGCATTTCGGGAACCAACGTAACCAGTGACGCGAGCATGGTTTACGGAATGCCGTCCGGCGTATTTGTGGCACAGGTCATTGAAGGCAGCGGTGCGGAAAAAGCCGGTATGAAACGCGGCGATATTATCTGCGAGCTGGACGGAACCAATATTTCTTCCATGAATGATTTGACGGAAGAACTGCTGTACCATGCGGCAGGCACCAAGGTAGATGTGGTGATTTACAGAAATACCGACGGAGAGTATCAGAAAATGACGCTGAATGTAAAACTGGGCGCCAAAGCAGATCTGGACGACTGATAAAAAACGGGACCGGTTACTTACCGGCCCCGCATAGAAAACAAGCTTATATCCTTTTTGGTTTTGTTTTATCTTCCCAAAGAACGATCGAACCTGTTTCGGTCGTTTTTTGTATGTCAATGATCCGTTGATTTTCCGAACCCCGAAACTGCAGTCCCGGATTTTTCTGCTCTTCCATAAAGCGGCCGTCCACCAGCACGTCGATGGTATCCAGCAGTGCGTCGGTCACCTCGCATCGGGGATGGGAACCGTCGGTTTTCAGCATTTCATAGGTAAAGCCGCTGTAGGCCCAGATGTTCTTTTCGGGGAAAGCGGCTCTGACCTGCCGCAGAAAGGGCAGAAGCGCGCGCTGATTGGAGGGCTCAAAGGGTTCGCCGCCCAGGAGCGTAAGCCCTTTGATATAGGGTTTATTTAAAAGAGAAAGAATCCTTTCTTCGGTCTCTCTTGTGAAGGGTTCGCCGTATGCAAAGTCCCACGTTTCCGGCTGGAAACAGTTTTTGCAGTGATTGGTGCAGCCGGATACGAATAAGGTCACGCGGACGCCGGGGCCGTTTGCAATATCGCAGTCTTTGATGGTTCCGTAATACATTGGCAATCTCCTTTGCAAAATCAGGTTTACAGACAAACAGCCTGTCGGCAGATGATGCAACAGGCTGTCTGTAAGGATATATTTGAAATGGTTTGAAAACTACAGATGCAGAACCCGGTCTTTGATTTCCTGAGTCCGGCCCTGATTCCAATACTGGGTGCCGATATAACCGCAGGTTCTTCTGGCGACGTTCATCGTATCCTGATCCTGATTGCCGCACTGCGGGCATGTCCATACCAGCTTACCGTCCTGCTCTTTGATTTCGATCTCACCGTCCCAGCCGCAGCGCTGACAGTAGTCGGACTTTGTATTGAGCTCCGCGTAAATGATATTGTCATAGATAAATTTCATGACTTCCAGTACCGCTTCGATATTGTTCTGCATATCGGGGACTTCCACATAACTGATGGCGCCGCCCGGAGAAAGATGCTGGAACTGCGCTTCAAAGCGGAGTTTTTCGAAAGCGTCGATCTCTTCGGTGACATGTACATGGTAGCTGTTGGTGATATATCCTTTGTCTGTCACGCCGGGGACAATACCGAAGCGGCGCTGCAGGCATTTGGCAAATTTATAGGTGGTGGATTCCAGCGGCGTGCCATAGAGGCTGAAATCAATATTGTGGGCTTCTTTCCAGCGGCGGCAGGCAGCATTCATGTATTCCATGACGCTGAGTGCAAAAGGCGTCGCGCTGGGATCGGTATGGCTCTTGCCGGTCATGTATTTGACGCACTCGTAAAGTCCGGCGTACCCCAAAGAGATGGTGGAGTATCCGCCATACAGCAGTTTGTCAATGGTTTCGCCTTTTTTCAGTCTCGCACAGGCGCCGTACTGCCAGAGAATCGGCGCAGCGTCGGACAAAGTGCCTTTCAGACGTTCATGACGGCACATCAGCGCGCGGTGGCAAAGCTCCAGACGATCGTCGAAGATTTCCCAGAATTTATCAAAGTCTCCGCCGGAGGAAAGGGCGATATCTACAAGATTTAAGGTGACGACGCCCTGATTGAATCTGCCGTAGTATTTCGGCTTGCCGTTTTCATCTACATAAGGGGTCAGGAAGCTGCGGCATCCCATACAGGTGTAGCAGTGTCCCTCGCCGTTTTTGTCGATCTTCAGCTCCAGCATTTTCTTTTCGGAAATATAATCCGGCACCATACGCTTGGCCGTACATTTCGCGGCCAGCTCGGTCAGATACCAGTAGGGAGAGCCTTCCGTAATGTTGTCTTCTTCCAGAACATAGATCAGTTTGGGAAAAGCCGGGGTGATCCAGACGCCTTTTTCATTTTTCACGCCCTGATACCGCTGCTTGAGCACTTCCTCGATAATCATCGCAAGGTCGTCTTTTTCCCGCTGGTCCTTTGCTTCGTTCAGATACATGAATACCGTCACGAAGGGCGCCTGCCCGTTGGTGGTCAGAAGCGTCACAACCTGATACTGGATCGTCTGTACGCCTTTGCTGATTTCATCCCGTACACGCAGCTCTACCAGTTTGTCGATGGCTTCATCGGAAAGATGGCTGCCGATGGCTTCATTTTCCTCCAGGACGGTCCTGCGGAATTTCTCACGGCTGACCTGTACGAAAGGCGCCAGATGGGTCAGGGAAATGGACTGTCCGCCGTACTGATTGGAGGCCACCTGCGCGATAATCTGCGTCGCAATATTGCAGGCTGTGGAAAAGCTGTGGGGCCGTTCGATCAGCGTGCCGGTGATGACGGTTCCGTTCTGCAGCATATCTTCCAGATTCACCAGATCGCAGTTATGCATATGCTGTGCGAAATAATCGGAATCATGGAAATGAATCAGTCCGTCGTTGTGTGCGTCAACAATGTCCTTGGGCAGCAGGATACGGTTTGTGATATCTCTGGAAACCTCGCCGGCCATATAATCACGCTGGGTGGAATTGACCACGGGATTTTTGTTGGAATTTTCCTGCTTTGCCTCTTCGTTGTTGCATTCGATCAGGCTTAAGATTTTGTCGTCGGTGGTATTGGACTGACGCACCAGCGTTCTGGTATAACGATAGGTGATATACGCCTTGGCCACTTCAAATGCACCGTGAGCCATGATCTGTTTTTCCACCATATCCTGAATTTCTTCTACGCTGGGGGAGCGGCCGAGCTGCTCACAGGAAAGAACCACGCTGTCTGCGATTCGCTGGATCTGCATCGGCGTCATGCGCTCCTGTTCCGGAACAGTCTCGTTGGCTTTGCTGATGGCTACGATAATCTTGGTAATATCGAAAGCATTTTCAGCGCCGTTTCTTTTTATGATCTTCATGACTTTTTCTCCTTCGGTTGCGGCACGCGCGCCCCCTTAAGGTGCGCCCTGCCCTGTCGTCCCGTACAACAAGATATTGTGTATCGACAGAATCTAAAATAGCATATATTGTATCGGCAGTCAAGAGAAAAGAAAGGGAAATACAGGATGAAAAACTGCCAAAAAAAATGGTGATTTTATGGAAAGCGCCGGAACGATACGGATGCTTTCCTATAATATAATTTATAAAAACAAAAAAACATACCCTTTTTGCAGGATATACAAAAAGGGTATGCGTGGAAATGGATTTTTATATTTGATCTGTTTTCTGCAGTCAGTCTTCTTCCAGATCTGCTTCGGCTTCCGCCTGAATCTCTTTGAAATGAGAAAGCATGGGCGCAACGTCCTTCTTGCCTTTCAGCCGGCGGTCCGTATAGTTCCTGGTGAGCTTCATAACCAGCGGAGCCAGGGAAAGGACACCGATTAAGTTGGGTACCATCATCAGACCGTTGAAGGTATCGGAAATGTTCCAGGGAAGAGATACGTTGGTCAGAACCGAGCTGACGAAGATGACGGCGACGAAGACGATCTTGTACGCAACCGCGGATTTGTCACCGAACAGGTAGGACCAGCTGCGGGTTCCGTAGTAGCTCCAGCCGAGGATCGTGGAGAAGGCGAAGAACAGCAGCGCAACCGCCACGAACATGCTGCCGAAGGAACCGAAAGAGGTGCCGAAGGCGGAGGCTACCAGGGTGTTGCTGTCTACATTTTCAAAGGCAGCGGCCAGCATACCGGTCTTCAGATCGATGGTACCGGTGCACAGAACCACCAGTGCTGTGATGGTGCAGATGATAATGGTATCGAAGAATACTTCGAAGATACCCCACAGACCCTGCTTTACCGGCTCCTTGACGTTGGAAGCGGAGTGTACCATAACCGAAGAACCCAGACCGGCTTCATTGGAGAAGATACCACGCTTGAAGCCCTGCTGGATGGCAATACCGACTGCGCCGCCGGCAGCGCCCCGGGCCGTAAATGCAAATTTGAAGATGGCGCCGAAAACGGAACCGATGGTACCGACATGCATGAAAATAACAACCAGCGCGCCGATGACATAGATGACTGCCATAAACGGAACGATTTTTTCCGCAACCGCCGCGATTCGCTTAATGCCGCCGATGATAACCAGCGCCGCAACCGCAGTGATCACAAGGCCGGTCACCCAGCGGGGAATGTTGAAGGCTGCCTGCATATTGCCGGAAATCGTATTGGCCTGCGCCAGGTTGCCGATACCGAAGGAAGCCAGCACTGCAAAGCAGGAGAACAGGATGGCCAGTACACGGCCGATGACCTTACAGTTCTTTCTGCCGCCCAGACCGTCCTGCAGGTAATACATGGCGCCGCCGGCCCACTGGCCTTTGCTGTCTTTGCGACGGAAGTAGATACCAAGGATATTTTCAGAGTAGTTGGTCATCATACCGAAAAATGCGGAAAGCCACATCCAGAAGACCGCGCCTGCACCGCCGACGGCAATGGCGCCTGCCACACCAGCGATGTTGCCGGTACCCACTGTCGCGGCCAGCGCCGTACACAGTGCCTGAAACTGGGAAATGGACGCGCTGTCTTTGGTATGTCCGGAAATTCTCCGGTCAAAAATGCTGCCGATGGTTTTCTTCATCCAGTGGCCGAAGTGGGAAATCTGGAAGAACTTTGTCAGGGAGGTCATGATGATACCGGTGCCCAGCAGCAGAACGATACCAAACCAGCCCCAGATAAAGCCGTTCAGATCTTCAGCGATAAAGTTCAGAAATCTCATAGAATCGTTCCTCCTGTAAAATTTGTGCCAGCGAAAAAGAAAAGCGGCCGGAGACGAAAGGCCTCTGACCGCAAAATAACAAATCGGCATTCATCATATAATAATGAATGAATCCAAGCTCTGTCCTTTTGCCTGAGAGATTGAATGCGGCGGCACACGCCGTACATCTTGCCCCTTCGGCACCCGCAAAATGCGGGCTTCTCCAGAGTGTCATCAAGACACAGTCTTTTCCGGCAGATACCGGAGCCTGAGAGTGTTACTCCTTCGGCGGAACAGGTCGCTTTCCTGTGCCTGTCAGCTGACACGTATATGAAATTAGAAAAAAGATAGCATGAACCGCGGGAAATGTCAAGAAAACGGCGGCAATTTATGCTTTGTTTTTCATCGCTGTCCGTTTCCGTAAGGTGGGATCCAGTATTTTTTTCCGAATCCGCAGATTTTTCGGCGTCACTTCCAGCAATTCGTCGGTGTTAATGATTTCCATGCACTGTTCCAGACTTAAAACTCTGGGCGGAACCAGCCGGAGCGCATCGTCGGAACCGGCGGCCCGGGTGTTGGTCAGCTGTTTGCGCTTGCAGACGTTCACCTCGATATCCTCA
Source organism: uncultured Lachnospiraceae bacterium (assembly GCA_947630875.1). Taxonomy (GTDB): domain Bacteria; phylum Bacillota; class Clostridia; order Lachnospirales; family Lachnospiraceae; genus CANRIM01. The sequence continues at coordinate 11,575 of CANRJG010000011.1, forward strand.
GCCTTGGGATTTAAGCCTACCACCATACCGGCGTATACTTTTTCGCCGGGACCGATGAGCAGGGCGCCCCGCTCCTGGGCATTGAACAGGCCATAGGTCACGGATTCTCCGGTTTCATAGGCAATCAGGGAACCTGTGCTGCGGTACTGAATGTCGCCCTTGTAGGGGGCATAGCCCTGAAAGATGGTGTTGATGACGCCGGTGCCTTTGGTATCGGTCAGAAATTCGTCCCGGTATCCGATGAGACCCCGGGAAGGAATCAGAAATTCCAGACGGGTGGAGCCGCTGCCGGAAATGCTCATGCCCTGCAGCTCGCCCTTTCTGCGGCTGAGTTTTTCAATGACCGTGCCGGAGTAGGTTTCATCCACATCCACGTAAGCCAGTTCCATGGGCTCCAGCTTGTGCCCTTTTTCATCCTGATGGTAGAGTACCTCCGCCTTGCTGACGGCGAATTCATAGCCTTCCCGGCGCATATTTTCAATCAGTACGGACAGATGCAGCTCTCCCCGTCCGCTGACCTTGAAGCTTTCAGTGGTATCGGTTTCCTCGACGCGCAGGGACACGTCGGTGTTGAGTTCACGGAACAGACGGTCCCGCAGATGCCGGGACGTCACATATTTGCCCTCCGTGCCTGCGAAAGGACTGTCATTGACAATAAAATACATGGCAATGGTGGGCTCGGAAATTTTTTGAAACGGAATCGGCGCATAGTGTTCCGGATCGCAGATGGTATCGCCGATGTGAATGGACGGAATACCCGAGATCGCCACGATGGAGCCGATGGTGGCGTGCATGACCTCGGTTTTCTGCAGTCCCGAAAATTCATAGAGCCGGGAAACCTTGACCCGTTCCCGTTTTTCCGGCAAATGGGAATTGGTGAGCATTACCTCGTCCCCTACGGAAAGGGTGCCGTTTTCAATTTTGCCGATGCCGATCCGGCCCACGTAATCATTATAATCGATGGTACTGATCAGCACCTGTGTGGGGGCATCCGGATCGCCTTCCGGCGCCGGAATGTGCCGGATAATGGTTTCAAACAGCGGCACCATATTCACCGGTTCTTCATTTAAATCGGTGGTGGCGTAACCAGCCTTGGCCGAAGCATAGACGAAGGGGCAGTCCAGCTGCGCATCGGAAGCGTTTAAGTCCAGCAGCAGCTCCAGCACTTCATCTACCACTTCCTCGCAGCGGGCTTCGGGCTTGTCCATTTTATTGATGCAGACGATAATGGGCAGGTCCAGCTCCAGCGCTTTGCCCAGCACGAAGCGGGTCTGGGGCATGGCGCCTTCGTAGGCGTCCACCACCAGAATGACGCCGTTGACCATTTTCAGGACACGCTCGACTTCGCCGCCGAAATCGGCATGACCGGGGGTATCTACAATATTAATCTTAATATCTTTATAGCAAACCGCGGTGTTCTTGGAAAGAATGGTGATGCCGCGCTCCCGTTCAATATCATTGGAGTCCATGACGCGCTCCATGACTTCCTGATTTGCGCGGAACACACCGCTTTGTTTTAAGAGTTCGTCCACCAGTGTGGTTTTGCCGTGGTCAACGTGGGCGATGATCGCGACGTTGCGGATATCTTCTCGTTTCATTTGTCTTACCTTTCTTATTTTGCTGACGGCGGGACACCCCGCCAAAAAGCACTATTTAGATAGTGTACCACATTTGTTTTAGAATACAAGCAGAAAAAAGAAGAAAATTGCCGCAGGAAACCGTCGAAATAATGCGACGGATTTTTGGTCTATACCACAGGACGGCGGCATATACATAAGTTGTAGATAAAAATGAATGCGGAGGACCCGTTTTTTTCAAATGGGTTTCGACAACTTATGAGAAGGAAGGAGCTACTATTATGATGATCGATAAAGTGATCGAAAATAACCAGGTTGCAATGATTGGAACCATAACCGCGCCGTTCCGGTTCAGCTATGAAATCTTCGGGGAGGGGTTTTATATGACAGAAATCGAAGTACGGCGGCTCAGTGAATCCACCGATATCATTCCGCTGATGGTTTCGAACCGGCTGATGGACGTGACGGAGGATTACACCGGTTCGATGATCAAGGTCATGGGCCAGTTCAGATCGTATAACAGACATGAGGAAAAAAGAAACCGGCTGGTTTTAAGTGTTTTTGCCCGGGAGGTGGAATTCGCGGAGGAGGAGGAACCGCTGGTGAAGACCAACCAGATTTTTCTGGACGGCTACGTCTGCAAACCGCCGGTGTACCGGAAGACGCCGCTGGGCAGAGAGATCGCGGATCTTTTGATTGCCGTCAACCGGCCTTACGGGAAAAGCGATTATATTCCCTGTATCTGCTGGGGCAGAAACGCCCGGTTTGCCTCCGGCTTTGAAGTGGGAACCCATACCCAGATCTGGGGCAGGATCCAGAGCAGGGAATACATAAAAAAACTCAGCGAGGAGGAACAGGAAAAAAGGGTAGCCTATGAAGTCTCCGTCAGCAAACTGGAGGCGTTGGAAATAGATTGAACCAAAAGCGCGTGTTGCCTTTTGCAGGCAGACGCGCTTCTTTTATTTGACAAAGCGGGCAAATTTCGGCATACTGGAAAAAAACAGACCAAAGGGGTGAAGCAGATGGTAAAAATGATTATGCATGGCTGCAACGGACGAATGGGACAGGTGATCTCGTCCCTTGCGGAAGAAATGCAGGATATTGAAATTGTAGCCGGTGTGGATATTGCCGGAGGGCAGAAAAATGCGTACCCAGTGTTCGAAACGCTGGCCCAGGTGAACGTACCCGCGGATGTGGTGGTGGATTTCGCCAGCGCGGCGGCAGCGGACGGACTGCTGGATGCCTGTATCGAAAAGAAACTGCCGCTGGTCCTGTGTACCACGGGGCTTTCCGGGGCACAGCTGGAAAAAGTAAAGGCGGCTTCCGCACAGATTCCGGTGCTGCGCAGCGCCAATATGTCGCTGGGCATCAATATCATTGAGGATGTGCTGCGGAAAATATCCGGTTTCTTAAAAGAATCCGGCTTTGATATTGAGATTGTAGAGAAGCATCACAATCAGAAAAAGGACGCTCCCAGTGGTACGGCGCTGGCGCTGGCGGACGCTGTAAACGACGGACTTAAGGAGCGGCAGCCCTATGTGTTTGACCGCAGCGGCCGGCTGCAGGCCAGACCGGAAAATGAAATCGGCATCAGCGCGGTGAGAGGCGGCAGCATCGTGGGCGAGCATGAGGTGATCTTCGCCGGAACGGACGAGGTCATTACCATCAAACACACGGCCTATTCCAGAGCCATTTTCGCCAAGGGCGCCCTGTGCGCCGCTGTATTTCTGGCGTCGGCAGCGCCGGGGATGTATGATATGGGAGATGTCATCGGCTGACATCCTGCAAAAAGAAGGCATATCGCAGGTTCCGGAAGCTGTGGTTACTCTCGGACAGCCTTTACCGGCTGCATAAAGGAGAAAAAAGGACAGATATCTGAGATGAAAGGTATCTGTCCTGTTCTCTTTAAGGTTTTCACAAGGAAATACAGGTGTTGTTCTCAGACATTTATAAACAATATTCCTTAACATAATTTGCAAAATACGGCAGAGCCAGAGAAATATATGCCTGGCGGCTTTCCAGAATCCCCCGTTTAATCAACCGATCCCTGTACATGGAATAATTGCCCGCTCTGTCGCCCATCAGGCGAAGCACTTCTTCTCTTTTGTACTCTTCTTTATCTACCAGAAGGGATGCTAAAAATCGGTCTGTCTCTGTCATTTCTTCCCATATTTTCTCATAGGAATAGGCGAATAGTTCCGCCTGGAAATCCGGAATGATATCTGCGAGGGTTTCCGTGCTTTTCTTTTTAAAATATAATACCCCAAGCTGCTGGAAAGCATATGCATATCCTTTCGTACATTTTGCCATTGTGCGAGCTTCATTGCTGTCAATGCAAAGCTGCTTTTTGTACATTTCCGCCATTCGTACCATGTTAAGCGGCTCTGTTTTTATCGTTGCTGCTCTTCTGAAGAAGGTGAGATTTTTGACGTTGCTCACTTCCTGTATATTCTCATAAAGTCCTGTGCATACCAGATAAACAGGATAGTTTGCTCTCAGCCATCTTCCGTATTCCGAGGCAAATGTGATCATTTCCGGTGTTTTGGATATTTCGTCGATACCGATCAGAACACGGTTTCCTTTTTTTTGTATCTGTTGAAGCATAGATTCTACCTCTACGCCGATATCAAAGAAATCATTTTCTTTTTTCGAAGAAAACCCGAATCCGCCCCCGCTTCCCAAAATGGTGGCGGAGACCGAAACGCCGGCATCCCTGATATTGCGTTTACCAAAACCTTCCTTGTGAAGCATTGCGGCCATTTGTCCAAGCATATCTCTCGCAGGGCTTAGATCAAGAACAAGCCAGCCATTTTTTTTGTTGGATTCACTGCGCAGCTCCTCCTCAATTTTTGCGAGAATCACCGTTTTGCCTGAGCCTCTGACGCCGGTAATTTTGTATACAGATTCCGAAGGATTTTCATAGCTGAAATTATCCAGAATTTCCGCGGTTTTCGTTGTGGCGATATAGGTATATTCCGGCGCTTTGCTGAATGTGGTTGTAAATGGGTTTTGCATGGATGCGTTCCTCTTTATACTTTTTATTATTCTTTATAGATTTTTATACTTTTTCTTGTATTTTATACTTCTTTATACTTTTTTGCAAGCAGAATCAGCGTGTGAATGAATCAGGCGTTAAATCATAGCGAAAAACAGGGGAAGCAATGCATTTTGTGATCATTGCTTCCCCGTTTGTATGAATGGGAATATGTTTGTAATTTACGGCAAAAGGCCGCAGAATCAATCAAATGTAATCAGCGATTCGCACCACATTTCCGGGGCTTCGTAGCCCAGCAGATTGACTGCGGTGGCCGCTACATTGGCAAGACCGAAGCTGCCTTCGTCGGCTTTGAGCTTGCAGCCGGTACCTGCCGCGTCATAGACGATGAAGGGCACGCGGTTTAAAGAATGGCTGGTCTTTGCCTTTGGTTTGCCGTCTGCCGAATATTTCGGTGCCTTGGTCTTTTTGTCCAGTTCGTACATTTCGTCCGCATTGCCGTGGTCGGCGGTGATCAGCGCAACGCCGTGAAGTTCGTCGATGACGTCTAAAATCCGGCGCAGCTGCAGGTCCATGGCTTCCAGACCGCAGCGGGTTGCTTCATAGTTACCGGTGTGGCCTACCATATCGCCGTTGGGGAAGTTGACGCGGAAGCAGTCATATTTCCCGGAGCGCAGCGCTTCAATCAGCGCATCGGTAATCTCGGCGCATTTCATCCAGGGACGCTGTTCGAAGGGAACCACGTCGGAGGGAATCTCCACGTAGGTTTCCAAGGCCTCGCTGAATTTTCCGCTGCGGTTGCCGTTCCAGAAGTAGGTCACATGACCGTATTTCTGTGTTTCGGAGATGGCGTAGGAGCGGATGCCGGTGGCGGCAAGATACTCGCCCATGGTATTGGAAATTTCCGGCGGCGATACGAGATAGTTTTTCGGAATATGCAGGTCGCCGTCATATTCCAGCATACCGGCATAGACGACCTCCGGTACAAATTTCCGGTCAAATTTATCAAAGTCCGGACCGCCTTCAAAGGCACGGGAGATTTCCAGCGCGCGGTCGCCCCGGAAGTTATAGAAAATCACGCTGTCGCCGTCTTGGATCTTTCCGACGGGTTCACCGTTTTCTGCAATGACAAATGCAGGCAGATCCTGATCCAGCACGGGGGCTTCTGCCCGGTAGGCTTCGATGGCTTCCTGCGCGGATGCAAACTGTCTGCCTTCCCCAAGGACATGGCACTGCCAGCCCCGTTCCACCATGGACCAGTTGGCTTCATAGCGGTCCATGGTAATGTTCATACGGCCGCCGCCGGATGCGATTTTGATATCAAAGTTTTCATCCCGGAGACCGCCGATAAATTCCTCAAAGGGAAGGACATATTCCAGGGCGGAGGTCTCGCCTACGTCTCTGCCGTCCAACAGCGTGTGAATGCGCACACGGCGGATGCCTTCTTCTTTTGCGCGAACGATCATCGCTTTCAGATGGTCGATGTGGGAATGTACATTTCCATCGGAAAACAGACCGAGAAAATGCAGTGTTCCGTCATGATCTTTCACGTTGGCAACCACACGCTGCCAGGTGTCGGAAGCAAACAGCTTGCCGGATTCGATGGACTGGGTGACCAGTTTAGCGCCCTGCGCGAAGACCTGACCGGAGCCCAGTGCATTGTGGCCCACCTCGGAGTTGCCCATGTCGTCGTCTGTGGGCAGTCCGACGGCAACGCCGTGGGCGCGGAGGGTAACGTTGGGATAATCGGAAAGCAGCGCGTCCAGCGTGGGGGTGTAGCTTTCGCTGACGGCGTTTCCGGGGCCTTTTGCGGTGAGTCCCACGCCGTCCATGACAATGGTAAGTACAGGGCCTTTGACCCCGTCAAATTTTGCGTTCTTTTTCAATGCCTGCATTGGTAAATATTCCTTTCATAGCCGCTTTTGGCGGTTGTTTTTTCATGACTTGGAAAGTCTGGTTTCATTATATAACACCTTGAACAAGTTGCAAGGGTTTTTTTACAGGTCACGGTGCAGGTTTTAGGAAGAAAATATTTTGAAAAAATATTTTTTAAACTGCGGCGGCTATTTATGGCGGGAAATTCATGTGTTATAATGCAGGTAAATCATGGCAGGGACGCCCTTTCGGGGGGCCGGAAGGAAGGAGGGACGCATATGGAGGCGTTCAGTATTTTAGATCCAAGAAAACCGGAGCAGGAGATTTCCTATATGCCCGGATATTTTCGGGATCTGAATCTGGATCAGCTGCTGCAGCAGATCAAAGAGCAGGCACCGGTATATGATATTGAAGCGTTTTTTTACCGGATGCCGGAGGATGCTGACTGGGAGCGGTACCGCAGGCAGATCTATACGGACGTAAAGCAGCCGGAAGTGTATGCGTGCCTGGAACGTTTTTCCGAAACCATGCGCCGGTCCGGCGAATATATCAATCATCAGGCCGCTGTGGAAAATCCGATGCAGAAAAATGCATGGTATGCTTCCGCCGTATACAACTACTGCAAAGCGGTATGCGAGCTGCAGGCGGAACTGTCCCGGCTGCCGGTGGCTTCCGACGGACTGCGGCGGTTTTCGGCATATTTAAATAATTATGTAAACCAAGAGGATTTCGCTAAGTGTAAAACGGCGGCATATCAGATGCAGCAGGAGATGGACGGCTTTCAGCTGATTCTGGTGATTGAAAACAACCGGCTGACCGTTACGCCGGGCAAGGCAGAAGGGGCTTATGCGGATTTCTTAGGAGAACCCGGCACTTGCAGCAGTCCCTTTGCGGGAGATATGACGCAGTCGGGGCTGGAGGAAGAAATCTTTGCCATTTACCGGAAGAAATATCCGGCGCTGTTTGATGGGATTTTGAAATTCGCAAAGGAGTTTCCGGACTTCGAGGACGCAGCCATCCGCCGGTTTGAAAAAGAGATTCAGTATTATCTGGCATTTTATCGTTTTGAGGAAAAATGGAAAGAGCGGGGCTTTACATTCTGCGTGCCGGACAGAAATCCGGCCCGGGATATGCAGGCGAAGGGGCTGTATGATCTGGCGCTGGCCTGTTCCAATTATCTGCGGGACAAGCCGGTGGTCAGCAACGATTTTGTCTATCATCCGGGAGAAGCCTTTTTTGTGGTCAACGGGCCGAATCAGGGGGGAAAAACTACCTTTGCCCGGAGTCTGGGGCAGCTGGTCTATTTCAGCAAAATGGGACTGGACGTTCCGGCGGAGCAGGCAAATATCCATGACTTCGGCAGCCTGCTGACCCATTTTTCCGTAGAGGAAAGTATGGAAACCGGACGTGGAAAGCTGATGGAAGAGCTGGACCGTCTGGCGCCGATGATGGAAAAAGAGGCGGAAGGCGCTTTTGTGATTATCAACGAGCTGTTTACCACGGCGGCTCATTATGACGGCTGTATTATGGGCGCCCGGGTGCTGCAGCATTTTATCGGCAATCATTGCCGGGGAATTTATGTGACCCATCTGAAGGAGCTGGGGGAAGCAGTGGAAGGCGTGGTGACCATGACGGCCATGCTGGATGAGCGAGACGGCACCCACAGAAGAACCTATCAGATTTTGCGGCATGCGCCGCTGGATATGGGGTACGCGGAAGATATCGTGGAGAAATACGGACTGAAATATGACAGCCTGCGTGCGCGGCTGGAAACGGAAAAGGAGGGCTGGCATTGAAGGTCCATTTACTGTATGCGGATCGGGAATGGAAAGGTGTCCGTTCCTATTATGACAGTGAAAGCATCGTCAGCGATCTGGGACTGACGGCCTTGTTTCGGGCAGCCTCCCGGGACCAGGAAAAAAAGAAAGGCGCGGTGCTCAAAGCCGAGGCAGCCGACGAGCATCTGGGCGAGGTGCTCAAAAAAGTCATGCTGGCGCCGCTGTATACGCCGGAGGAAATCTATTACCGGCAGGCAGTACTGCAGGATTTCATCCGGGACGAGGCTTTTACAAAGCAGCTGTATGAACTGTCCGCGGATATGATGGAGCGCTGGGAACGGCTGGGGAAGCGTGAAATGGAAAAACCCGGCGGCGCCGGCGTCAGAGAACGGGGAATTCGGCTGATTACGCAGGTGAAACTGCTGCATCTGTTTGTCAATGTACTGACGGCACTGAAAGCGCTGTGCCTGGACCACAGACCACAGTTTCAGTCGGAAGGGCTGCAGCGCTTTGCAGACGGATTTTTGGAGGCCTTCTCGGAGGAACAGGAAGAAAAACTGCGGACGGTACTGGAGGATATCACCTTTTTCTGTGATGGGGAGGAGGAATATTCTCTGATGGGAAGCGGCACCAATGAGGTGCATCAGACCCGTATGGTACTGTCCTGCCAGGTGGAAAACGGACTGAAACTGGGGCAGATCACGCTGGATTCCATGGAAACGCTGCACAAAAAATTCCGGAAGGTCCGGGCAAAGATGACTTTATCCGAAAAGATGAAAATGACATTTGCCGCAGAGCCGACCACGATCTTGAAAAACGTGGATCTGCTGGAGGATCTTTCCCGGCTGGAAACCCGGGTGGTGGAGTATGTGCTGCATGTTTTCCAGCCGTTTATGAATCAGTGCCGGCAGTTTTTTGAGCAGCTGTACTTTCAGAGCGCGTTTTACCGCGCCTGCTACAATCTGTATGTGCGCAGCAGCGGGGCCAAGCTCTCCCTCTGCTATCCGAAGGTCTGTGAAACGGACTGCCTGCATTTTGAAAATCTGACGGAGTATTCCATGGCGACTTACCGGAACATGGTGCCGGTGGGGAATGACGGGGATATCCGCAGCAAAATGCTGCTGATCGTCACCGGTGCGAATCAGGGCGGCAAGTCCACCTTCCTGCGCAGCTTAGGGGTAGCGCAGATCATGATGCAGTGCGGCATGTTTGTCAGCGCCAACTGTTTCGAAAGCGGCATTTTCCCGCATTTCTTTCCGCATTTTACCAGGCGGGAGGACAGCGCCATGAACAGCGGACGGCTGGATGAGGAACTGGGACGGATCGACCGGATCATCGCCCATCTGGGCAAGGATTCCATTGTGCTGTTAAATGAATCCTTTGCCACGACAACGGAAGAGGAAGGCTCGGATATCGCCTATGATATTATACGTGCATTGACGGAAGCAGGGGTCAAGGTGCTGACGGTGACGCATCTGCTTTCCTTTGCCCGCCGGGTTTATGAGGAAAATCGTTCGGAAGTGGAATTTTTATGCGCCGAGCGCACGGAAGACGGCCGGCGGACCTATAAAATGATACAAAGCGCACCGGAACTGACCAGCTTTGGTCTGGATCTGTATGATCAGATTATTCCGGCGCAGCCGGTTTCTGACTGATTTCAAAAACGGCGAAGGGGCAGGCGTGCCCGGTCATATCAAATGAAAATCCCCCTGCATGATTCAGGCGATGGAAAAGCCTTGAATGGATGCAGGGGGATTTATTATGTAGTGTTTATTTTTTTCATTTCCCGCGCAAAAACTGATCCGCTGCCTGCAGGATTTTCCTGCTGCCTTCAAACTGGAAAACGGCCATGGCGGCTTCATAGCGCATCAGAGAGGCGCTGCGCAGCTCTTCTTTTTGAATACGGATCGTCTGCTTGTCATAGGTCGCCGCATAATAAACCACACGCTTGGTCACACCCGGTTTCCGCGGGAGCGGATAGGTATCTTCGATTCGAAATGCAGGATCGATCTCCACCTGCAGACCGGTTTCTTCGTATATTTCCCGCAAAGCGGTTTCGATTTCCGTTTCATTTCCCTCCATGTGGCCTTTGGGAAATCCATAAATGCCCTCCCGAGATTGAATGATCAGATAAAGAATTTCATTATTCCTGCGGGTAAAAACCACTGCGCCGCAGGAAATTTCATATTTGTTTGTCATCCGTGCGCCTCCTTAGCTGTACGTATTTTGAAAATGATGCCCTACGGATTGCATTCCCTGATATGCGAGCATATCAGGATTGTGAGACTTTCACCCCTGGCATCATTGTATGAAAAAATCAGGGAATCGTCAATCTATTTGCCCGGAAGGTTTGCTGTTAAACGCTGCAAAATTAATAGAAATTATAAACTTTATGTATTTAAGTGCAAATACTTGATTGATTTTAAAGTTTATGCTATGCTATCTGTACATAACAGGAGGGGTATGCCATGATTGGATCGCACAAATTAAAAGACAGAGATCATTACCTCAATCAACTGATCGGGTTTCAGGATACCGAACCCGTAAAAGTGATCACAGGCATTCGGCGATGCGGAAAATCCAGCCTTTTGAAACTGATGGCTGCACATTTGACAGAAACGGGAATTTTGCCAGAACAGATCGTGGAAATGAACTTTGAGTCCAATGTGTTTCGAAAAATGTCTGCGGATGACGTTTACACTTATGTAAAGCAGGAAATGGTACCGGGGAAACGCATGTATTTGTTTTTGGATGAAATTCAGCGAATCGAAGCATGGGAGGATGCGGTGAATGCACTGCGGGTGGATTTGGACTGCGATATTTATGTCACCGGTTCTAATGCATATCTGCTTTCCTCCGAATATTCCACCTATCTTTCCGGCAGATGTGTGGAGATTAAGATGCTGCCTCTTTCATTTCGCGAGTTCCTTTCTTTCCACGATTTTGAAGTGCGGGAAGTCCGGAGTGTGTTTGGCGGCACACATAAACAGATCCTTGATCAGAATGGGGAACGTTATGAACTGCGGGAAGCCTTTGACGCATTTATGCGTTTCGGCGGAATGCCGGGTGTTGCCGAAGTAGGATTCGACCAGGAAAAAGCGCTTGCTCTTCTGGATGGAATCTACTCTACGGTTGTGGTTCGGGATATTCTGGAGCGGGAAAAACGACGGGGACAGAAACGGATTACAGATCCGATCCTGCTTCGTAAGATCATCATGTTTCTTGCAGATAATATCGGCGCTAATATTTCGATGACATCCATTGGCAATACATTGATGAGCGAAGGCTTGCTTACGGAGGGAAAGCGAAAAAGCGCGCCCAGTACGCATACAGTGCAGGCCTATGTCCATGCACTGATGGAAAGCTATTTCTTTTATGAAATCAAACGGTTTGACATCAAGGGAAAAGATTATCTCCGGACCCTTGGTAAGTATTATATTGTGGATATTGCACTGCGAAATTACCTGCTGGGGTTTCGAAATCGGGACAGCGGTCATGCCATTGAAAATGTTGTTTATTTTGAATTGCTGCGCCGGGGATATGACGTTGCAATCGGAAAAATTAATAACATGGAGGTAGATTTCATCGCAACTGCCGCAGAGGAAAGGAAATATATCCAAGTGACGGAATCCATGAACAGTGCAGACGTGAGAAAACGTGAGCTTGCGCCCCTGCAAAAAATACGTGATAATTACGAAAAAATCGTGCTGTCACTGGATCCGGGGATGGAAAACTCCTATGAAGGGATTAAATCTGAAAACCTGATTGATTGGCTGCTCGCGGAGTAAGATTGTTATTGCAGGATGCGCAGCCGTTGCTCCGGGCATTCAGATATTATTGGAGGAATATGAAAAATGAATCTTTTGATCAAGGGGATTGTCTGTTTTATGGCAGGCATCGGGGCAGGTCTGGGTACCGGATTCGCAGGCATGAGCGCGGCTGCGGTGATCAGCCCCATGCTGATTACTTTTTTGGGCATTCCGGCGTATGAAGCAGTGGGTATCGCCCTGGCCAGCGATGTACTGGCAAGTGCGGTAAGCGCTTATACCTATGGAAAAAATAAAAATCTGGACATTCGAAATGGTCTCGTTATGATGGCGACGGTGCTGCTTTTCACACTGGTGGGCAGCGGGGTGGCCAGTCGGGTTCCCAATACTACCATGGGAAGTTTCTCTGTTTTTATGACCATGCTGCTGGGTATTAAATTTATCGTTAAACCTGTCATGACTACAAAGGAAGCCATGGCGGACGTCAATGGGAAAAAGCGCATTATACAATCCGTTGTCTGCGGGGCGATGGTAGGATTTATCTGCGGATTCATCGGCGCAGGCGGCGGCATGATGATGCTTCTGCTGTTGACCAGTGTTCTTGGATATGAACTGAGGACGGCCGTGGGTACCAGTGTTTTTATTATGGCGTTCACGGCGCTGACCGGGGCGGTCAGTCATTTTGCCATCGGCGGTATGCCGGATTTGTGGAGCCTCATTTTCTGTGTGGCTTTTACTCTGCTGTGGGCGAGAATCGCCGCCCTGTTTGCAAACAGGGCCAGTGCAAAAACCCTCAACCGGGCCGTAGGGATCGTTCTCACCGTCTTAGGCGCGGCAATCCTTACTGTAAATTTCCTGAAATAACGCTTTGCAGACAGGCATCAGCGAAAAAGGATTGTATTTTTTCTGTAAATTGACTATGATAAAAGGAAAACGGAAAATGATGAAAAAGAGAAGAATTATTTTTATACTATGTATCTGTCTGGGACTGATTATAGCAGCAGGCTGCGGAAAACAGAAGACTGACAGCGATCCTGTAAAAAAGACGACGACAGAAAAGCCTTTCGAAAAAGAAGAAACCACTGTGCCCACGGAAGGGCCGACTGTCTCTGCATCTGCGGAAAACCACCCCACACAGGCGCCGGCAGAAACGGGAACACCTGCGGAAACCTCCGGATTTCGGAAACTGCAGGTGCAGAACGGACGGCTGACGGACGAAAACGGAAATCCGGTACAGCTGCGGGGTATCAGCACCCACGGACTGGCATGGTATCCGGATTATGTAAACGAAACTTGCTTCCGGCAGCTGAAAGATGAATGGGGCGCGAATGTGGTTCGTCTTGCCCTGTATACGGCGGAGTATGACGGATATTGTACAGGCGGCGATCAGGAAGCGCTGAAGACACTGGTCAGAAATGGCGTCAGTGCAGCGGAAAGTGCAGGACTGTATGTGATCATCGACTGGCATATTCTTTCCGACGGCAATCCCAATCAGTATAAGGAAGAAGCAAAGCGGTTTTTCCTGGAAATGTCGCAGACCTGTGCACAGAAGGATCATGTGCTGTATGAAATCTGCAATGAGCCCAACGGCGGAACCGGCTGGGGTGAAATCAAAGCTTACGCGGAAGAAATCATACCGGTGATCCGCGGCAATGATCCGGATGCGGTTATTCTTGTGGGAACCCCCAACTGGTCCCAATATGTGGACGAAGCTGCGGCGAACCCCATTACAGGATATGATAATATTATGTACACGCTGCATTTTTATGCGGCAACCCATAAGGATGATCTGAGAAGCCAAATGACGGCGGCGGTGGAAGCGGGACTGCCGGTTTTTGTCTCGGAATACGGCATTTGTGACGCCAGTGGAAACGGGCAAATCGATGAAACCCAGGCCAATCTGTGGGTGGAGACAATGGATCGATACGGCATCAGTTATGTGGCGTGGAATCTTTCCAATAAGGAGGAAGCATCTGCCGTGCTGCAGCCCGGCTGCACCAGGACCGGCGGATTTACAGAGGCAGACTTGAGCGCTTCCGGCAGGTGGCTGTATCAGATGCTCAGATCGAAGAAGGATCAATAAAAAAGAATCATGTCCAGGAACGATAAACGGAGAGTGATGGAAACGGAAATGGAACCGAAAAAAATGCATGTCAGAAAACACTTGAGTTCGTTTCAGATTATCATACTTGGATTTGCAGGTGTGATACTGGCAGGCGCGCTTCTGCTGATGCTGCCCTTTGCGTCTGCAGACGGCATCGTGACGTCCTTTCATGATGCTTTGTTTACCGCAACGTCTGCAGTTTGCGTCACCGGGCTGATTGTGCGGGATACCGCAAGTTACTGGTCCATATTCGGGCAGAGCGTGATTTTGATCCTGATTCAGATCGGCGGTATGGGCGTAGTGACGGTGGCCGTATCTTTTGTGATGCTTTCCGGTAAAAAAATATCCCTGATGCAGCGCAGTACGATGCAGGAAGCCATCGCGGCGCCGAAAACCGGCGGAATCGTGCGGCTTACCAGCTTTGTGATCCGGGCGGTACTGACGATTGAACTGATCGGAGCCCTGCTGATGCTGCCCACATTTTGCAAAAAATTCGGTCTGAGTGGTATCTGGCGGGCAGTATTTCATTCTGTGTCCGCATTCTGCAACGCCGGATTTGATATCATGGGAACGAAAAAAGTACCGTTTGCTTCGCTGACGTCCTTTTCCGGAAACTGGATTGTCAACACGGTCATTATGCTTTTGATCGTCATCGGCGGCATCGGTTTTCTGACCTGGGACGATATCCGCAAAAAGCGGCACCATATCCGGCAGTATCGTATGCAGAGCAAGGTTGTGCTGGTTACATCGGCGATTCTGATTCTTTTGCCTGCCGTTTATTTCTTTTTTTATGAATACGCCGGTCTTTCCGGGAAAGAACGGGTGCTGGCTTCCCTGTTTCAGTCGGTGACTACGAGAACCGCCGGATTTAATACGATGGATCTGGGAACCTTAAGCGGTGCCGGAAAAAGTCTGTTTATTATTCTGATGCTGATCGGCGGCTCTCCCGGCTCCACGGCCGGCGGTATGAAGACCACGACGGCAGCGGTACTTTTTGCCAACGCGGTGTCGGTATTTCGCCGCAAGGAGGATCCCCATTTCTTCGGCCGCAGGATCAGCGAGGATACGGTACGGCAGGCAGCTACGATCGGGATGCTGTATCTTTCGCTGTTTTTGGGCGCTGCGCTGGTGATCAGCACCCTGGAAAAACTGCCATTTGGGGACTGTCTGTTTGAAACCGCGTCGGCCATCGGTACGGTAGGACTGACCCTGGGCATTACGACAAAGCTGGGGATTATTTCCCAGGTAATACTGATTGTGCTGATGTTTTTCGGCCGGGTCGGCGGGCTGACGCTGATTTACGCGGCGGTGTCCAATACAAACAAAAATCTGTCAAAGCTGCCAGTGGAGAAAATTACTGTCGGATAAATGAAAAAACAATCGGAGTTTGATATCATACAAAACCATAGCAGGAGGAAAAAATGAAATCCATTTTACTGATTGGACTTGGAAGGTTTGGAGCGCATATTGCCATGCAGCTGAATCAGCTGGGAGACGAAGTGATGGCGGTAGATCAGGATGAGGAACGGGTGAACCGGATGCTTCCGTATGTGACCAATGCGCAGATCGGAGACAGCACCAACATGGAATTTCTGGAAACGCTTGGGGTTGGCAATTTTGACAGCTGTATCGTTACGATTGGGGACGATTTTCAAAGCTCGCTGGAAACCACGTCCAATCTGAAGGATCTGGGCGCCCGGCTGGTGGTGTCCCGGGCTGTGACGGATTCTCATGCCAAGTTTCTGCTGCGCAACGGCGCGGATGAGATCCTGTACCCGGAAAAGCAACTGGCTAAATGGACGGCCATGCGCTATGGCACCAGGCATATATTTGATTATGTGGAACTGGATGAAAACCATGCCATTTTTGAAGTTTCGGTTCCGGAACACTGGGACGGCAGAAGCGTAGGGCAGATCGATATCCGGAAAAAACATAATATCAATATTATGGCGGTGAAATTTGACGATACGCTGGATGCGGCCATCACCCATGAAACGATTTTGCGGAAGGAACAGCGGCTGATCGTGCTGGGATCCTACAAGGACGTACAGAAATGTTTTCATATTTAAAATCTGCATGCAGCCTGTAAAAATGAAGGGAGTAAATGAGGAAAGAAGGGATCAAAATGCCTGCAGAAGAAGTATTCCGTCTGGCGAAACCAAAAAAGAAAGGATTGCTGCCGCTGCTGTTCAGCCGCTTCCTGCTTATTTTCCTGCTGCTGTTGCTGCAGGTGGTTCTGATCGGCGGATTTTATATCTGGCTCAGGGATTTTATTCCGCATTATGCGGTATTCTGGGCACTGTTTACCATCGGAATGGTCTTTTATCTGTTTAACCATCCGATGGATTCTACTGCGAAGCTGACCTGGATGTTTATCATTGCAGTGCTGCCGCTGGCCGGGGCGTCTTTGTTCTGCTTTACCCAGACCAACGCCGGACACCGGAAACTGCAGAAACGGGTGGCCGCCTGTATTCAGGAAAGCAAAAACGCCATTGCGCAGCCGGAAGTACCGCTGGCAGCCTTGCAGGACGATTCATCGGGGACTACAGCGCTTGCCGCCTATCTGAACCGAAGCGGCTGTTTTCCTGTTTATAATCAGACGGAAGTGAAATATTTTCCCTCCGGAGAAGAAAAGTTTGCGGCGATGCTGGAGGAACTTTCCAAAGCAGAACGCTGTATTTATATGGAATATTTTATTATAGAAGAAGGGTACATGTGGGGCGAAATCCTGCGTATTCTCGTGGAAAAGGCCAGGCAGGGCGTAGATGTGCGGGTGATGTATGACGGCATGTGCGAAATATCCCAGCTGCCCGCCAACTACTGCAGTCTGCTGCGGGCCAACGGTATCAAAGCCAAGGCATTTTCCCCGATTATCCCTGTGGTGTCCTCCCATTATAATTATCGCGATCACCGGAAGATTCTGGTCATCGACGGAAAAACGGCTTTCAATGGCGGCGTCAATCTGGCGGATGAGTATATTAATCGGAAAGAACGCTTCGGATACTGGAAAGATACCGCCATCATGCTGAAAGGCGATGCGGTGAAAAGTTTTACGCTGATGTTCCTGCAGATGTGGAATATCGATGAAAAAAATCCGGTGTATCTGACGGATGCGGATTGCAGAACCGAACTCCCCGCCGTGCCTTCGGGCTTCGTCATGCCTTACGGAGACTGCCCCCTGGATGAGGACAAAGTGGGAGAAGCGGTCTATATGGACATTCTCAATCGTGCGAAAACCTATGTGCATATCATGACGCCATATCTGATTCTGGACGGCGAACTGGAAACGGCGCTGAAATTCGCGGCCCAGCGCGGTGTGGATGTGAAACTGATTTTGCCCGGTATTCCGGACAAAAAGGCGGCGTATGCACTGGCGAAATCCCATTATAATACGCTGGTGAAGGCGGGCGTGCAGATCTATGAGTTTACGCCGGGCTTTGTGCACGCCAAAGTATGCGTCAGCGACGACGTTAAAGCGGTGGTGGGCACCATCAATCTGGATTACCGGAGCCTGTATCACCACTTCGAGTGCGCTACCTATCTGTATCAGGCAGACTGCATCGCCGATATCGAAAAGGATTTTCAGGATACGCTTTCCAAATGCAGAACCGTCACGAAGGAAACTATTAAAAATGAGAAGCTCAGCTATAAGCTGGAGGGACGAATCATTAAAATTCTGGCGCCGCTGATGTAAAGCGGCGCTTTTTTTGTTTCCGGTACTTGATTTCTGGTGGGAAGATGTTATATAATAAGATCCGCGGAAGCATAGCTCAGCTGGGATGAGCGCTCGCCTGACTAGCGGGAGGTCAAGGGTTCGAGCCCCTTTGCTTCCATTAAAAGCCATATATGGACATCATGGGGCATTAGCGCAGTTGGGAGCGCGCCACACTGGCAGTGTGGAGGTCACGGGTTCAAGTCCCGTATGCTCCATTTTTTAAACCCTGAGAAATGGCTGATTTAAGCCATTTCTTTGGTTTTGGAGATTTTAAATTTGATTGAATAAATCAAAAAGTAAATCAAAACAGAAAAGGTATGGGGAAATGCTGGACGAAAAAGATCTGGAAGCAATCGAAAAGATATTAAATCAACAGCTGAGACAGTCGGAAAATTTGATACTGAATGAAATAGAACGTACGCGCAGCGTACTGGAAGGCCAAATTGCACAGGTAAAAAAGAATCTGGAAGAAATCATGCAATACTACAGGATTCAGAAGTTGGAAAACGACAATACGACACTTCTGTTGCAAATGATTACGGCTTTGACAAAGCGAGTCGAAGAACTGGAAAGAAGAAGTGCCTGATTGAAATTAAATCAATATATTAACTGAAGGCGGAGCAGATGCTCCGCCTTTTCTCATCTGAAAGACCCGGCAGAATGACAGTTAAGCAGCGGGAACATCAGATACTATAGAAAAAGCGGATGTTTTAGTGCTTTCTTTCTTTTTTTTCGATTTTTTGTAACCGGATGCCTCAAAACTGCGATTTATTAAGTATAAGCAAAAAATACAGAGAAATGAGATCAGGGAAGGAGGAATCAACGATGAAGAAAACAATGTTCAAATCGCTGATAGCAACATGTGTTTGTATATGCATTTTTATTTTTGGTACGCTGTGTGCCGAGGCGTCGCCGTACCAGCTGGGGGACGTCGATACCGACGGATCGGTCAATGCGGGAGATGCCCTGCTGGCGCTGCAGAGTGCCGCACAGATCAGGGAACTGGATGCGGACCAGACCGACGCGGCGGATGTCAATAAGGACGGGGTGGTTTCCGCCGAGGATGGGCTGCAGATCTTAAAAGTGGCGGCAAAGCTGGATATATTCCGGATCCCGGTAACGCTGACCGTGGGCGGGGATCCGTATACCATTGATAAAATATTTGACGCGGGCGCTTATGTCTGGAACTATACACTGACGCCGGAGAGCGGTCTGACGGTGACAAAGGAACTCAAAGAGCTGTCGGAAGGAAGTCAGCTCGGAATGATGGCGGAACAGGTGTATACAATCCAGGCGCAGGAAGCAGGCACCTACGAGCTGCATTTTCGGCTTTGCCCCGTGGGACGTCCGGAAGAGGCAGCGGACGAAGAGATGCTGTTTGAATTTCATGTAAAAGAAGCGAATGCGCTGACGCCGTATGCATTATCAGAAGCAGAGTATCCGAAAATGGCGCTTTACCCCGCAAATGCGGCGAATTTTGATGATCCTGCCTACGAGGCGTGGAGACGCGATGTGGCGAACCAGCGCCGGGATCTGGGAGATATTTCCGCGCTGCAGAACTTTTTCAAGGAAAGCGCAGCTACATTCCTGAAAGATACAAAAGGGGAAAATAAAATCTATTCACCCTTAAATGTCTACATGGCCCTGTCCATGCTTGCACAGACCACAGCCGGGGAAAGTCAGGAACAGATTTTAACGCTGTTGGGCAGTCCCGATATGGCAGCGCTGCGCAAACAGGCAAGCGATATATGGAACTGCAGCTACCGGGACGACGGCGCTATGACGACCATTCTCGCCAGCTCCCTCTGGCTGAACAAAAATGTCAAATTTCAGCAAAATACGCTGAAGACGCTGGCAGAGGATTTCTATGCTTCCGCGTATCAGGGAGAAATGGGCTCGGCTGCCTTTGATCAGGCACTGCAGGACTGGCTGGATCTGCAGACCGGCGGATTGCTGAAAGAGCAGGCGGCGGGCATCAAAATGGATCCGGAAACGGTGCTGTCCATGGCGGCGACGATTTACTACAAAGCCAAATGGGATAATGAATTTTCCGCAAATAGTACGACCCCGCAAACCTTCCACACCCCGAATGGGGACATCGAAACCGACTTTTTGCATCAGCGGGAGGCACAGGCGTATTATTGGGGCGATCATTTCGCGGCTGTCAGCCAGAAAATCGCGCTGGGCGGCGACATGTGGTTCCTGCTGCCGGATGAGAACATCGATCCGGAAACATTGCTCTCTGATGAGGAGGCTATGGCATTTCTTTTTACCGCGCAAAAAGACAAATGGACCAGTCAAAAAGAACTTCAGGTCAACAAGGCCATTCCGAAGTTTGATGTGGCCTCTTCTTTTGATCTGAAGGAAGGTTTAAAGACGCTGGGTGTTACAGATGTTTTTGATACGGCCAAAGCCGATTTCACACCGCTGACAACAGATGAAACGAAATTTGCACTGGCAAAAGCGGATCACGAGGCCAGAGTCATGATTGATGAGAAGGGCTGCAAGGCAGCGGCCTTTACGGTACTGATGTATCCCACGGCGCCGGAACCGCCGAAGGATGAAGTGGATTTCGTTCTGGATCGGCCGTTTTTGTTCTGCATCACCGGGGAAAACGGGCTGCCGCTGTTCGTGGGCGTGGTAAATGCCCCTGTGGCAAAATAAAGATAACTGAAAAAACTTTGCTCAAAATATTGCGCTGTCTTTGATGTATAGCATCGAAGGCAGCGTTTTTTACGTCCTGACGCCTGCGAAACAAGCAGTAATCCGGAAATATCTGCCGAAATGCATAAAATCTATTGTTAGAAATGCAAACAGGTTATATAATGATTACAGCGTCGAAAGCTGCGAATCCACAGTATGCTTGCATACCGTTGGGTGAGAAGCTTTATGACGCGAAAAGACAAAATGGTCGAGGAGGAAGGCTTATGCGAAGCAAACTTTCAATGCCTTCTGACGACTTGGCAGGGGTGCCCTTTAAGGGCGCGCGTGCCGATACATAATACAAGAGGAATCATCATATGAAATTCAGTTATTATCCCGGATGTACGCTGAAAAATAAGGCCCGGGCCCTGGATCAGTATGCCAGAGCCTGCGCCGGTGTTTTGAATATAGAACTGGAAGAACCGGACAACTGGCAGTGCTGCGGCGGCGTCTATCCCCTTGGCAGGGATGAAACCGCCAAAAAGCTCTCTGCGGTCCGGGCACTGCAGGAAACGAAGGAAAAAGAGCAGGCTTTGGTGACCTTATGTTCCGCCTGCCATCATGTGCTGAAACGGGTCAATGACGATATGCGGCACGTTCCGGAGATTCGGGACAAGGCGAACCGCTATCTGGAACTGGAGCCGCCCTATCAGGGGGAAACGAAGGTGCTGCATTTTCTGGAAGTGCTGCGGGACGTGGTGGGATTTGAAACCCTGCGAAAAAAAGTGACCCACCCCCTGACCGGCAGACGCATCGGCGCCTACTACGGCTGCCTGCTGCTGCGTCCCGGAAAGATCCTGCAGTTCGACGATCCGGAAAATCCGAAGATCCTGGAGGATTTTATCCGGGCCATCGGCGCGGAACCGGTGATTTATCCCTATCGAAACGAATGCTGCGGCGCCTACCTGTCTTTGAAAGACCCGGCCCTGCCTGCGGCAATGTGCGAAAAAATCAAAGGCAGCGCCGCCGGATTCGGCGCGGATCTGCTGGTGACGTCCTGCCCGCTGTGTATGTACAACCTGAACCGAAGCGAAACGAAAGATACGCTGCCGGTGTATTATTTTACGGAACTGCTGGCGGAGGCGCTGGGGGTAAAAGAAGACCCGGCTGTTTCCGAAAAACAGGAGGAAGGAAATCCATGACAAAATCAGAATACGCCGCGGCGCGGATCGAAGAGATCAGCGGCACCAATCCATATCGCTGTATGAAATGCGGCAAATGTTCCGCATCCTGCCCGACCTTTTCGGAAATGGACATCAAGCCCCATCAGTTTGTATCTTATGTGCTGCATGATGACGTGGAGGCGCTGGCAGCATCGAAGTCCTTATGGAAATGCCTGGGCTGCTTTGCCTGTGTGGAGCGCTGCCCGAGAGACGTAAAGCCGGGCAGAATCATCGACGCCGCCAGACAGCTGGTGCTCCGGCAGAGAGGAAACAGTTATCTGTCAGCGGATGAAATCAGCAAAATGGAAGCGGATCTGCCGCCCCAGCTGCTGGTCAGCGCCTTCCGGAGATGGTAAAGCGCGGAAAGACTTAAAAAAGCTAACCAGGAGATAAGACATGCAGAGAATCGGTGTATTTGTATGCCATTGCGGAAGCAACATTGCCGCAACGGTAGATGTGAAACAACTGGCCGCATACGTAAAATCCGAGCCGGGCGTGGTGTATGCGAATGATTATCCCTATATGTGTTCGGAAGCCGGACAGGCCATGATCGCGGAGGCCATCCAAAAAGAACGGCTGTCCGGGGTGGTGGTGTGCTCCTGTTCGCCGCGGATGCACGAAGCTACCTTCCGCAAATGCGCTGCGGGCGCGGGGCTCAACCCCTATATGGTGGAAATCGCGAATATCCGGGAGCAGTGCTCCTGGATACATAAAGATATGGAAACGGCTACGCAGAAGGCGCTGGTACTGGCCAGAGCCGCCATTGCCAAGGTGAATCTGGGCACGCCGCTGCAGGAAGGGGAAAGTCCCGTGACCAAACGGGCGCTGGTCATCGGCGGCGGTATTGCGGGAATCCAGACGGCGCTGGACATTGCGGAAGCCGGGTATGAAGTGGATATTGTGGAGCGGACGCCCAGCATCGGCGGCAGAATGGCCCAGCTGGACAAGACCTTTCCGACGCTGGACTGTTCGGCCTGCATCCTGACACCCAAGATGGTGGATGCCGCGGCCCATGAAAAGATCACCCTGTATACCTACAGCGAAGTGGAGAAGGTCAGCGGATTTGTAGGCGATTTTACGGTGGACATCCGGAAAAAAGCCAGAAGCGTAGACGCGGACAAATGTACCGGCTGCGGCGCCTGTCAGGAAAAATGCCCGTCGAAAAAAGCGCCGGACGCATTTAACCGGGGCCTAAAGAAACGCAGCGCCATTTACACACCCTTCGCCCAGGCCATTCCCAACGTGCCGGTGATCGACCGAAAGACCTGTATCCATTTTCAGACGGGAAAATGCGGTCTCTGCGCCAAAGTCTGTCAGGCGCAGGCCATTGACTATACACAGGAAGACGAGATCATTACCCGGAAATACGGCGCTATCGTGGCAGCCACCGGCTTTGATATGATCAGGCTGGACCGCTATGACGAATATGCTTACAGCCAGAGCCCGGACGTGATCACGTCGCTGGAACTGGAACGGCTGATGAATGCGGCAGGCCCCACCGGCGGCCACCTGGAGCGTCTGTCGGATCACAGGCAGCCGAAGGAAATCGTATTTATCCAGTGCGTAGGCAGCCGCTGCGCGGACGACCGCGGAAAGAGCTATTGTTCCAAAATCTGCTGTATGTATACGGCAAAACACGCCATGCTGATCCGGGAAAAATATCCGGGTACGAAGGTGACGGTGTTTTATATCGACGTGCGGACCCCGGGGAAAAATTTTGACGAGTTTTACCGACGGGCCGTGGAAGAATATCATGTGGATTATATCAAAGGGCAGGTCGGCAAGGTAGCGCCGCAGCCGGACGGACGGCTGCTGGTGCAGGGTGTGGATCTGCTGGATGCGCGGCAGCTGCAGATCGAAGCGGATCTGGTGGTGCTGGCGGCGGCCATTGAGCCCAGTGAAGGGGTGAGACCCCTGGCGGGTATGCTGACGGCGGGCATCGATACCAACGATTTTCTGACGGAAGCCCATCCGAAGCTGCGGCCGGTGGAATCCGCCACGGCGGGCATTTTCCTTTCGGGCGTCTGTCAGGGACCAAAGGATATTCCCGAGACCGTTTCCCAGGCCGGCGCTGCGGCCGTAAAAGTCATCGGCCTGCTGGCAAAGGACCGGCTGCGGACCAATCCCTGTACGGCCATGCCGGATGTGCTGGCCTGCAACGGCTGTTCAGCCTGCGCCAACGTATGTCCTTATGGCGCCATTACATATGAAGAAAAAGAAGTGGCGGCGCCCGGCGTTCGAGAGACGCGGCGGGTGGCCGTGGTCAATTCCGCGCTTTGTCAGGGCTGCGGCGCCTGTACGGTGGCCTGTCCGTCCGGCGCAATGGATCTGCAGGGCTTTTCCAACAGACAGATCATAGCGGAGGTAGACGCGATATGCAGATAGATCATAAAGAAGAATTTCGACCGAAAATCGTGGCGTTTTGCTGCAACTGGTGCAGCTACGCCGGCGCGGATCTGGCAGGCAGCAGCCGGCTTTCCTATCCTGCGGATGTGAAAATAATCCGGGTACCCTGTTCCTGCCGCGTCAATCCCATGTTCCTGCTGCGCGCCTTTGAACGGGGCGCGGACGGCGTGATCCTCTGCGGCTGCCACCCGGGAGACTGCCATTACAGCACCGGAAATTATTATACGAGAAGACGCATGACATTGCTGTTTTCCCTGCTGGAATTTATCGGCGTAGAAAGAGAAAGAGTCCGGGTAGAATGGGTTTCTGCTGCGGAAGGGGCGAAATTGTCCGAGACCATGAATGATTTTGTAAAAACCGTGGGGGCTCTGGGCAGAAATATCAGATTGGGGGATCTTCGATGCAGGAATTAAAAAACCGAATCGCGCAGCTGCTGGCAGACGGAAGCGTGCAGCGGATCCTCGGCTGGAAAAAAGGGGAAATGGATTATGATGCGGAACCTGCGTTTTTTGAAACACAGGCGTCGCTGGATGACTTTGTCTATCATGGATTCTGCGCGGCAAATTTAAGCAAATATATGATTGAAGCTGCAAAACTGCCAGGGAAAACACTGGTCTGTTTGAAACCCTGCGACAGCTACAGTTTTAACCAGCTGCTGAAAGAGCACCGGGTGGATCGGGAAAAAACCTATATCATCGGCGTGGGCTGCAGCGGCAAGCTGGATATTGACAAAATCCGGGCAGCGGGTATCAAAGGAATTTCAGGCATTTCGGAGATGGAAAATGATACGCTGCGAATCGAAACACTGGAAGGAGAAAAAAGCTGCCGCCGTAAAGACGTGCTGCTGGAACGCTGCCATGTCTGCAAAGGGAAAGACCATGTGATTTTTGATGAGCAGATCGGAAGCTCTCAGGATACCACGGACGGGGACCGCTTCGCGGCTGTAAGAGAGATCGAAGCCATGGCGCCGGAGGCGCGTTTTGCGTATTTTCAGGAAGAACTGGGCAAATGTATCCGCTGCAACGCCTGCAGGAATGTCTGTCCGGTCTGCAACTGCCGGAAATGCGTGTTTGACAGCACAAAGTTCGACAGCGTGCAGAAGGTCAATGCAGACAGTTTCGAAGAGCGGATGTTTCATATTATCCGGGCCTTCCATGTGGCGGGCCGGTGTACGGACTGCGGAGAATGCAGCAGAGTCTGTCCGCAGAAAATACCGCTGCATTTATTCAACCGGAAACTGATTCAGGATATTAACACATTATACGGAACATATCAGGCCGGCAGTGGGTTGGAAGGAAAAACGCCTCTGACGGAGTATCATCCGGAAGACGCGGAGCCGTAAGAAGCAGGAGGCAGACGGTAATGTATCGGATTAATAGCAGACAGATGGAAATGCTGTTTCGGAAAATAACGGAAGAAAGAGAACTGTATCTGCCGGTGAAGGCCGGCGGACAGGTGAATTTTGCGGCGTGGACCGCCGATGCGGAGGTGTCTTTAGACACGCTGAAAACGGTAAAGTCCCCCAAGGACGCCTTTTTTCCGCAGTTTGAAAGCCTCTATACCTGCCGGACACAGGAAGGAAAGCTCACCATTGAGGCGGAAAAAAGAAAAGACCGTCCCTTTGTGGTATTCGGCATGAAGGCCTGCGACCTGAAAGGCATCCAGGTATTGGATCAGGTATTTTTAAAAGAACCGGCGGACAGCTGTTACGCCGCCCGCCGGGAGAAGGGTACCATTGTGGCTCTGGCCTGCGCCGCGCCGGAAACCAGCTGTTTCTGTCCGGTCTTTGGCATTGACCCGGCTGCGCCGGAAGCAGATGTGTGCCTTTGGAAGATCGGTGAGGCGTATTATTGGAAGTCTTATACGGAAAAGGGCGCGGCGCTGACCAAATCGGTGGAGCCGCTGCTGGAAGCCGCAGAAGATGATGCGGTTGTGGAAAAAGAGCAGGCGCGGATCCGGACAATGGTAAAGAAGCTGCCCCTTTCGTCCCTTTCATTAGAAGGCTGGGACGGAGCGCATATGAATGAAAAATTTGAATCACCGCTCTGGGAACAGCTGCACAGGCCCTGTCTGGCCTGCGGCACCTGTACCTTTGTGTGTCCGGCCTGTCAGTGCTATGATATCCGGGATTACAAGACGGCGGCGGGCGTACAGCGGTACCGCTGCTGGGATTCCTGTATGTATTCCGATTTTACGCTGATGGCCGCCGGCAACAACCGGACGACCCAGATGCAGCGCTTTCGTCAGCGCTTTATGCATAAACTGGTCTATTTCCCCGCCAATAACGACGGGATGTATTCCTGCACCGGCTGCGGCCGCTGCGTGGAAAAATGTCCGGTTTCCCTCAATATCGTCAAAGTGATCAAAGCCTTTGCAAAGGAAGGTGCAGCCAATGAATAGAACCACAGACGCGCTGATCCCACAGGTAGGCGTGATTACGGATATCCGGCAGGAAACGCCGGATGTGAAGACCTTCCGGGTCAATGCGTCGGAAGGCGGCAAACTGTTTGAACACATGCCCGGACAGTGCGCCATGCTGTGTGCGCCGGGGGTGGGGGAGGCCATGTTTTCCATCACTTCTTCCCCGACCAATCAGGCATATCAGGAGTTCAGCATCAAATGCTGCGGCGAGCTCACGGAATATCTGCACAGTCTGGAGCCCGGCAGCCAGATTGCGGTGCGGGGGCCTTACGGGAATTATTTTCCGGTGGACAAAGAACTGAAAGGAAAAGACCTGCTGTTTATCGCCGGGGGCATCGGACTGGCGCCGCTGCGCTCCGTGATCAACTATGTACTGGATCACAGGGCGGATTACGGCAGGGTGGATATCTTATACGGCGCCCGGTCGGCAGACGATCTGGTGCAGATGAAAGAAATCCGGGAAGTCTGGATGCAGGCGCCGGGCGTGCACGTGCATCTGACCATTGACCGCCCCCAGGACGGCTGGGAGGGCCATGTGGGTTTTGTCCCCGCATATCTGAAAGAGCTGGATTTTGCATCGGACAAAACGGCGCTGGTCTGCGGACCGCCGGTGATGATTAAATTCGTACTGGCGGCGCTGGAGGAAATGGGATATACCAAGGATCAGGTGTACACCACCCTGGAACTTCGAATGAAATGCGGCATCGGCAAATGCGGCCGCTGCAATATCGGCACAAAATATGTCTGCAAAGACGGCCCGGTCTTTCGTTTTGATGAAATCGACGAACTGCCGGATGAAATATGGTAATCACTTTCGACGCCCGAATCATGTAATGTACCGAATCAAAGGAAAAAGAGAGGATATAACGGTATGGAAAAAACAGTAGACGTCTTTTTTTTCGGAAAGAAATACAGCGTACCCGCTTCCCTTACGATTATGATCGCCATGGAGTATGCCGGGTACACCTTGAAGCGAGGCTGCGGCTGCCGACACGGTTTTTGCGGCGCCTGTGCCACGATTTACCGCATTAAAGGGAAAAATGAACTGAAAACCTGTCTGGCCTGCCAGACCCAGGTGGAAGACGGCATGTATGTGGCCAGTATTCCCTTCTTTCCTACGGATAAACGAAGATACGATATTGAAGCGCTGCAGGCGGACCAGCAGGTGATGGCGCAGCTGTATCCGGAAATATACAGCTGTATCGGCTGCAACGCCTGTACCAAAGCCTGCCCCCAGAATCTGAACGTGATGCAGTATATCGCCTGCGCCCAGCGGGGCGATTTTGAGGGATGCGCGGCCCTTTCTTTTGACTGCGTTGGCTGCGGCTGCTGCAGCGTGCGGTGTCCCGCCGGGATTTCCCATCCCCATGTGGGTCTGCTGGCAAGGCGGCTTACCGGAAAATACATTGTACCCAAATCTAAGCATCTGGAAAAGAGGGTGCAGGAAATCAGGGAAGGGCAATACGATGCGCTGATCGAACAGATTATGCAGAAACCCATTACGGAAATGCAGGAGCTCTACAACAGCAGAGAGATTGAAAAATAAGGAGGCGGGCCATGCTTACACCGGAAATGACAGAGTCCATCAAAAAAGTGGAAGAAACAAGGGCGCAGCGTATGCAGTGCGAGCCTGTGCGTATGAGCGCGGCGGAAAAAGACGCCCTTTTGAAACAATATCATCCGGATTACCGGGACAAGGGATTTACGGAAATCGCGGTGGGCCCCAACCGGGGACAGAAGGTGCCTGCGGAACTGGGAGCGCTGCTTCATGCAGAAAGCCGGCTGAAAGGGCATGCGCCGGATCCGGAACAGATCGACATAGACGTGGACGTGCTGGTGATCGGCGGCGGCGGCGCGGGCGCGGCGGCCGCTATTGAAGCCCACCGGGCGGGAGCGAAGGTCATGATCGTGACCAAGCTGCGCATCGGGGACGCCAATACGATGATGGCGGAAGGCGGCATTCAGGCGGCGGATCAGGAAAATGATTCTCCCATGCAGCATTATCTGGACGCCTTTGGCGGCGGTCATTTTGCCGCGAAGCCCGAACTGCTGCGCAAACTGGTTATGGAAGCGCCGGAAGCCATCCTCTGGCTGAATGAACTGGGCGTGATGTTTGACAAGGATGAGAATGGTCGGATGATTACCACCCACGGCGGCGGCACTTCCAGAAAGCGGATGCACGCCTGCAAGGACTATTCTGGGGCGGAGATCATGCGGACTTTGCGGGACGAAGTGTTGAACCTCGGGATCCCGGTGATGGAATTTACCTCTGCCGTGGAACTGTGCAAAGACGGACATGACCGTGTCACCGGCGCGGTGCTCCTGAATATGGAAACCGACGATTATCTGGTGGCCCGGGCAAAAACCGTGATTCTGGCCACCGGTGGCGCGGGCCGGCTGCATTATCAGCATTTTCCCACGTCCAATCACTACGGCGCCACGGCGGACGGTTTGATTTTGGGCTACCGGGCGGGGGCAAGGCTGCTGTATCAGGATACGATCCAGTACCATCCCACGGGAGCGGCCTGGCCGTCTCAGCTGCACGGATCGCTGGTGACGGAAAAAGTCCGGTCTCTGGGGGCCATGCTGGTGAACCGGGACGGCGAAGTATTTATGCATCCGCTGGAGACCAGAGACGTGGCGGCGGCGGCCATTATCCGTGAATGCGGCGACCGGAATAAGGGTGTGGATACCGGGTTTGGCAGCGGCGTCTGGCTGGACACGCCCATGATTGAACAGATCGGCGGGCCGGGCACCATCGAAAAGCGGATTCCTGCCATGCTGCGGATGTATTTAAATTATGATATCGATATGCGTACACAGCCGATTCTGGTGTATCCCACGCTGCATTATCAGAACGGCGGTCTGGATATTGCCGAAGACAGCTCCGTGAACGGCGTGCCGGGACTTTTTGCCGCCGGTGAAGTAGTGGGCGGCATCCACGGCAGAAATCGCCTCATGGGCAACTCGCTGCTGGATATCATCGTATTCGGCAGAAATGCAGGAAAAGCGGCGGCGGCCGCGGCCAAAGAGACGGCGCCGGGGAAACTGTCCCTGGATCATGTAGCGGCATACGCGAAAGAGCTGGAGGCAGCGGGCGTACATTCGGAAGCGGTTTCTCCGCTTCTGCTGCCGGCATACGCGCGGCATTCGCGGGGAGGAGCACAATGATTGCGTGGTTTCAGCAAAATATTCTGTCCAATACGCTGATGATGGTCTTTCTGATCGCGGTCATCGGCTATCTGGTAGGCAGCATCCGGATTTGCGGTCTGGAGCTGGGCACAGCGGGCATCCTGCTGGTGGGCCTGGTCTTCGGACATTTCGGCGTGGAGATTCCGTCGCTGGTACGGGAATTTGGCCTGATCTGCTTCGTGACGGCGGTGGGATTTATCGCCGGGCCGAATTTTTTCCGGAATTTTAAACAAAATGCAAAATCCTATATCTTATTGGGTATTCTGATTATTATATCCGGCGCGCTGGTGTGCGCGCTGGTGATCAAGGCCTTCAAAATCCCCACGGATCTCAGTGTGGGCATGATGGCGGGAGCCCTGACCAGTACCCCCGGCCTGGCGGCAGCGCTGGAATCCACCGGGTCCGAGGCGGCCTCCGTCGGGTACGGCATTGCCTATCCCTTCGGCGTCATCGGGGTGGTGCTGTTTGTACAGCTGATTCCCAAAATCTTAAAAACCGACATGCGCAAGGAACGGGAAAGTTTTGAAGCGGCGACGCTGGTACAGGCAAAAGAGTTTCACAAGAACAAAAAAGAAAAGCTGTTTTATGCGGACAGCATGGGATTTTTCCCCTTCTCTCTCGCCATCGTGCTGGGCATTATTCTGGCGAAAATCGAAATCAGGCTGCCGGGCGGCGGCGTATTTGCCCTGGGCACCTCCGGCGGGCCTTTGATTGCGGGCCTGATTCTGGGACATTTCGGGCATTTCGGAAAGCTCAGCGTCAAGGTGGAAAAACATGTGCTGGAGTGTCTGCGGGAATTCGGACTGGCGCTGTTTTTGCTGGGCGCGGGCACCCAGGCCGGCGCAGGTTTTATTGATATTCTGAAGGAACACGGCGTGCTGCTGTTTGTCTACGGCGCGCTGATGACCCTGGTTCCCATGCTGCTGGGCTACGTGTTTGCGGCAAAAGTGCTGAAGCTGAGCCTGTTCAATACCCTGGGGTCCATTTGCGGCGGCATGACCAGTACGCCGGCTTTGGGGACCCTGATTCGAGTTACGGAAACCGACGACGTGGCTTCCGCCTATGCGGCGACCTACCCCATTGCGCTGGTAATGGTGGTACTTTGCTGTCAGATGATCGGGCTGTTTTTGTAATGATGTCTTCGGACACCGGCAGCAAATGAAAAGAGAATTACGGAAAGGATAAACGGATGACATTAAGAGATCTGGAAATCGGCGCATCCGCCGTCATTGATACGGTGGGCGGAGAAGGCGAACTGCGGCAGCATTTTCTGGACATGGGCATTATTCCCGGCGCGGAAGTAACGCTGGAAAAATATGCCCCCATGGGAGACCCTATGGAGCTTCGGATCCACGGATATCTGCTGACCTTGCGCCTTGCGGATGCGGCGCAGATTGCGGTGCACCAAATTGAGGCCGCGGCGCAGCCCGCGCAGAACAGCAAACAGAGAAAACAGGTGCGGCCCCACCCGGGGCTGGGGGAAGGCGGAAAATACCATGTGAAGGCGGATGAACATCCTCTGCCGGAAAACACGGTGCTTACCTTTGCGCTGGCGGGCAATCAGAACTGCGGGAAGACTACCCTGTTTAATCAGCTCACCGGCGCCAATCAGCACGTGGGCAATTTCCCCGGCGTGACGGTGGATCAGAAAAGCGGCATGATCAAGGGCGATCCTCATACGCAGGTGACAGATTTGCCGGGGATTTATTCCCTTTCCCCGTATACCAGCGAGGAAATTGTTTCCAGACAGTTTATTCTCAATGAAAAACCCAAAGGAATTATTAATATTGCAGACGCCACTAATATCGAGCGCAACCTGTACCTGACCATGCAGCTGATGGAGCTGAACGTGCCTATGGTACTGGCCCTGAATATGATGGATGAACTGCGGGGCAACGGCGGCGCGGTTTATATCAACGCCATGGAGGAAATGCTGGGTATTCCGGTCATTCCCATTTCCGCGGCAAAAAACGAGGGCGTAGACGAACTGGTGCGCCATGCGGTGCATGTGGCAAAATATCAGGAGCGGCCGGGCCGGCTGGATTTCTGCGATGAGGCGGACCACAACGGCGCGGTGCACCGCTGCCTCCACGGCATCATGCATCTGATCGAGGATCATGCCGAAAAAGCGGAAATCCCGGTGCGTTTTGCCGCCACCAAGCTGGCGGAAGGCGATATGCGGATGCTGCAGAAACTGCAGCTGCAGCCTAATGAAGAAGAAATGATCGAGCATATCATCTGCCAGATGGAAGAGGAGCGGGGCATGGACCGGGCCGCGGCCATCGCGGATATGCGGTTTTCCTTTATCCGCAAGCTGGTGGATGCCTGCGTGGTGAAGCCGAAAATCAGCAAGGAGCAGGAACGCAGCAACAAGATCGACCGGATCCTTACGGGAAAATATACGGCGATCCCCTGTTTTATCGGGATCATGGCGCTGATTTTTTTCCTGACCTTCAACGTCATCGGATTGTGGCTGCAGGAACTGCTGGAAAAAGGAATCGACGGGCTGACGGTGCTGACGGAACAGGGACTGGAAGCCATCCATGTCAATCAGGTGATCCGTTCGCTGGTCATCGACGGCATTTTCGGCGGCGTAGGCAGCGTACTGAGCTTCCTGCCGATTATTGTGACCCTGTTTTTCTTCCTGTCTCTGCTGGAAGACACCGGGTACATGGCCCGGGTGGCCTTTGTTATGGACAAGCTGCTGCGAAAAATCGGTCTCTCCGGCCGCAGCATTGTGCCGATGCTGATCGGCTTCGGCTGTTCGGTGCCGGGAGTCATGGCCAGCCGGACACTGCCTTCGGAGCGGGACCGCAAAATGACGGTTATGATGATTCCGTTTATGAGCTGTACCGCCAAGCTGCCGGTCTATGCGTTTTTTACCAGCGCATTTTTCCCGCATTACGGCGGACTTGTCATGGTGCTGCTGTATTTTATCGGTATTGCGGTGGGGATTTTAACGGCACTGGTTTCCAAGAATACGGTATTCAAAGGAGAGGCGGTGCCTTTCGTCATGGAACTGCCCAATTACCGTATGCCGGGGGTAAAAAATGTGGCGCGGCTGCTGTGGGATAAGGCAAAGGATTTCCTGCAGCGCGCGTTTACGATTATTTTTATTGCTTCCATTGTGATCTGGTTTTTGCAGACCTTCGATCTGCGGCTGAATATTGTAGCGGATTCCAAAGACAGCATTCTGGCCATGGTGGCCGGCGTCATCGCGCCGGTCTTTGCGCCGCTGGGCTTCGGGGACTGGCGGATTTCCACGGCGCTGATCTCCGGATTTATCGCCAAGGAAAGCGTGGTTGCCACTCTTTCGGTGCTGTTTGGCTCCGTAGGAAGTCTGGGGACGGTTCTGGGCTCCGGCAGCGTCATGGCGCTGCTGGTATTCTGCCTGCTGTATACCCCCTGTGTGGCGGCCATTGCTTCTGTCCGGCGGGAGCTGGGCGGAAAATGGGCAGCCGGCATCGTATGTCTGCAGTGCGGCATCGCCTGGATCTGCGCCCTGCTGGTGCGTTTGATCGGTATGCTGATCGGCGCCTGATTTTCCATACGCGCCGCAGCTTAAAAAAAGCCGGTAAAATGCCGAAGGAAAGGGCAGAACTGCATAAAAACAGGGCAGGATTCATATTGCTTTCCGAAAATGAATAGGATATAATTCACATGTAAAATAAGTCGGATCCATTGGTATCCGGCAAAGCAGCCAACAATCCACAGGAGAAAAGGACGGTAAGGGGCATGGAGAAAAAAGAACTGCTTTACGAAGGAAAGGCAAAAAAAGTATACAGCACGGAAGATGCGGACGTGGTGATCGTAGATTACAAGGACGACGCCACTGCATTTAACGGATTAAAAAAAGGAACCATCGCCGGCAAAGGCGTGATTAACAACCGGATGAGCAACCACGTTTTCGGGATTCTGGAAAAGGAAGGCGTTCCGACCCACCTGATCGAGGAATTAAGCGACAGAGAAACCGCGGTGAAAAAGGTGGAGATCGTTCAACTGGAAGTCATTGTCAGAAATATTGCGGCAGGCAGCTTTTCCAAGCGCCTTGGGGTGGAAGAGGGAACCCCATTCAAAGAGCCCACACTGGAATTCAGTTATAAAAACGACGATCTGGGGGATCCGTTGATTAACGATTATTTTGCCATTGCGCTGGGTATCGCCACCAGAGAAGAAATCGATACGATTACCAGATATGCGTTCAAAGTCAACGAAGTCCTGAAGAAATATTTCCTGCGGGCCAACATCGAACTGGTAGATTTCAAAATCGAGTTCGGCCGGTATCACGGCCAGATTCTTCTGGCGGATGAGATTTCTCCCGATACCTGCAGACTCTGGGACGCCGAGACCCATGAAAAACTGGATAAAGACCGTTTCCGCAGAGACCTGGGAAATGTAGAGGAAGCGTATATCGAAGTGTTCCGACGCCTGGGACTGGCATAAGATATACAGGACAGGCGATTCAAGGGTACATGCGGGAGAAAGGGAAAACAGCAGATGACAGAGGAGATTCACGAGCAGACGGAACTGGAAGATAAGCTGAAGGAAGAATGCGGCGTTTTCGGCATTTATGATTTTTCCGGGGAAGACGTTGCGTCCACCATCTATTACGGCTTGTTTGCGCTGCAGCACCGGGGACAGGAAAGCTGCGGCATCGCGGTGAGCGATACCAACGGACCGAAGCGGAAAATGCTTTCCCACAAAGGCATGGGACTGGTCAACGAGGTATTTTCCGGAGATCATCTGGAACAGCTCAAAGGCGATATCGGCGTCGGCCATGTCCGTTATTCCACTGCAGGCAGCAGCACCCGGGAAAATGCCCAGCCCCTGGTCCTGAACTATATCAAAGGCACGCTGGGACTGGCCCACAATGGAAATCTGATTAATGCAAACGAACTGCGCCGGGAACTGGAGTATGACGGCGCGATTTTCCAGACCACCATCGACTCGGAAGTCATCGCCTATCATATTGCCAGAGCCAGAACCAAAACGGCCAGCGTGGAAGAAGCCATTGGAGTGGCCATGCGCAAGCTGGTGGGTTCCTATTCCCTGATTGTGATGTCTCCCCGGAAGCTGATCGGTGCGCGGGATCCCTTTGGATTCCGGCCCCTTTGCATCGGCAGGCGGGACCAGGCATATATCCTTGCGTCGGAAACCTGCGCCTTAGATACCATCGGTGCGGAGTTTGTACGGGACGTGGAACCGGGGGAGATCGTGACCATCACACCGGAACACGGCATCGTATCCGACCGGAGCATGTGTTTTACGCCGGCCTCCGGAAAACAGCCGGCCAGATGTATATTTGAGTATATTTATTTTGGAAGACCGGACAGCCGTCTGGACGGAATGAGCGTATACCATTCCAGAATATTATCCGGACGGTATCTGGCAATGGATTCGCCGGTGGAGGCGGATTTGGTGGTAGGCGTGCCGGAATCGGGCAATGCGGCGGCTTTGGGGTATTCCCTGGAGTCAGGCATTCCCTATGCCATGGCGTTTGTTAAAAACAGCTATGTGGGGCGCACTTTCATCAAACCGAAGCAGAGCAGCCGGGAATCCAGCGTACAGGTCAAACTGAATGTTTTAAAAGATGTGGTTCGCGGCAAACGCGTGATCATGATAGACGATTCGATTGTAAGGGGAACAACAAGCGATCGAATCGTGCATATGCTACGGGAAGCCGGCGCGAAAGAAGTGCATATGCGCGTCGGATCCCCGCCGTTTTTGTATCCCTGCTATTTCGGCACCGATGTGCCCGCCCGGGAACAGCTGCTGGCTTACGAGCGCTCCATCGAGGAAATACGGCAGGTGATAGGTGCGGATTCCCTTGCCTATCTTCGCAAAGACAGACTGGAACAGATCGTAGAGGGGCTGTCCATCTGCAAAGGCTGTTTTACCGGAGAATATCCGGTGGAGCCGCCGAAGGAGGATATCAGAGGAGAATACGAGAAATAACGGATTGCCCGAAGCAAGGTATGCTTTGGGCAATTTTTGTCTGAGGGGTTTTGTGATAAAAAGGGGGTATTTGCTTTTGTTACCGATACCCGAAAGAATAAAGGCCATGATCGATCTGACGCAGCGCTGCTATGACCAGATCGGACAGTCCGATTCCACGGTGATATTTTTTGGCGACAAGGTACTGAAAATTTCAAGGGAAAGCGTGGAATCCTGGCAGGAAACGCGTATGATGCAGTGGCTTTCCGGCAAAATACCGGTGCCCGATGTGCTGTGCACGGAAAAATACCGGCGGCTGGACTATCTTTTGATGACCCGGCTGCCGGGGGTGATGGCCTGCGACGCTTATTATCTGGCGCGGCCGAAGGAACTGACAGCCATTCTGGCGGAGGGCCTGAAAATGCTCTGGTCGGTAAAGGACACCGGCTGCGGCTACAACTGCAATCTGTACAAAAAGCTGCGGATGGCCCATCACAATGTGCGGCATGACAGGGTGGATCTGGACAGCCGGGTGTTTGCCATCTGGGAGAGAAGCGCTTTGTCAGTCCGGAGCATTTGTTCAACTGGCTGCTGGAACACCGGCCCGAAGAGGAACCGGTGCTTTCCCACGGCGATTTCTGCCTGCCCAATATTTTTATCCAGAATGGAAAGATCAGCGGATTTGTGGATCTGGGCAGAGCCGGGATTGCGGATAAGTATCAGGATATCGCATTGTGCTACCGCAGTCTGCGGCAGAACTGCAGAAATTTCACGGAGGAGTTTGATCCGGACTGCCTGTTTGAGATGCTGGAAATCAAGCCGGACTGGGAAAAGATCCGGTATTATATCCTGCTGGATGAACTATTCTGACACGCTTTATTTATGAGGAAGAAAAAATGCTGCTGACAAGCCTGTGTTATATTGAAAAAGACGGAAACTATCTGATGCTCCACAGAACCAAAAAGAAAAATGACCTCAACGAGGGCAAATGGCTGGGCATCGGCGGAAAGTTTGAAAAAGACGAGAGCCCGGAGGAATGTATTCTGCGGGAAGCAGAGGAAGAAACGGGGCTGATTTTGCACCATCCGCAGCTGCGGTGTATCGTCACCTATGTGTCTGCGGGCCACGACACCGAATATATGCACGTCTTTACCGCAGAGGACTTTACAGGAACGCTCAAAACCTGTTCGGAAGGGGAGCTGTCCTGGATTGCAAAAGACAAGATACTGGAATTGAACCTCTGGGAAGGGGACCGGTATTTTCTGGAACGAATCGTGCGGCCCGGCCCTTTTTTTACGCTGAAATGCTGCTATGAGGGGGACCGGCTGGTACAGCATCAGATCTGTGAATACGGGACGGAAGCGGACGGTCCGCAGCCCCAAAAAACAAAAACAACGGAATAAAAACAGGCCCCTTACGCCCGGTATCTGCATATAGTAAGACAGAACCGAAAGAAGCGAGGCTTAAAGTATCGCATGAAAGAGACCCTGCTGGTTCTTCTTCTGCCGTTTGCGGGCACCTCCATCGGGGCAGCCTGCGTATATCTGATGAAAAGCACGCCGGGAAAAGCGCTGGAAAAGATGCTGAACGGATTTGCGGCAGGGGTCATGCTGGCCGCCTCCGTCTGGAGTCTGCTGCTGCCCGCCATCGAACAGTCAAAAGCCATGGGCGGCCTGGCTTTTCTGCCGGCAGCCGCCGGATTCTGGGCCGGGATTTTGTTTCTGCTGGCGTTTGACGAGGGCATTTCCCGCCTCTGCAGCGCCCGGCGCAGCCGGAAGGAACAAAAAAAACAGACGGTGCTGTTTACTGCGGTGACGCTGCACAATATTCCGGAGGGCATCGCCGTAGGCGTGGTACTGGCGGCATGGCTGACCGGCAGCCGGCTGATTACTCTGCCGGAGGTGCTGGCCGTTTCCGTCGGCATCGCGATACAGAATGTGCCGGAGGGCGCCATTATTTCCATGCCGCTGCTGGGCAAAGAGACGCGGCGCGGTGCGGCTTTCGGCTGGGGGGTTTTGTCCGGCGCGGTGGAACCGCTGGCTGCGCTGGCGGCACTCTGGATTTCATCGCTGCTTTCGGTGCTGCTGCCGTATCTGCTGAGTTTTGCCGCCGGGGCGATGATTTATGTGGCAGCAAACGAGCTGATCCCGGAAATGAAGGACGGCGCCATCCGGAAGGCAGGACTGTTTGCCTTTACCTTCGGATTTACCGTCATGATGGCGCTGGATGTGGCGCTGGGCTGAAACGGCATACCCCCGCCTTTTCCGTTGATTTTTGATATGCCGAATGGTAAGATGAGAGTAATATGATCGAAAAAGATGAAAAGGCAGGAGACATCCAATGGACGAAAAAGAAACCGTCATCCTTTTTACGGGAGACAGTATTACCGACGGAAACCGGTATAAGAAAAAAGAACAGGAGTGGGACCTGAATCACCAGATGGGTCACAGTTACGCATATATCATCAATGGACTGTTGGGCGCGCTGTACCCGGAAAAGCACTTTCATTTCCGGAATAAAGGGGTCTCCGGCGACCGGATCATCGATTTGTACGCCCGCATCGAAACCGATTTGCTGCCGCTGAAACCGGATATTGTAAGCATCCTGGTGGGAATCAATGACGGTCCGGGCGGAAAAAACAACAATCAGCCCACGCCCCAGGAAAAGTATGAACGGCTGTACCGGATGTTTCTGGATGAAATCAGAAAAGAACTGCCGGACTGCAAGCTGATTTTAATGGAGCCCTTCGTATGTAACGCGGGAAATATGCGGTCGGAATACACCCTCTGGCGGGACTGCATCACAGGATACGGGCAGACAGTAAAACGTCTGGCAGAAGACTACCAGACGTTGTTTGTACCATTGCAAAAGGTTTTTGATCAGAAATGCGCCCAGACCCGCCCTGAATACTGGTCCTGGGACGGCGTACATCCCACCGAAAACGGCCACGGGCTGATCGCGATGGAATGGATGAAAACGGCAGGATCACTGCTGGGAATATCCTCGTGTGTCACCAGTTCATATCCGATATTTCCCCAATGATTTACTTCATATTGCCGGACTGCGGAGAAAACTATCGCTGTCTTATGTTTTTCCAAAGGCTGGCGGTACTGAAAGAAGCAGCACAAACATAAGAGTCGCAGAGACTTTGGATACTTTGTTTGTACCAAATACGCATATGAAAAAACAGAATCATAGAAAAACAAGAGGGATGTGACTTGACTTCAAGCCGCATCCCTCTCTGATTTTTTAAGTATTTGTTTTTACCAGTGTGCTTTTGGCTCAAGATGCCTGATTGCCGTTTAGATTATTCGACTGTCAGATCATCTACGACAGTTACGTCTGTCTTAGGTGTTGTATACTGATCAAATTCGTTTGCCGGAGATGCTTTCAAGGTAGCACCAAATGCATTTACATAAGCATCTTTGCAGCCTTTCGGAACATGAATGACAAGACCATCTGTTTCCATGAACAACTGTCCGATTTCATCTCCACCAGCTGTAATTGCTGCAATCGTTTGCGGAGCATTCTTGCTGTAGAAATTAATCGTTTTTAATGAAGTTGCCTTGCTGAAAACTTTTTTCCCGATCTCAGTAATGTCTCCCATGATATCAATAGACGTCAGTGCCGTACAGTTATTAAAAAGCTGCTGATTCAGAACAGTTACGCCTTTAGGAATCGTTATTTTTTCAAGCTTTCCACAATTTTGAAATGCCTGCTGTCCGATACTTTGCAGGTTTTCGGACAGAACAACTTCTTTCAAAGCTTTCATTTGATAGAAAGTTTGTTTTCCAAGTTCCGTAACAGAATCGGGAATCGTTACCTTGGTAACCGTATTGTTGCTGCTTACACCAAGGAGATTTCTGCCCTGTGAAGGTATGATTGCGGTTACAGATTTGCCATTGGCATCAGCAGAAGGGAATGTTACGACCGTTTCGGTTCCTTTATATTGTGTAATTTTGACGTTTTCAGTTCCTTCTATGTCTGCAAACACATATTCATCTAACAGATCATTAACAACCGGAATGTTATACTGTTTGCCCTCTGCATCTGTTACACCATTGGGCTGAAGCATTTCTCCAAAGGCTGCTTCATATGCGGCTTTCTTTCCATACGGTACATTAATAACTGATTTAACCTTTGCAGAACTGTTCTTCTGGAAGAATTCCTTCAAAGGATTATCCTTTTCGGTTTTATTAGTCGCTTCTGCTGTGAATGCAGGAACTTCACCGTAGAAGTAAATGTTTTCAAGGGCATCACATTTCTGGAATACATTCTTTCCAAACTCAACGCCGTCAGCATAAACTTTTACTTCTGCCAGAGCAGGATTTTCTGAAAACGCCTGTTTTCCTACGGTTTTGGTTGCTTTCGGGATAGAAACTGTTGTGATGGCATTTTTATAGAAAGCTTTTTCACCGATTGCTGTAACAGCATCAGGGATGTTGACATCAGCCAGGTTCTTGAACTGGGAGAAGGTGAATCCGCCGATCTCTGTTACAGTTGCGGGAATAACAACTTTCGTTACCGTTGCATGCTTATCATTCCAGTCACCAAAGATGTTGCAGGATGTCTTTCCATCACTGGTAGGGATAATAGCAACAACCGTTTTCTCATCGATCTTATCCGGAATCGTAAGAGTAGCAGTTTCCTCTTTGAGGTACTTAACAACGGTTACATTTCCTTCTAAGTCTTCCGTGTACTGCCAGGTTTCGTCTTTGGAGGTATACAGCATTTCCTTAACAGGAATGACATACTGTTTGCCCTCTGCATCTGTTACACCATTGGGCTGAAGCATTTCTCCAAAGGCTGCTTCATATGCGGCTTTCT
>CANRJG010000012.1 GCA_947630875.1 uncultured Lachnospiraceae bacterium
ATAGAGAAAAAATAGGCTCAGGAAAACCATTTTCATAACGTTTTGTGCCTGAGCGAAGCGAAAGGAATGGATATAACAATGAAAATATGTCCGAAATGCCAAGCACAATTAGATGACAGCGCAAAATTCTGCACAAATTGCGGAACGCAATTTGCTGCAACAAACAATGGTCAACAAGCTCAATATAATAATTATTATCAGCCTCCGTATGACCCATATGATCATACAGCCGAATTTGACCCGAAAGATATTTCTGATAATAAGGTTATGTCAATGCTTGTTTATCTTATGAGTTGGATCGGAATCATTATTGCTTTGCTTGGAAGTCACAATTCACCCTATGCAGCTTTCCACGTGAGACAGGCATTGAAATTTACGGTTGTAAATGTATTAATGCTCATTTGTACACTGCTTTTGTTTTGGACTTTTATTGTTCCAATTGCATATGGCGTGATGTCAATTGTTTTTTTTGTAATTAAAATTATTTGCTTCTTCCAGATTTGCTCAGGAAAGGCAAAAGAACCGGCTATCATCCGTAATTTGAAGTTTCTGAAATAAAAAAGGGGGATAATCATAATGTTTTGCCAACAGTGTGGAACTCGAAATACAGATAGTGTTTCTTTCTGTCAAAATTGCGGAGCACCACTAACAAAGGGACAATCCGCATATCAGCAGCCAAACCCGACATTACAGTATCAGCAAACGATGCACTCACAGCATGCAGGGGCATCATCCGGATTGGCATTGCTGAAACAGCTATGTACCTGTCCTGTGGCGCTGGTAGCAATTATTGCATATACTGCAGCAGCTCTTTTTAGTTTTATGAATTCGATTAACGGTTCGTCTGGTATATTTGCTTATATCTATCAGTTGGCTGATATGCTGGATATGGAAGATATGATTTGGAATATTTACGATTACATACAAAGTGCATCCCTTATATCGATGATTATTCGAATGATACCGACTGTTTTGATTGCCATTGGGTTATGGATTACATATGCTTCAGCTGTAAACAAAAATAATACCGGGATGAAAACAAGTGGACTAACGTTAATTAAGGTTATCTTGATCATTAACCTCGTATGCATTTGTATTGCTTTTGGTATGGTTGAAATTTTTGCTTTGGTTGCAGCAGTCAACCTTTCCAACAGTTATTTTGGTTCATCCACGCTCGGTTACCTTGTAGGTGCAATGCTCGGTATCGCAATTGCCATGACATTGATTATCCTTTTTTATGTGAAAGCGGTTAAATCCATAAACACAATCAGACTGACGGCACAAAGCGGAATCCCATCAGATAAAGTATCCGCATATGTAGCTGTTATGGCGTTTATTATGGGTGGATTTACGGCGCTGTCAATTTTCGGAAGTCACGGAGCATTTGCTTTGTTGGTCAATTTAGGATCTGCAACAGCATCTATTTCATTCGGCATATTTTTGTTTTCCTATCGGGGAAAAATGAGAGCTGCAGCAAACGGAATGGGGAATGTAAATGCAAAGCAGTCAGTGTATGATACACAGACGTTATCCTACAGTGTACCGGGCGCACCGGAATCTCAAAATGCAAATTATAATCATTCAACGGGTTCCGGGCAGGAGACAACGGTACTAAGCAGCAATGCACCGCAGCAGCTTGTAACCTGTTCAAAGTGCGGAGGACAATATGGAATGCCCAAAGGGCAGAAATGCAGATGTCCGTATTGTGGGAACATTGAGAACTAAGAATAAAGTATTAATAGCTACCGTCTCGCAGTTTATATAGGTGACTACTATTTGTTCTTTTCATAGTATTGTAGAATAAAGCTTTTTATGTATGAATTTAGATCCTAACATCATGTAAATATAAGGAGTATTATATATTGGCTTATATAAGAATACCAACCGGGATAAGAACCATCACAGCAACTATCTCAAGAAAAAGTTACATACAATATCAGTGCTATAAGTGTGGAAACACTGTTTTGTATGAATACTTGTTATCTAAACAAGGATCTAATACTTACCATGTTTTTCAGTCGGATACAACAAAACAAAATGCGGAAAGTAATGCCGAGGCAAAGGCAATTCAACTTCTTGACCGTCAAGACGATGCATTGTTTAATGCCATTAATGTAGAACACAATTACGAACTAATTGCTCAGAAAGTAAAATGTCCATATTGTAAAGAAATACAGCCATGGTCAAAAGTTCCTCTCCCATGGAAAAAAGCAAAAGGGTTTGGATTCTGGATTTTGGGAATGGTTCTTTTGTTATTATACACTATTGGTTCAATCTTTATAAATCTGGGTGTTTCAACTGTTTTTGCTGTTTTTACTGTTTTGGTGGCTCTATTGCCTTGTATTCGGTCTATCAGACGGAAAAAGACACTCCGCAATATTCAAGACATAACTTTTACAACCCCGATTTATTATAACAAACATAATATTCACGAGCTGATAGAACAATTAAATCCCAATGTCAATCAGGCAGAAGCAGTGAATACTTTATCAGAAAAACTGCGGTGTCCTAATTGCGGTGCTGAATTAAAAGAT
The DNA here is from genome assembly GCA_947630875.1 of uncultured Lachnospiraceae bacterium. Lineage (GTDB taxonomy): Bacteria > Bacillota > Clostridia > Lachnospirales > Lachnospiraceae > CANRIM01. The sequence goes on from CANRJG010000012.1 coordinate 2,535, forward strand.
ACAAATATTTTTTGTGGAAACTGCGGCTTTAAAGTTAACTGACATTTCACTACATATTTTTTGATTGGATATTATCAATTTGTTTTCATACAAAAATATAACTTATAAAAAGGAGAACACCATGAAAGCTTTCAAAAAAATTTCAAGTCTGTTTTTTGCCAGTATATTATGTCTGGCTATGGGAATTACATTGTCTCAATTATTCCCTGTAAAAGTACAGGCAGAGGTAACAAATGATGGATTCTACTATTCCATTCAGGATGACGGTACTGCAGTCGTCACAGGGATCAAAAATGAACAGGAAGACCTCATTATCCCATCAAAAATCGGGAGATTAGATGTAACCGCTATCGGTAGTTTTGCTTTTTCTGGTGACACTGTATTAAAAAAGGTCACTATTCCAAATGGGATTATATCTATTGGCGGAAGTGCATTTAAAGGCTGTACAAATCTTAGTGCAATTTCCATTTCTGAAAGTGTAGAATCCATTGGGTATTCTGGCTTTGAAAATTGCAGCAGCTTGACAACAATTCACTTGCCGACCAAATTAACACAGATGGAAAGTTCCATCTTTGCAGGCTGCAGTAATTTACAAAATATTTCTATTCCGAATAATGTAACTTCTATTGAATATGAAGCTTTTCAGGATTGCAGTAAACTGGAAAGCATCATTATTCCTGAAAATGTAACGACAATCGGTACGAATGCATTCTCCGGATGTGCTTTATTGACAACAGTTCATATTCCGAAAAACGTAACCTCTATTAATTACGGCGCATTTTCTTTCTGCACGCAGTTGAAGAATTTTACAGTCGACGTTAATAATACGGGATATACTGCTATGGATGGAATTCTTTTCAGTAAAGATTTACGTTCTCTGGTAAGCTTTCCTGCGGGACATTCCGGTACATATGCGATCCCGGAAGGAACAATATATTTGGATTCGAAATCCTTTGACGGCGCACCTATCAACGCAGTAAGCATTCCGGACAGTCTCCGCAGCTTTCCGACATCTGTATTCAGTTATTGTGATAATTTAACCAACATTTCCGTGAATAATAATAATGATTTCATTTATTCAGAAGATGGCGTATTGTATGACGCAGCCAGAACAACCATTTATATTTATCCTTCTGGAAAAACCGGGGACTTTGTAATTCCCGAAGGTGTTACCACCATTGGTTCCAATGCATTCAGTAATTGTCCTAATTTAAATCATGTAACAATCCCGGAAGGTGTCAATAAAATTGAATCCGATGCTTTCTATGACAACAGGGGATTAGCATCACTCAATATTCCGAATAGTGTTACGGAGATTGGTTCTCGTGCATTTGAAAAGTGTTCAAACCTGAGCACCATTGTGTTGTCAAATGGCCTTACAAAATTAGATTACTCTTTGTTTGCGGAATGCAGTAGCCTGACGAATGTGACAATCCCGGAGGGAATTACCAGCATTTCTGACTTTTGCTTTTCATATTGCAGTAGTTTAAAATCCATTGAAATTCCGGATAGTGTCAATCAGATGGAAGAGTATGTATTTTCCAATTGTTCCAGCCTTACCGATGTAAAATTATCAAAGAATATGACATCTATACCATATGATACGTTTTCTGGCTGCACTGGATTAGAAACTTTTGTTGTTCCGGACAATATCACATCGATTGACAACAGTGCCTTTTTTGGATGTACGAATTTATATTCCATCACAATTCCGGATAGTGTTACACTAATCGAAAAAAGTGCCTTTGGTCTTTGCGATGAAGAGAAATTAAAAATTTGGTGTAACCCGGATTCCTATGCATATTCATATGCACAGGAAAATGGAATAAAAACCAAGTTTATAGGGCAGAGTGATGTGATCTACGGAGATCTGGATGGAAATGAAACCATTGACGCAGCAGATGCTCTGTTTGTACTTCGCATTGCTGCTAAACTCGATACGGCAAATGCAGATCAGGTGTTTGCAGGAGATGTAGACGGCAGTGGTAACATAGATGCATCGGATGCCCTTTATATTCTGCAGAAAGCGGCAAAAATAATTCCGCAGTTCCCGGTTGAAGAATAGTAGCGGTGTATGTAAAATTATATTGAAATAATTTAGATGTGAATATGTACAAACAAATGGTATGCATTAAACACATTTATCAGCGATATAAGGAGACAGGACTATGCCGCTTCAGATCATTCGCAACGATATCACAAAACTCCATTGTGACGCCATCGTCAACGCCGCAAACCCAACCCTGCTTGGCGGTGGCGGCGTGGATGGCGCCACTCATAAAGCTGCCGGGAAAGGATTGCTGCTTGAATGTATGAAGCTGGGTGGCTGCAAAACAGGACAAGCCAAAATTACGGGAGGATATAAGCTGTCCTGCAAATATGTGATCCATACGGTCGGCCCCAAATGGCACGGCGGCAGGAATGGAGAAGAGGAGCAGCTGAAAAGCTGTTACCGGGAATCTTTACAGCTTGCGTTATCGTATGATTGTAAATCCGTGGCATTTCCGCTGATTTCCTCCGGAATTTACGGCTATCCAAAGGATCAGGCCCTGAAAGTTGCGGTAGATTGTATCACATCATTTTTAATGGAGCACGATTTACTGGTCTACATTGTCGTATTTGACAAATCATCGTTCCAAATCAGTGAAAAGCTGTTTTCCGATATTGCCGCCTTTATCGACGATAAATATGTGGATACCCATTTTATTTTCCGGCGGACACAGCGGGATGAACAAGGCGAAAGTACTGTTTTCGGAACAACGGAAATTCTTTCTTCGGATAATCCGAAGATCAATATGCGGTCGCCGAAACCACTGAAAAAAGGCGTTCCCACCACAGCTGCTTTTCCGCCTGTACAGGCACAGATGCCTGCTCTCTCTTTAGAAGAGATGTTGAAGCAGGAAGACGAGAGCTTTTCTCAGGCACTTCTGCGCAAGATTGATGAAAAGGGCATGACCGACAGCGCATGTTATAAAAAGGCAAATGTAGATCGCAAACTATTTTCCAAGATCCGCAGCGACATCCATTATCATCCCAGTAAAACCACGGCGATTGCCTTTGCCATTGCTCTGGAACTTCCTCTGGATGAAACAAATGATCTGCTGCGGAAGGCCGGATTTGCACTGTCCCACAGCAACAAATTTGATCTGATCATCGAATACTTCATTACCAACGAAAATTATAATGTATTCGAAATCAATGAAGCGCTGTTTGCCTTCGATCAGGCACTGCTTGGCAATTAAAATTGTCGCTTTGCATGCGACCACGCCCTCCGTTCCATTCTGTATGATAAGTCACAAGGTCGAAAGACTTATACACATGAACGGAGGGATTTTTGATGAAAAATAACGGAAAGAACAACACAACGGAACTGGTCTTTATTCTTGATCGCAGCGGCTCCATGGCAGGTCTCGAAAGTGACACTATCGGCGGGTTTAATTCACTGATTGAAAAGCAGCGGAAGGAAGATGGAGAATGCTATGTTTCCACCGTCCTTTTTGACCATGTGAGCGAAGTATTACATGACCGTATTCCACTGAAGGACGTTCCGAAGATGACTGCGGCGGACTACACCGTCCGGGGATGCACTGCCTTGATCGACGCCATCGGCGGTGCCATTCATCACATCGGAAACATTCACAAATATGCCCGTCCGGAAGATGTGCCGGCGCATACCATGTTCGTCATTACCACCGACGGCATGGAAAATGCCAGCCACCGTTATTCCAGCGATGAGGTAAAGAAAATGATTGAACGGGAAAAGGAGCAGTACGGTTGGGAGTTCCTTTTTATCGGCGCCAACATTGATGCAGTGGAAACGGCAAAAAATATCGGTATCAGCCGTGACCGGGCAGTGAACTACCGTGCAGACGGACAGGGCACCCAAATCCTGTATCAAACCGTGTCGGCCACGGTCGAAAGGATTCGGAGCAACACTTCGATTTTGCCCGACTGGGGAAAAAAGATCGAAGATGATAATAACAGCAGGAAGAGGTAAAACGATAGTGAAGAAATATCATTTCTACGGATGGGCACAGGCAGATGTCCCGCCTGTAACAGAAACGTATCGACAAATTCAAAATCCAAGACAGCTGTATGATCTTCTGTCAGATCTGTGGTGTGCCGAAACCTGTGCGCCGCGGATGCGGCAGGATTGGAGCCAGGCGAACAAAACCTTAGGGCAGTGTTCCATTACGGCGTTTCTGGCACAGGACATTTTCGGCGGCGAAGTGCATGGCATTTTAAGAGAGGGCGGAAATTATCATTGTTTCAATGTGGTAGGAGACTGCATATTTGACCTGACCAGCGAGCAGTTCCATGGGGAAATGCTCTCATATGATCATCAGCCCCTGCAATTAAGGGAAGTACATTTCGCAAAAGAAGAAAAGCAGCTTCGCTATCTGGCGTTGAAAGCAGCGCTGGATGAGAAACTGCACCAATGAAATCCTGAAAGAGTTTCTATTCATTACAGAAAGATTTGATGACATTCTGCGTATAATGCCGGATCATAATGGTCCGGCTTTTGTTTTCTTTCTGTATCTGCCGTTCTTCTCTATTGAAAAAACCGCCGATTTGGATTATATATAATATAGGAGTTTTTTTGCGGGGGATACGAGATGAAAGTTGCTGTTCTGTCTGATATACATTCCAATCATATTGCGCTGCGGCGGTGTCTGGATGATGCCTTTGCAAGAGGCGCGCAGCGATTCCTGTTTCTGGGGGATTATACGGCGGATCTGGCCTATCCCCAGAAAACCATGAAGATTCTTTATGCATTGCGCGAATCTTATGACTGTACGTTTATCCGGGGCAACAAGGAGGGTTATTGGCTGAATTACCGGGACAGCGGAGAAGAGGGCTGGAATGACAATACCGTTGCCTCCATGCTGTATAATTACCGAAATCTGACCCCGCGGGACATGGCGTTTTTTGAGAGCCTTCCGATTGTGAAAAAACTGGAATTTCCGGGGTTCCCGTCCATGACCATCTGTCATGGTTCGCCTTGTCGTATTAATGAAAATATGCGGCCGGACGACCCGCGGACCTTTGAAATCATGGAACACTCTGACACACCGCTGATTCTGTCCGGGCATACCCACCTGCAGGGCCGGATTGCCCGCGGAAAAGTTTGTGCATACAATCCCGGCGCATGTGGTATGCCGTACCGCAGTGAGGGAAAGGCGCAGTATATGCTTCTGCATGGAGAAGGCGGGACATGGCGCGAAGAATTTATTTCTCTGGCGTATGACGTTGCAGCTGTGATTCAGGAAATGCACACATCTGGTCTTTATGAAAAAGCGCCCTACTGGTCCTTTATTACCGAGCAGCTGCTGCGTACCGGAAAGATCACCCAGGGCTGCGCTTTAAAGAAGGTTATGGAGCTTTGCAAAAAAGACACCGGCGTATGCATCTGGCCGGATATTCCGGAAAAATACTGGCAGCAGGGGCTGAAGGAAATGTATCCGGAATATGCATACCATATGCCGCGGATTTGAAAGGGCATCAAATATGAATCAAATGAATGACATGTTCAAGACTTTATCAGCGCCGCCGGCGGAGGAACCTGCGCGGCAGCGTTTTTATATTGAAAAAATGCGTACATACGCGGATGAAGCGGCTGTGCGTCTGGGGCGGAAGCTTCGATTTTGCGTACAGACCTTTGGCTGTCAGATGAATGCCAGAGACAGTGAAAAGCTGGCGGGCATCCTGTCGGAAGCCGGATTTGTTCCGGCAGAGGAAGAAGCGGCGGATTTTGTGATTTACAATACCTGTACCGTAAGGGACAACGCCAACCAGCGGATCTACGGGCGGCTGGGGTATCTGCATACCTTAAAAAAGAAAAACCCCGAAATGATCGTCGCGCTGTGCGGCTGTATGATGCAGGAAGCGTCGGTGATTGAGAAAATCAAACAGTCCTACGGATTTGTGGACATTATTTTCGGCACCCATAATATTTATAAGCTGGCGGAGCTGTTTGACAATTATATCAGTTCCGGCAGGAACCGGATCATTGACATCTGGCAGGAGACGGACCGGATCGTGGAAGAGCTGCCGGTGCAGCGCAAATATCCCTTTAAATCAGGGGTCAATATCATGTTTGGCTGCAACAATTTCTGCAGTTACTGTATCGTGCCCTATGTACGGGGCAGGGAACGCAGCAGAAAACACGAGGATATTCTCCGGGAAATCGCACATCTGGCCGCCGACGGCGTGAAGGAAGTCATGCTGCTGGGGCAGAATGTCAATTCCTATGGCGCCGGGCTGGAATCGGAAATCCGGTTTCCCCAGCTTTTAAAAGAAGTGGAAAAAATCGACGGGATTGAACGGATCCGGTTTATGACTTCGCACCCCAAAGATCTTTCGGAAGAGCTGATCGAAACTATTGCAAATTCCGAAAAAATTTGCCGGCATATTCATCTGCCGCTGCAGTCGGGCAGCAGCAGAATTTTGAAACAGATGAACCGGAAATACACGAAAGAATCCTATCTGGCACTGGCGGAACGGATCAAAAAGAGCATTCCGGACGTGGCGCTGACGACGGATATCATCATCGGTTTCCCGGGAGAAATGGAAGAAGACTTTCTGGAAACCATGGATGTGGTGGAAAAAGTCAGCTTTTCCAATGCATTTACCTTTCTTTATTCCAAACGAACCGGTACACCGGCGGCTGCCATGCCGGATCAGATTGGCGAAGACGTGATGCATAACCGCTTTGACCGTCTGCTGGCGCTGGTCCATGAGACAGCAAAAGCGGAAAACAAAAAGCTGGAAGGCCGGGTGCTTCCGGTGCTGGTAGAAGAAATCAACCGACAAGATGAAAGACTGGTGACCGGCAGACTGTCCAATAATGCGGTGGTACATTTTCCGGGAGAGACATCCCTGATCGGAAGCATACGAAATGTCAAATTAAAGGAAAGCAAAGGCTTTTATTATATTGGAGAACTGCAATGAACGAGGTACTGGTGATCGGCGGCGGCGCTTCCGGCCTGATGGCGGCGCTGACCGCGGCAAAGCAGGGCGCGAAAGTGACCCTGCTGGAAAAAAACCACCGGATTGGCCGCAAGCTTTCCGGTACGGGAAACGGTCGCTGTAATTTTACCAACAGACAACTGGATCTGTCCTGTTATTATCATGCGAAGGATGCCTTTCTTTCTGCGGCCTTCGGGCAGTTTGATAATCAAAGCGCCATCGAGTTTTTTCAGGAAAACGGGATTTTGGTCCGGGAGAAAAACGGGTACTGTTATCCCTACAGTATGCGGGCGGAGGCCGTCACGGAAATGTTCCGGCTGCAGCTGCTGAAAGAAAATGTACATCTCTGCACCCGAGAAACCGTGCAGGATTTCTTCCGGTCGAAGGGGAAATGGACGGTACAGACCCAAAATAAAGCATTTGCCACAGATCATTTAATTGTGGCGGCAGGAACGGCTGCCTCGGTTTCCGGATATACGGAGCAGGTTTTGACATCGATTCGACGCTGCGGTCATCATATCATTCCATTTGGTCCGGCGCTGACCTGGCTGAAAGTGCGCCAAAAGGCCATCAAACTGGCGGCCGGCGTGCGGTTTCCGGTAAAGATCGATCTGTATCTGGAGGGAAAAAAGGCCATTTCCGAAACCGGGGAACTGCAGATCACCTCGAAAGGAATTTCCGGTATCTGCGTGTTTCAGCTCAGCAGATATATTACGAAAAATCCGGATAAACAGGCCTGGTGCCTGATTGATTTTCTTCCGGACGTTCCGGAGGACAAGCTGCAAAAGCTGCTGCTGCAAAAAAAGGACATGGAGATTCGTTCTCAGATGAACGGGCTGCTGCCGGACAAACTGACTGCAGCGCTGCTTGCGCTTTCCGGACATAAGCCGGAAGCCCTTCCCGGCCTGATTCGCCGTTGCCGGCTGGATATTGAGGGAACCGGCAGCGTTTCGGAATCCCAGGTGCTTTGCGGCGGCGTCGATACCCGGGAACTGGATCCGGAAACACTGCGTTCCAAATGCTGTAAAGATCTCTGGTTCTGCGGGGAAATCGTTGATATCGACGGAAAATGCGGCGGTTACAATCTGCAGTGGGCATGGACCAGCGGTTATCTGGCCGGGAAAAATGCTGCAAAAGGAAAAGAAGCCTATGATTCTGATCAGAGACATTAAAATCAAAGCCGGGCAGAGGGACCCTCGCAGCCCGGAAGCGGTGCTTCGAAAAAAAATTGCGGATATGCTTCGAATCGATCCGGCGGAGATTATGGAAATTCGCATCCTTAAGAAATCCCTGGACGCCCGAAAAAAGCCGGATTTATTTTTTATTTATCAGACGACAGTGAAACTTTCTCCGGAAAAAGAAGCAAAACTTCTGAAAACTGCAAAAGCCGGCAGGCTGCCGCTGGAATTATATCAGGAAACAACTTTTACATTTCCAACGGTAAAACGGCAGCTTTCCCCTCCGCCGGTGGTTGCAGGAAGCGGTCCCGCAGGTCTTTTTGCGGCCTATGTCCTTGCGAAGGCAGGTGCCCGTCCCCTTTTGATTGAACGGGGTGCGGCCATGGATGTCCGTAAGGCAAAAGTTGCAGCGTTTCTGGAAACAGGCGACGTTGATCCGAAGACCAACGTACAGTTTGGCGAAGGCGGCGCCGGCACCTTTTCCGATGGAAAACTGAGTACCGGAAACAAGGACCGGGCCGGTACCCATCAGGCCATTTTACAGACCTTTGTACGGCATGGGGCGCCGGCATCCATTTTATACGAAAACAAACCCCATCTTGGCACGGACCGTCTGGAACAGATCGTGGTTTCCATGCGGGAGGAGATTATTAAACTCGGCGGCAGCGTTCGCTTCAATACAAAGCTGGAAGATCTGGTCCTTTCCGACGGCAGGCTGACCGGTATCTTGGTAAACGGCGGACAGGAGATTGCCGCAAAGCAGCTGATTCTGGCCATCGGACACAGCGCACGGGATACATTCCGGATGCTGTATGACAGAAAGCTGCAGATGTGTCAGAAACCCTTTGCTGTCGGAGTGCGCGTGGTGCATGAACAAAGTTTTATCAACCACACGCAGTATGGCGGGACAGCTTTTGATTTGCCTGCTGCCGACTACAAACTCACCGCCCATACCCCGGAAGGCAGGAGCGTATATTCTTTTTGCATGTGTCCCGGCGGATATGTGATTTCGGCGGCTTCAGCCCCGGGACAGGCTGTAGTCAACGGTATGAGCTATTCCGGCAGAAGCGGCCCCTTTGCCAATGCGGCCATGGTGGTAAATGTACTGCCGGAGGACCTGGAAAACGATTCTGTCTTTGCGGGACTTAAACTGCAGGAAAGCCTGGAACAGAAAGCATATCGTCTGGGCGGCGGACAGATTCCGGTACAAAGCGGCAAAGCCTTTCTTGGCGACGGTTTAGAAACGGATACTGCAGCGCTGCTTTCTCTTGCAAAAGATGCGGTAAAAGGCAAAGTTGCTCCTGCAGACCTGCGATATATCTTTCCCAAACCGCTTTTGCATGCGCTTTGGGAAGGGATACGGCTTTCGGATCAGAGAATCCATGGTTTTTCGGAGGAAATCCGGCTGGTGGCAGGGGTGGAAAGCAGAACTTCATCCCCTGTAAAGATACTGCGGGACGATGCATATGAAAGCAATATCCGCGGCGTATATCCCTGCGGCGAAGGCGCGGGGTACGCAGGCGGCATCATGTCGGCGGCGGCGGACGGCATTCGCACTGCCTGTGCGCTGATACAGCATTTAGAACAGGAGGATTTGTATGGATAACGAAAGAATCCGGCGAATTAACGCACTTTATCATAAATCCAAAAACGAAGGCCTGACCGAAGCGGAAAAAAACGAGCAGCGGATTCTGCGGGCGGAATATATTGCGGATTTCAGAAAAAATATGCGGGCGCAGCTGAACAATATCAGTATTGTGGAGCCGGACGGCACTGTGACGGATCTGGGCGAAAAACACGGGAAATAAGCCTTGCGCCTGTTTTCGGTCCGGCATTTTTGGGTTGACAGCGGCCAACACAATATCTATAATAGTAATAAGTTTGTGAATACAATATCTATGTTTTGAAGCCATCGCAAGGAGATCTTATGCGCGTTATTGCAGGCAGTGCCAGAAGTCTCGCGCTGAAGACTTTGCCTTCGGATGCGACCCGTCCGACGACGGACAAGATAAAAGAAACCCTGTTTAATATACTGCAGAAAGACATTTATGACTGTCGTTTTCTGGATCTGTTTTCCGGAAGCGGCGCCATCGGCATCGAAGCTTTAAGCCGCGGCGCCCGCAGCGCTTGGTTTATTGAAAATAATAAAAGCGCCGTTGCCTGCATGAAAGAAAACCTTATGTTTACAAAACTGGCAGACAGGGCGGTTGTCCGGCAGGAAGATGTGCTCCGTTTTCTTTCCCGGGGGCAGATTCCGGATGTGGATGCATTTGATTTGATTTTTATGGATCCGCCCTACCGCAAAGGATTGGAAAAGCAGGCGTTGGAGCTGCTTTCTTCCGCAGCGTTTGTAACAGAGGATACACTGCTGATTATCGAGGCCGCTGCCGAGACGGATTTTTCGTATGTAAAGGATCTCGGGTTTGCCGTTGTGCGGACAAAATTGTATAAAACAAATAAGCATGTATTTTTGCAAAGGATACTCTGATCTATGGCCAGTCAAGCAAAGATAGCAATATATCCGGGAAGTTTTGATCCCATCACCTATGGACACATGGACATTGTCAAGCGGGCCGCCGGTCTGGTGGATCATCTGATTATCGGCGTGTTGATGAACCAGCATAAAAATCCACTGTTTTCTCTGGAAGAGCGGGTGGCTCTGATTGAGGAAGCCGTGCATGACATGCCCAATGTATCCGTACAGTCCTTTGACGGACTTACAATTGATTTTGCAGAAAAAGTCCATGCGCGGATGATCATTCGTGGTCTGCGCGCCATGACGGATTTTGATTATGAATTTCAGATGGCGCATACCAATCAGACTTTGAATCCGGAGATAGAGACGGTATTTCTTTCCACGGGACTTGATTTTTCTTATGTGAGTTCTTCCGTTTCCAAAGAAATCTTTCTCTATGGCGGGGATGTTTCAAAGCTTGTGCCGGCCCATGTGATAGATGCCATGCAGCGCAAAGTAAAACAAATACGGGAGGATGCTTAACATGTCCAGCAGCAGAATTGAACAGATCATTGACGAAATTGAAGAGTATATCGGAGGCTGCAAATACCAGCCCTTATCCACCTCCAAGATCATTGTCAACCGGGAAGAACTGGAGGATTTGCTTCGCGAGCTGAGAATGAAGACGCCGGAAGAAGTAAGGCGGTATCAAAAAATCATTGCCAACAAGGATGCGATTTTAGTAGATGCCCAAAACAAAGCAGACGCAATGCTCACCCAGGCCAAGGAAACCATTGACCAGATGCTCAGCGAGCACGAGATTATCAAACGCGCCATCGATCAGGCAAATGATATCGTCGCCCAGGCCAACAATCAGGCCAATGAGATTCTCGATCATGCCATTAATGAAGCAAATGAGATTCGCACCGGCTCCATTCGTTATACGGATGAGATGCTGGAAACGCTGCAGACGGTGATCGGCAACACCATCGACAGTGCCGGCGCAAAATACGGCGCTCTGCTGAAAACCCTGCAGGAATGCTTTGACGTCATCAGCAACAACCGGGGCGAGCTTGCCGCCGCGCCTTCGGACGAAGAAGAAGGAGAAAGCAGCAGTATGGCCGGTCCCGATATTCCGGATATCATGGGCAGTCAGCCCATTGAAGAGGTGCAGATTCCGGAAGAAACCCAGTACGATATCGATCCGGATCTGGATTCATTTGAATGATCCGGTAAACAGCAGCATGATGACCGTGCTTATGACGGCCTGAAACAGCTTTGAAGCAACATACATGTGCATGGGAATTTTGCTGTCTCTGCACACACTGATGGTCTGAAAAATGCAGCTGATCGAACCAAATGATGTAAATGCGGCAATCAGAAGCGGTACGATTTCTTCGGATATGTCAGCGCCGCAGACAGTGTTTATGCCATTTGTTATCTCCAACAACCCAATGAGAAAAATATGTTTGATGGTAACAGTGCTGATGTGTGCTGTTACCATATTTACTATTATGGAAAAAATGACAATGTACCCGCACAGCCGGATCGCCTGCAGACAGGCGTCGCTGATGCAGGCGGAAACGTCTTTGGCTTCTTCCTGTCGCGGGATATTGGCTACCTCGTTTTCCACGATATGTTTTTTGTAATAATAGGGCAGCAGCAGGATGGCTGTAATCAGTGCGCTGCCGTAGACGCTGGCCAGCATCGGAATCAGATACTGACCGTTCAGATTTTTAATGACGATAAACTGAATGATAAACGCCGGGGAGCTTAAATTAGCGAAAGACAGCAGCCACATACAGGCGGCTTTGCCGATATAACCCGCCTGATAATTTTTTGTAACATAATACGCACCCATGGGATATCCGCAGAAAAAACCGATGAATATGGCAAACAGACTGTGGATACTGAAGAAGCGCCGGCTGTTTCCTTCATGAAATGAGAGAATCCCCGTACTAAAAAGCACATTTGTGAGTATCATATAGGGAAGCAGCGTCGGCAGGACGCTTTCATACCAGAGACGTAAGCCGTTTTTGGCACCCGTGATACAAATGTTTGGAAAAAGGATCATCATGGCCATAAAGACCAGACAGCAAAAGAAGATCATTTTCTGTTTCATACCACAATTTATGTTTGATAACAGATGTTCAGAACAGGAGGCTTTAGAATGCTGATCGAATCATCCGCCGCACCTGCGGTATTTTCCGTATTTGAAGAACTTAGCCGGATTCCCCGGGGGTCTTTTCATATCGACGCCGTCAGCGACTGGCTGGTGGCTTTTGCTGAAAGCCACAGACTGCAGGCTATACAGGATGCGGATAAAAATGTCATTGTCATAAAACAGGCGGAACCGGGATATGAAGGCGTACCCGCCCTGATTCTGCAGGGACATATGGACATGGTCTGCGCAAAAGAAGCGGGCAGCACCCATGATTTCACCAAAGATCCCCTTGCGCTTTATGTCGAAAACGGCTTTTTAAAAGCAAAAGAAACGACCCTCGGCGCCGACGACGGCATTGCCATTGCTTATGCGCTGGCCGTCATGACCGATCCGGATGTCAAATCCGGCCGTCTGGAGGCCGTATTTACCGTCAATGAGGAAGTGGGCCTTCTGGGCGCGGAAAGTCTGGATACTTCCCTGCTGACCGGAACTTCCATGATTAATATCGATTCTTCGGAAGAGGGCAGCATTACGGCAGGCTGCGCCGGCGGTATGACGGCATCTGTGGATTTTGACATGGATGTATCCTCATCGAATGTACCGGCATACCAGCTGACGGTCAGCGGATTAAACGGCGGACATTCCGGGGAGCAGATTCATGAAGGACTGGCCAACGCCAACCTGATCCTAAGGGATCTGCTGCGCAATTTATATCAGGAGGTACAGATACAGCTGGTTTCCATACAGGGCGGTGTTGCGGATAACGCCATTCCCGCATCGGCGGAAGCGTTTGTAAGGATACCGGATGAAGATCATGGAAAAGCTGAAAAATGTATTGCAACCCTGCAGAACCTGCTTCGGATTCGCTATGCCGGCATCGACGATCATATTACGGTAACATTGCAGCCATGCAGCACAGATACGGCCACCTGCTTCAGCGATGATTCTGTGGAACGTCTGCTGCAGTTTTTGTCCCAGGCGCCAAACGGCGTCGTAAAAATGAGCGAAGACATGGAGGGGCTTGTGGAAACCTCCCTGAATCTGGGAACCATCCGTACCGAAGGCGCGCAGATCAGGCTGTTGTATTCCCTGCGAAGCTCCGTAGACAGGGATAAGGAAGCATTATATGAACATCTTGCGATACTGGCGGCCAATCAAAAAGGAAAGCCGAAACGCCTAAGCGCCTATCCCGGATGGAAATTTAACAAAGATTCCAGGCTGCAGTCCCTGTTTCGGGAGGTCTACCGCAGTATGTACGAAAAGGAACTTACCGTGCGCGCGATCCATGCGGGTCTGGAATGCGGTATTTTCAGCGGTAAAATGCCGGGACTGGACTGTGTTTCCATGGGGCCGGACGTTTACGACCTGCATACCACAGGCGAGCGGATGTCCATTGCAAGCGCCGAGCGCTGCTACCTGTTTTTAAAAGAAATCATCCGGGAATTTTCCGCGGAAAGTAAACACTGAAGGTGGAAGAAAGGATAAATCCAAACATTGGATGACAGGAGACAAATGGCTGGCAAAACAAATTATGATGCACAAAGTATAACCGTTCTGGAAGGGCTGGAAGCGGTCCGGATGCGTCCGGGCATGTACATTGGTTCCACTTCTTCCAAGGGTTTAAACCATCTGATCTATGAGATCGTGGACAATGCGGTGGATGAACATCTGGCCGGATACTGCAGTGAAATTCACGTGACCCTGAATGCGGACGGTTCGGTTACCGTAACGGACAACGGCCGCGGTATCCCGGTAGACCTGCATGAAAAAGGGATGCCGGCGGAACGGCTGGTATTTACCACACTCCATGCCGGCGGAAAATTCGACGATTCCGTTTATAAAACCAGCGGCGGACTCCACGGCGTCGGTTCTTCCGTGGTCAACGCCCTTTCCGAATGGATGGAGGTGCGCATCCGTCTGGGCGGCCTGATTCACTTTGACCGTTTTAAAAAAGGTGTGCCGGATATCGATCTGGCAGGTGGTATGCTGCCCATTCTCGGAAAGACAAAAGAGCAGGGCACGGAAGTAACGTTTTTACCGGACGCCGAAATTTTTTCCACAACGAAGTTCCGTGCGGAAGAAATCAAATCCAGACTGCACGAAACGGCATATCTGAACCCGACGCTGACGATTTATTTTGAAGACCGGCGGGTGGTTCCCACAGATCAGGTCACGTTCAGCGAGCCGGACGGCATTACCGGTTTTATCAAAGAACTGAACAAAAGCAATACGCCGGTACATGATACGGTATATTTTAAAGGCGCCGTGGATAATATCACAGTGGAAGCGGCGTTTCAGTATACAGAAGAATTTCATGAAACCGTACTGGGTTTCTGTAATAATATTTACAACGCGGAAGGCGGCACCCACATAACGGGATTCAAGACCGTCTTTACCAGCGTTATCAATTCCTACGCCAGAGAGCTGGGTATCTTAAAGGACAAGGACGCCAATTTCAACGGGGCGGATGTGCGCAACGGCATGACGGCCATCATTTCCATCAAGCATCCGGATCCCAGATTTGAAGGGCAGACCAAGACGAAACTGGACAACCCGGACGCCGCCAAAGCAGTCAGCAAGGTAACCGGCGATGAAATTGTACTGTTCTTTGACAAAAACCTTGAAACCTTAAAAAAAGTCATCGGCTGTGCCGAGAAGGCAGCCAAAATCCGCAAAGCAGAAGAGAAGGCCAAAACCAATCTGTTAAGCAAAACCAAATTTTCCTTTGATTCCAACGGGAAGCTTGCCAACTGTGAAAGCCGGAAACCCGAGGAATGCGAGATTTTTATCGTCGAGGGAGATTCTGCCGGGGGCAGTGCGAAAAACGCCAGAAACCGCAAATTTCAGGCGATTCTGCCTATTCGGGGCAAGACCCTCAACGTGGAAAAGGCAGGCATAGACAAAATCCTTGCCAACGCGGAGATCAAAACCATGATCAATGCCTTTGGCTGCGGTTTTTCGGAAGGCTACGGCAATGATTTCGATATCAGCAAGCTGCGCTATGACAAGATCATTATCATGACGGATGCCGACGTAGACGGCGCCCATATCGCGACGCTGCTGCTGACCTTATTTTACCGCTTTATGCCGGATCTGATTTATTACGGCCATGTGTATCTGGCCATGCCGCCTCTGTACAAGGCCATTCCCCAGAAGGGAAAAGAAGAGTACCTTTACGATGATTTTGCTCTGGAAAAATACCGCAAAACCCATCCGGGACAGAAATTCACGCTGCAGCGATATAAGGGTCTTGGAGAAATGGACGCTTCCCAGCTCTGGGAAACCACGCTGGATCCGGAAAACCGCTTTTTGAAGCAGGTGGAAATCGAAGACGCCCGGATGGCTTCCGATGTCACGGAACTTCTGATGGGCACCGACGTACAGCCCCGCCGACAGTTCATTCAGGACAATGCCATTGAAGCGGTACTGGATGTTTAAGAAGGGGCGCGTATCGATACCTGATAAACGAGGAGAAGGGATATGCAGAAGATTGTAAAAACGGAATATTCGGATGTGATGCGTACATCCTTTATCAATTATGCCATGAGCGTCATCATTTCCCGGGCGATTCCCGATGTGCGGGACGGGCTGAAGCCGGTGCAGCGCAGAACTCTCTACGACATGTACGAGCTGGGAATACGGTATGACCGGCCTTACAGGAAGTCTGCCCGTATTGTAGGGGATACCATGGGTAAATACCATCCCCACGGCGACAGCTCCATTTACGATGCGCTTGTTGTCATGGCCCAGGGCTTTAAGAAATCGCTTCCGCTGGTAGACGGCCATGGCAATTTCGGCTCCATTGAAGGAGACGGCGCGGCCGCCATGCGTTATACGGAAGCGAGGCTGGAAAAAATCACCCAGCTGGCTTTTTTGAATGACCTGGATAAAAACGTCATCGATTTTGTTCCCAATTTCGATGAAACGGAAAAAGAACCTTCCGTTCTGCCGGTGCGGATTCCGAATCTGCTGGTCAACGGATCGGAAGGCATTGCCGTAGGCATGGCCACGAACATTCCGCCCCACAATCTGGGAGAAGTCATCGATGCGGCTGTGGCTTTTATGAAAAATCCCTGTATGTCCATCCGGGATATCATGCAGTATGTAAAAGGACCCGATTTTCCTACTGGCGCCATTGTAACAAATCAGGATGAGCTGGAAGAAATCTACACCACCGGCACCGGGAAAATTAAAATCCGCGGGAAACTGCATGTGGAAAAAGGCAAACAGGGCAAATCCCAGATCGTGATTACGGAAATTCCCTATCCCATGATCGGCGCCAATATCGGCCGTTTTATGAATGAAGTCTATGGGCTGGTGGAAACAAAAAAAACCACGGATATTGTGGACATTATCAATCAGTCCTCCAGCGACGGCATACGGATTGTCATTGAACTGAAAAAGAACGCCGATGTAGAATATATTGAGAATCTGCTGTACAAAAAGACCCGGCTGGAATCCACCTTCGGCGTCAATATGCTGGCGGTGGTCAACGGCTGTCCCAAAACTTTAAGCCTGCTGGAAATCCTGCAGGAATTTTCCGCATTTCAGATGGAACTGGCGGAACGCAAGTACCGTCACCTGCTGGACCGGGAAATGTCGGAAAAAGAAATCCAGGAAGGTCTGATCCATGCCTGTGACGTCATCGACGTCATTATTGAGGCTATCCGCGGCAGCAGGAGCCGGGATCAGGTCAGACAATGTCTGGTATCCGGTGTCGTCAAAGACATCAAATTCAAAACTCTGGCTGCCAGACGTACCGCCGCCGCCTTTCGTTTTACGGAACGGCAGGCCAACGCCATTCTGGAAATGCGTTTGTACAAGCTGATCGGTCTGGAAATCGACGCCCTGCGGGCAGAGTATAATGAAACGCTGAAAAAAATTGCCCGGTATCTGGACATTCTAAATAACCGCGATGTAATGATCCGGGTGCTGACCGAAGAACTGCTGGCGTGGAAACAGGAGTTTGCAACGCCGCGAAAGACCCTCATCACCAATCTGGAAGACGCGGTACTGAAGGAAAAACCGGTGGAGGAAATCCCGGTGGTCTTTTTGATGGATCGTTTCGGCTATGCCAAAACCGTGGACGCTTCCGTTTACGAAAAAAACATGGCCAATGCCAACGCAGAAAACAAATATATTTTCCCCATGATGAATACAGACCGCGTCTGTATTTTCACGAATACCGGAAAGATGCATCAGTGCAAGGCACTGGATCTGCCTTACGGCAAATTCCGGGACAAGGGCGTGCCGGTGGACAATCTCAGCAATTATGATTCCAAAACGGAACAGATTGTTTTTGTCTGCCCTTTAAGCGAATTAAAGCAAAGCAACGTGCTGTTTGTGACGAAGCAGGCCATGGCAAAATATGTGGAAGGCGCTTCCTTCGATGCAGCGAAAAAAACCATTGCGGCTACCGGACTGAACGAGGATGATGAATTGATTTTCGTAGGTTTTCTCTCCGGAAAAGAGCATCTAGTGCTGCAGTCGAAAAACGGCTATTTTCTGCGGATATCGGTCAGTGAAATCCCGGAAAAGAAGAAGACGGCAAAAGGCGTCCGCGCCATGAAGCTGGATGCAAAAGACACCCTGTCCAACGCATATCTGCTCTTTGACAAGGATATCGTTGTGCATTATAAAGATACGGACATTCATATTAACCGGTTAAAAATCAGCAAAAGAGATACCAAGGGAGTGAAACGATGAACCAGAAACCCAGAACCAGATTTGCCCCCAGTCCCACAGGGAAAATGCATGTGGGAAATTTACGAACCGCCTTATACGCCTATCTGATTGCGAAGCATGAGGGAGGTACTTTCATGCTGCGGATCGAAGATACCGATCAGGAACGGTATATGGAAGGCGCCCTTGACATTATTTACCACACCATGGAGCAGGCGGGACTTGCCCATGACGAGGGTCCGGACAAGGACGGCGGCTGCGGACCGTATGTGCAAAGCGAACGGCAGGCGCTGGGCATTTACAGAAAGTATGCCCAGGAACTGATTGACAAGGGAAAAGCATATTATTGTTTCTGTGACAAGGAACGGCTGGATTCCCTGAAACAGACCATTGACGGCAAGGAGATCACGGTTTATGACAAGCACTGTCTTTCTCTTACACCGGAAGAAGTGGAAGAGAAGCTGAAAGCGGGGGTTCCCTATGTGATCCGGCAGAACGTGCCCGCCGAAGGCACCACCACTTTCCACGATGAAATTTATGGCGATATTACCGTGGACAATGCGGAATTAGACGATATGATTCTGATCAAATCGGATGGGTTTCCTACCTATAATTTCGCAAATGTGGTGGACGACCACACCATGGGCATCACCCATGTGGTGCGGGGCAATGAATATTTAAGCTCCTCCCCGAAATACAATCTGCTTTATGAGGCTTTCGGCTGGGAGGTACCCACCTATGTGCCGCTGATCACGGATGAAAATCACAAAAAACTGTCCAAGCGCAGCGGACATTCTTCTTTTGAAGATCTTATTGCGCAGGGGTTCCTGCCGGAAGCGGTTGTGAATTTTGTGGCGCTTCTGGGCTGGTCTCCTGAAGGCAATAACGAGATTTTCAGCCTGCAGGAACTGATCGAGGCCTTTGATTACAGGAAAATTTCCAAATCGCCCGCCGTATTTGACATGACAAAACTGAAATGGATGAACGGCGAATACTTCAAGGCCATGGATGAAGAACGTTTTTATGATCTGGCGCAGCCTTATTTGCAGCAATATGTCAAAGAAGGTCTGGATACGCGTAAAATCGCAAAAATGGTGCGCACGCGAATTGAAATTCTGCCGGACATACAGGAACATGTGGACTTTTTCAATGCGCTTCCGGACTATGATGTCAATATGTATGTGCACAAGAAAATGAAAACCACCCTGCCGCTGGCCAAAGAAGTTTTGGAAGGTATATTGCCGCGGCTGGAGGCTCAGGAGGATTATTCAAATGATGCGCTTTACGAACAATTGCTTTCGTTCGTAAAGGAAAAGGAACTGAAAAACGGTCAGGTCATGTGGCCGGTTCGTACAGCGGTAAGCGGTAAGCAGATGACGCCCGGGGGAGCGACAGAGCTTATGGAAGTACTCGGCAAAGAGGAAACGCTGGCACGCATCCGCAAAGGCATTGCGTTGTTAGACGAAGCGGTTTAATTGCATTACAATCAGGAACAGGAGAGGGCTATCTGTCATGTGGAGGGCCCTCTTTTGTTAGTTGCAGGGCCGGGTTCCGGAAAAACGGCCACCATGACCGAGCGCATCCGGCGAATGATCCTGGAAGCACGGATTCCTTCCGGAAAAATACTGGTCATTACCTTTTCCAGAGCTGCCGCCGCAGAAATGGAAAGCCGGTTTCGCAAAAAAATGGCACAGCAGGAAACGGAAGTGGTCTTTGGTACCTTCCACAGTGTGTTTTTGCATCTGATGAAAAATTATTATGGCAGCCGGTTTTCTTTTCGACTTTGTGATGAAGCCTGCCGGCAGCAGATGCTAAAAGACATTCTGCTGCAAAACGGGTACCCTTTCATCATTAAGGATCTGCTGGATGCGGTTCTGCTGGATATTTCCCTGCGAAAAAACACAGACATGTCCCAATATCAGACTTCTGAGGGAAAACAGGAGGACTTTCAGCGCATTTATCTGGAATATGAACGCTGCCTTCGAAAAAAGGGTCTGATGGACTTTGATGATATTTTGCTGCTGATGCAGCAAAGTCTCACATATGATCCGGCTTTTCTCCGGTACTGCAGAACGCGGTTTGACTACATTCTGATCGATGAATTTCAGGATATCAACGCCGTACAGTTTTCCATTGTCCGTATGCTGGCTGCGGAACACCGCAATCTCTTTGTGGTCGGAGACGAAGATCAGTCGATTTACGGATTCCGAGGCAGCAGGCCTCAGATCATGCTTGATTTTCCCAAATATTTTCCCGGCTGCCGGCAAATTGCCCTTTCTAAAAATTACCGGAGCGGGACACGCATTGTCGAAGCTTCCAAAGCGCTGATTGTCAACAACAAAAAGCGCTTTGCCAAGCAGATGGATCCTGCCAATTCCTTTTCCGGCGAAGTGCAGCTGCTGGAATACAAAGACCGGGAAATGGAAAATGCCGCGATGGATACTTACTTTCAGGCCCATACAAAGGAAAGCTGCGCTGTTTTATGCAGAACGAATCAACTGAAGCAATATTATGGATTCCGGCTGAAAAATGTGGGAAACTCGCTTTCCTTTCTCACGATGCATGAGGCAAAGGGGCTGGAATTTGATCATGTCTGGATTCCGGAGGCAAACGACGGGATCTATCCTTACCGGCACGGAGAGGGGTCCTTTGATGCGGAAGAGGAGAGGAGAATCTTTTACGTCGGTATGACCAGAGCTGCGAAATGCCTGATGATCAGCAGTTTTTCGAAAGGAAATCGCGGAAAACTGCAAAAATCCATCTATTTGAGTGAAATTTGCAAAAAGGACAGGAATAGTTTTTATGTACAAAAGCGTCATAAAATGATATGATAAAACTATGATAAAGACAGGTTTATATGGCGGGACCTTTGATCCCGTGCATATGGGACATATGGAAATTGCAAAAGCGGCCGTCCGACAGTTTTCGCTGGACGCACTGTGGTTTATGCCGGCGAAAATACCGCCGCACAAGCAAAACAGACATATCGCCGGAGAAACCCACCGGCTTGCCATGCTGCAGCTGGCACTGAAAGGACTGGACAAGCGTTTTGAGATCAACACCTTTGAACTGGACCGGCAGACGACTTCCTATTCTTATGTGACATTACAGGAACTGACTGCAGGCTGTCCGAACCGACGTTTCTATTTTATTATGGGTGGTGATTCGCTGCGGGATTTTTTCCAGTGGAGACATCCGGAAATCATTTCCCGTCTGGCCCGGCTGATTGTGGCGCCCCGCAGGGACAGCGCAGACAGCGATATGCGGCTCTGTGCAGAGCGCTGCAGGGATTTATATCAGGCGGACGTCGATTTTCTGGACATGCCGTTCTGTGATATCTCCTCGACGAATATCCGGACACAGCTGGCAGACAACGATCCGCAGGTTGGAAAGATGCTGCCGCCGGGCGTTTATGAATATATTCTGAAAAACCGCCTGTACCTGTGAAGATGGAAGCTGTACCGCTTTTCAAAGCGCAGATCATTTGCGGAATACCGCGTGTCTTTTGAGGGTAAAACGAGATGGAAAGTTTATTGATACAGCAGATCGAAAAGGACTTAAAGCATAAGCTGGACGCCCACAGATACATACATACCATGGGTGTCATGTATACGGCAGCCGCGCTGGCCATGAAGCACGAGGCGGATATCGAACAGGCGATGCTGGCCGGACTTTTGCATGACTGTGCAAAGTGCATTCCTGCCGACAGGAAGATCAAGCTGTGCGAGAAGTACAATATCCGTATGACGGATGTGGAAAAACGAAATCCCTTTTTGCTCCATGCAAAGCTGGGGGCCTTCATTGCGGCAAAGAAATATAATATCGATGATGACGAAATCATTTCCGCCATTTTAAACCATACCACCGGGAAGCCGGATATGAGCAAGCTGGATAAAATCATCTTTCTGGCAGATTATATCGAACCCCAGCGAAAAAAGGCGAACCGTCTTGCGCTTATCCGCAAAACGGCCTTTGAAAATCTGGATCGCGCTGTGGCATTGGTCATGCACGATACCTTACAGTACCTGCAGAGTTTTGGCGGTGAGATTGATCCCGTAACACAAATCGCATACGATTATTATAAAGAATACTTATAGAGGGAGGTATTTCCAATGACAAGCAAAGGCAAAGCAAAAATCATTTACCACGCACTGGATGACAAAATGGCAGTGGATATCAAAATCATCGATATTTCAAAGATCTCCATCCTGGCCGATTATTTTATCATTGCAGGCGGCAAAAACAAAAATCATATTCAGTCTCTCTGTGATTTTGTTTCGGAAGATCTGGCCAAAGAAGGGGAGCATCCCCGTCAGATTGAAGGGTACAATTCAGCCAGCTGGATTTTAATGGACTACGGCGACGTCATTGTACACATCTTTTCCGAAGAAGACCGGCTGTTCTATGACATCGAAAAAATCTGGAGTGACGGACTGAACATTGAACCGGGCAATCTGGATGAAGAATAAAACCGTAAAAATAAAAAATGCCGGCAGAGCAAAATCTGCCGGCATTTTGTTGTTTTAAGTCTTAATGTAAAAATCGAAAGACACCGATCACCCGGCCGGATATTTCCACATCTTTGACCAGAATCGGTTCCATGGTATCGTTTTCCGGCTGCAGGCGGATATGATCCGTTTCTTTGTAGAAGGTTTTCACCGTGGCGCCGTCGTCAATCAGGGCGACGACGATTTCTCCGTTTTCCGCTGTCTGTACGCGCTCCACCAGAATATAATCCCCGTCAAAAATACCGGCATTGATCATACTTTCACCCTTGACCCGCAGAATAAACACGTCATTTTTCGGCAGATGTTCCTCCGGAATCGGGAAGCTGCCTACGATATTCTGCTGGGCAAGAATGGGCATGCCTGCCGCAACGCGGCCTACTACCGGCACAAAAGCAGTGCGGGTGTCCATATCCGAAGGAAAATCGCTTTTTTCTTCTTCCAGCAGCTCGATAGCCCTGGATTTGGTCTGATCTTTCCGGATAAAGCCAAGTTTTTCCAGATTTTTCAGATGCAGGTGTACCGTCGAAGTGGAGCGGATGCCGGTAGCGGCACAGATGTCCCGGACGGAAGGGGCGTATCCCTTTTCCTGTGTGAACAATCGGATCGTATCCAGAATTTTTTTCTGATTTCCGCTTAAATTCGTATCTGTATTCATCCTATGATCCTCTTGGTTGTCATTGTTTAGAAATTACTATAATTTATTATAACATTGCAATTTTTAAAAAGCAAGAACAGATGTTCTTATGTGCCAATGGAAATAAGTTATTAATCTCTTTCCCAGCCTTTGATTTTTCCATTTAAAATGGCTGTAAACATCCGGGATTTGACGCCGGGGGCGTTTTTGTCAATTTCCCGAATCAGGTCTTTCACATATTCCCGCCGGGATATGCCGTCATTGGGGCACAATTTGGGCATCACCGGCAGCTGATATTTGTTTTTAAAGCCGATGATGTCGGCTTCCGGTACATAAATCAGCGGCCGTATGGCCGTAATCTGCATCCGGTCAAGCAGGGTAACCGGAGAAAAGCAGTGAATCCTCCCTTCGTAGATCAGCGACATCAGCAGCGTTTCAATGGCATCGTCCAAATGATGACCGTAAGCCACCTTATTGCAGCCCAGTCCCTGTACGAAGGTATTGAAAGCCCCTTTGCGCATTTTTGTACATAAAGAGCAGGGATTTTCCTCCCGGCGGGCATGAAATACGATGTCATAAATTTCGGTCTTATGCACATAATAGCTGACGTCTAAAGATGCGCAGAGTTTTTCGATTTCCGTGGGATCAAAGCCGGGAAAACCCAGATCCACGCTGACTGCAGTCAATTCAAAAGAAGCCGGATAAAATCTGCGCAGATGGGCAAGGGCATAAAGCAGCGCCAGAGAATCCTTGCCGCCGGAAATTCCTACGGCAATTTTGTCTCCCTCTGCAATCATATGATAATCGTCCACAGCCCGGCGGACATAGCTTAAAAGTTTTTGCAGTTTCATTTGGATATTCCTCTTGTATGATCGTTCCATCTATTCTAAAATAACAAAAGAAAAAACGCAAGGAAAGAAGAGTAAAGAAGATGAAATTTGTCATTCAAAGAGTTAACCATGCCACAGTAAACATTGATGGCGAAATTTATTCGCAAATTGGAAAAGGACTGCTGGTATTTGCCGGCTTCGGAAATGAGGATACGGAGGAAGAAGTTGCAAAAATCACGGATAAAATAATCAATTTACGCATTTTTGAAGATGAAAACGGCAAAACGAACCTGAGTTTAAACGATGTGGGCGGCAGTCTGATGATTGTTTCACAGTTTACCTTATATGCAAATTGTAAAAAAGGAAACCGGCCGTCGTTTATCGAAGCCGGGAAACCGGAATACGCCAATCAGCTGTATGAATTTATGATTCGTTATGCGGAAGAAAAAAATATTCCCGTGGCCCATGGCAGCTTTGGAGCGGATATGAAAATCATACTGGAAAATGACGGACCATTTACGATTCTTTTGTAAAATCCAGACTGGACAAACAAGTGAGAGTGTGCTATGATTTGATATAGATGATGTCGCAAAATCATAATTTTACGACACGAGCACGGTGGATTTTTCAGAAAAGAAGGATATATCTCATGGCAAAAAGTCAAAATTACAAAGAGCAAAACGATCTGGAAAATATTCAGAAAATGCGGAAAATTATAAAGGAACTTCCCGGATTCTGCAAATCCTATTTTCTTTCCATGGAAACTACGAAATCCACACGGACCCGATTGTCCTATGCATATGACTTACGCGTCTTTTTTCATTTTATTAAAGAAAACAATCCTGTGTTTGCTGAAACGGAAATTTCCGCGTTTCCATTGGCAGTTCTGGACCAACTGACGCCCATGGATATTGAAGAATATCTTTCTTATCTGCAGTCTTATGAAAATAACGATATGCAGCGGGTCAACAAGGATTCCGGTATTTTACGTAAACTGGCCGCATTACGTTCCATGTATAATTATTTCTATAAAAAAGAAATGATTCATTCCAATCCGGCCATGCAGATTGAAAATCCGAAGCTTCACAGCAAAAATATCATCCGGCTGGATCCCGATGAGGTGGCTGAAATGCTGGATATCGTAGAATCTGGCGAAAAACTCACCGAAGCCCAGCTGCGGTCCCATAAAAAAACCAGACTGCGGGACGTGGCAATCATTACCCTTCTGTTGGGAACAGGTGTTCGAGTGTCGGAATGTGTCGGTCTCAATCTGAATGACGTAGATTTCAAAAACAATTCCATTAAAATCATTCGAAAAGGCGGCAATGAGGATATCGTCTATTTCGGCGATGAAGTGGCGGATGCGCTGATCGATTATCTCAACAACGATCGGAACCATCTGGAACCGGAACCCGGGTCGGAAACGGCTTTGTTTATTTCCCTGAAAAATCAGCGGATTACCGTGCGCAGCGTGGAACGACTGGTGAAAAAATACGCCCAGAATGTAACGACGCTGAAAAAAATCACCCCGCACAAGCTGCGCAGCACCTACGGCACCAATCTTTACCGGGAAACCGGCGACATTTATCTGGTGGCGGACGTTCTGGGACACAAAGACGTCAATACCACGAAAAAACATTATGCCGCGATACAGGAAGACCGCAAGCGCTATGCAGCCAGGGCGGTACATTTGCGGCAGTAAACCGAATCATTTCAAGAAGAAAATCCCGGCAGACAACTCTTCTGCCGGGATTCATTTATCTGTAGTTTAATGCGTTTTTGATGACCTGTACCGTGCCTTCGATACCGAATTTGGAGCTGTCGATACAAAGGTCATAGCTTTTGGCATTGCCCCATTTCTGGGACGTATAATAATTATAATAGGAACTGCGCTCCCGATCCTTTTTGACAATCAGGTCCATGGCCTTCTTTTCTGTCAAATTGTACTGCTCCATCAGCCGTTTGACTTTAAATTCTTTATTGGCGGTGATAAAGACATTCAAAACATGATCCTGCTGTGCCAGCACGTAGTCCGCGCAGCGTCCTACAAAAATACAGGAGCCCTGTTCCGCCAGCTTTTTGATGGTATTGTACTGGGCCAGAAAAACCTTCTGATCAATGGGCATTTCCGCATAAGGGGATCCGCCGAAGCCTGCATTGTGCGGCTCCATGACCAGCGAGTACAAAAAACTGGATCGTTTTTTCTCGTCATGGTGTTCCAGTACTTCCTCACACAGACCACTTTCCTTTGCCGTATGTTCCAGCAGCTTTCTGTCATAGCATTCTATATTGAGTTCCCGGGCAAGCCGTTCCCCGATTTCACGGCCGCCGCTGCCGACTTCCCGGCCGATGGTAATGATATGGTTTGACATTATCGATTCCTCCTTTATAAGATATTGTATTGCCGCAGATGCGACAGTGTCTCTTCAAAATATGCAGGCAGTGGAGCTGTAATGAAAAGATCTTCTCCTGTACGAAAATGACGGAACCCTAAGGTATATGCATGCAGCGTCTGCCCCTCAAAATGCCGGTTTTTCGGGTTTTTTCCATATACCTCGTCCCCTAATACAGGGTGATGGATCGACGCCATATGCACGCGAATCTGATGGGTTCTGCCGGTTTCCAGACGGCATTCAATATAAGTAAAATTCTGAAAGCGTTCAAGCACATGATAATGCGTCACCGCCGGTTTCGCGTTACGCACATATACGGCCATTTTTTTGCGATCGGTCAGATGCCTTCCGATGGGCGCGTCAATGGTTCCGTCGTCCTCCGGAATGACACCGTATACAATGGCACGGTAGCTTCGCCTGATATCATGCTCTGCCAAAAGCCGGGCCATATACTGATGGGCCTGATCGTTTTTGCAGACCACAAGTACGCCGGTGGTGTCTCTGTCGATGCGGTGAACGATACCGGGACGCAAAACCCCGTTGATGCCGGACAACTGTTCTCCCGCGTGATACAGCAGGGCGTTCACCAGCGTATCGTCATAATGACCGGGGGCCGGATGTACCACCATACCTTTTGGTTTATTCACAAAGATAAAATCGTCGTCTTCGTAAAGAATGTCAATGGCGATATCCTTCGCCACTACGGTATCCAGCGGCTGGGGTTCGGAAATTTCCACCATAATTTCATCCCCCGGTTTTAACAGATAATTGGCTTTTACGGCCGCGCCGTTTACAAGAATATTGCCGTTTTTGATTTCCTTTTGAATGAGGCTCCTGGAATAATCCGGACAGGCACTTTTCAGATACTGGTCGATCCGGCTGCTTTCTTCCAATTCAAATCTGATCTTCATGCGGCGCATCCTCCTGCGCTGTATTCACAGACAACTTCCGGGCAAACATGGCATTCCACTCTTCTGTTTTATAATAGAACAAAGACAGAAGAGCAAATATAACGACCGAAAAACTTACATACATATCCGCCACATTAAAAACAGGAAAATCTATGAGCTCAATATAGATAAAATCCACCACATATCCCAGCCGCAGCCGGTCCGAAAGATTGCCTAACGCGCCGGAAATCACCAGCGTCACCAGCAGAAAAACAGGCAAAAACCGTTTTTCTTTCGGCAGATGTATGAAAAACAACACCAGCAGTCCCAAAATAATGACATTCACCGCAAGTATCAGGTACAGACGGTTCTGCAGCATCCCGAAGCCCACGCCTCTGTTTTCCAGATACGTTAACTTTAAAACCCCGGGAATCAGGGTGATTCCCTCCGCTGCCAGTTTTTCAGACGCCAGATATTTTGTAAACTGATCAAACAGAAACGACAGAATCAAAAGCAGCGGGCAGAAAATATATATTTTTTTCGCAAATGCGGACATGGACTTCCTTTCCTTATTTCAAAAAAAGGGAGCGCATCCACAGCCGGCTCCCTTTTACGCAGTTTTCCATCAAAGATTGTCTCTTAATGTATTGACATTGATCTTTCCATTCAAAATATCCTGGAAATCACCGAATATATCAACATTCTGCGGCGTAATAATAAAAATATAATTGGAAATCTTCTGCAGATTTCCGCTTAATGCAAAGCAGGAACCGCTGCTGAAGTCGATAATCCGCTGCGCCACATCCAGATCCAGACCTTCCAGATTCAAAATGACGGCCGTTCCGTTCAGCAGTGCCTCGGTAACTTCCCGGGAATCCTCCACAGACGTGGGTTTCTTGACGCAGACTTCCATGCTGCTTGCAGGTCTTTTCTGCGCCCGGCCGCCGATGGGCGTCACCTTGGTCGCAGGTTTTACGGTGCTTGCTCTGTTTGCAGAAGTCCTCTCTTCAGCATCGACGGATCTGGGACTGGATTTCTGTGCAGGTTTTGCAGATGCTCTGCTTCGGTCATCCTCGAAATCATCATAAATATCATCGTCGTAATACTCTTCGTCCTCAGCAAGTCCGATCTTATCTAAAAAGTTGTCTAAAAATCCCATTGGTAAGTCTCCTTTAATCGTTTAAGTATAATTTCTGATACCGAATATGGAGGAACCGATCCTGACATGCGTCGCTCCCTCGTCAATGGCAATTTCATAGTCATGCGACATACCCATTGAAAGATAATTCATAGCCACATTATCTAACTTTTGGCTCTTTATGTCAAGAAATAGTTCTCTTAAATCTGAAAATACCGCGCGAATCTGCGCCGTATCTTCTGTAAACGGCGCCACCGTCATCAATCCTTCCACATGAATGGAAGGAAATGACGCAGCCGCCTCAAGAACCGGCGGCAGATCTTCTTTTGAAAGGCCGTACTTTGTGTCTTCACCGCTGACATTGACTTCCAGCAGAATAGGTATCACACGGGAATGCTTTGCCGCTTCTTTATCAATCTCCGCGCAGAGCCGAATGGAATCTACCGAATGAATCATCGAAACAAAAGGAACAATCTGCCGGACCTTGTTTCGCTGCAGATGCCCGATCATATGCCAGCGAATATCCTCCGGCAGCTGCGCATGTTTTTCCAGCATTTCCTGGACTTTGTTTTCTCCGAAATCCCGCACGCCGCAGTCATAGGCTTCCCGCACTTCGGGCGCCGTATGGGTTTTGCTGACCGCAACCAGACAGATATCCTCCGCTGCTCTGTTGTTTTGCATTGCCCGGGCTTCGATGGATTTTTGGATTTGCATTAAATTATCATAAACAGACATAGCACTCTCCTACTGCTGATAAACGATTTCCTCATCTTCCACCAGATCGCCGTTTAATACAATGTGATCGTATTCGATGAGACCATAGCGGTCGTTGGGACTGATAATAGAGAAATCGTCATTTTTCGTTAAAATCGTCACTTCATTGAATCTGGCATAGCCGCGGTTGATATTATAAACGCCGTTTACCGGGACTGTGTCGGAAACCGTATACAGATTTCCCGTTTCCGCCTGAATAATATTGGTCCCCTCTTCCAGATCGTTTACGCTGATCATATAGTATTCGTCTGTTTCATCGTAAACCTCCAGATACTGGGAACGAATCAGGATTTCCCCTTTATCATTCTTCGTATGCATGTTGACGGTGATTCCTTCTCCGTCCGGCTTTGCGTAATCTTTCGGAATACTGTAGAAGTTTTTAACCACAATAGAGCTGTTCGGCACTTTTAAACCTTTTTCCGAACTGAAAATGACTTCAATGTCCGCAAACCTGGCGTCTGCATACCGAACAAGCGAATTAGTAAAGGAAAGAACCGCATATTTTTCTTCATCAATTTCCAGAAACTGAGAAACCTGCCCCCATACGGTCTGTCCGTCCTTTAAAAATTTTACTTCAACATAATCGTCTTCTTTATATTTATCGTACTGGTAATCTTCCAGTTTGAATATGATCTGCCACTCTTCTGCCGTAATCAGTTTATAGGCAGGGTCTGATGCGGCGGCGTCCCGTTCATTGCCCAGAGTCTGGGCCTGATACTTCGTCTGATCCAGCATGTCCGGCGTAAAAGTATCCGGCGTTATGCCTTCATAACCGTCGGAAAAATAAAAAACATAGCCGGGTTCCGGCACTCTGACAACCTGAAGGGAAGGATCTGTATTTCCGGAACTGATCATCGAATCGCTCAGCGCATCCAGAAGAATTGAGGAAGCGGAGGATTTCAGCTGATAGACATCTGAAAAACGAAGGGGATCGTATTTATTTTCAAACAGTTCCAGCTCGTTGTAAATCGTATTTCGCTTGCTTTCATCCAGAATCTCGTTACCTTCACTCTGCTGGATGATCTGACTGATATTTCTGGTTTTGTCCAGACAATAAATCGGCGTATTGGCGCTGACCTTTGCGCCGGAACGGGCAAGATAATAGATCATACCCGCGTCGGGAACGGTTTCCATCCGGTCGCTGCACAGAATCATCGCAGTAAAGCGATCCGATTCCACCATTTCACCCGGTGTTACCTCATAATAAGAAATCCGGTCTTTCGACATATAAATCAAATTCCATGCGACAATATATACAAAAACGCAAAAGAAAATAATCATGCCCAGATCCGGTTTGAGTTTTCTCTTTTTACGGACGTTTGTTTTAGAATCTTCCGGCATCTTACGCTCCCTGAAAATACCAAAAATGCTGCACAACCATGCAGCATTTTCGACTTAAAAATATTTGTGACTGCCCCATAAATTTGCTTTTTTTAATTCCAGATATTCCTGATATGCCTTTTCCAGAATCTGTTTTTCATTTGGATATTTCAACAAATGATAGGCTTCATGATATTTGTAATATCCTGAATCCACAAAATATTCTTCGCGCTGTGGTTTGCTGTTGTAACTGTCCGCTTTCATCAGAAACCAGTGCACATCTTTGGTAACAATATCCTCAGGTACCGAAAAGGTATACTGACTTTTTCCGATGTACTTGATCAGTGCCGCCCGAACGCCTGATTCCTCGCGCACTTCCCGTAAGGCCGTATCTGACAATTCCTCGCCTTTTTCAACAGTTCCCTTGGGCAAAACCCAGCCTTCGTACTTGTTTCGCAGATTTTTATACAAAAGCAATATTTTGCCCCGAAAAATGACCACACCGCCACAGCTCGTTGCCTCTATCATTGCCAAGCCCTCCGTCTGGTGTGAAATATATACTTAAAATAAGTATATCGCATCCGGGAAATTAATGCAATATCAGTTATAATAATCATTCAAGATTTTTCCTGTAATAGGAACCGCGTGTTCTGCACCGCTGCCTGCGCCTTCCACCAGCACGCAGATGGCAATTTCCGGATTCTGCGCAGGCGCATACCCCACAAACCAGGAATGGGAATCTCCCTGTGTGCCAAACTCCGCGGAGCCTGTTTTTCCGGCAGCAGTATAATTTCCTCTGGACAGGGATGTGGCGGTTCCGCTAAGCACTACTTCTTCCATCAAATCGTGCATTATGGATACTTCCTCATCCGTCATCACCTTTCCGTAGCTTTTGGTAAAGGTTTTGGAAATGGTAACGCCTTTGAAGGTTTCTACATGATCAATAAAATAGGGTTTCATCAGTTTTCCGTCGTTTGCGATGGCTGCGGCCGTCATCGCCATCTGGATGGGCGTCACAAGGGTTTTGCCCTGACCGATGACCGTCTGCATCAGTTCATAACTGTCCGTATCCTCCGTCAACAGAAAACGGCTGGTGGAGGTTGGCAGCAAAAGATCCGGTTTCCGGTTAAAATGAAAGCTTTCACAGATGTCAATCAGGTCGGAGCGCTTAATCGAAAGTCCGATATTCACAAAGGAACTGTTGCAGGATTTCGCAAAAGACTGTTTTAAGTCCAGCTGACCATGCCGATTGGAATTATAGCACCTGATCACATTGCCGTCATGTTCTATGGAACCGGAGCAGTCATAGGAATATCCGTCCGTCTGACAGTTGTTTTCCCGCAGATAGGTCAGCGCGGAAAAAATCTTGAAGGTAGACCCCGGCGGATAAAGCCCTTGCGTCGCCCGGTTTAACAGAAGGCTTTCCACCGCATCGTCATCCGAGGTATAATAGTCCCAGTTCGCAAGAATCTCATTGGGATCAAAATCCGGCTGGGAAACCATGGCAAGGACCGCGCCGGTTTTCACATCCAGAATTACAACAGCGCCGCGGTTGCTGCCCAGGGCATTATAAGCGCTTTCCTGCAGATCCGTGCGAAGCGTCACATAAACATTGTCTCCGGTCAGCTTTTCATCCTTCAACACCGTGGAAGCCCGGTACAGCGCGTTTGCATGACAAGCCAGCAGTTTGGAGTGGCAGGCCCCCTCAATCCCGGAACCGCCGTTTGCGCTGTAACCGATTACATGGGCAAACATCCGGCCGTAAGGATAGACCCGCACCTCTTCTGCGCCTTCGGTGTCCGTATAGGCAAGGCGCTGGCCGTCCGCACTGTATATGCTACCCCGGATATATTTTTCAGACAAAAGATCCAAGCGTCTCCGGTTATAGGAACTGTTTTCAAACCGGGTGCTTTCCGCGGCCTGAAAATAAACCAGATAAACAATCAGCCCGATAAATACTGCCAGAAAAAAGAAAGAAATCCACCGTATGGAACGGTTTTTTCGCTTCATGATTTTCGGATCGTCAGCTTGGGGCAGGATCCTGCTGTCATCATAATAATCATCCTGACTGTCCGCGTACATATTCATCAGATCTATTTCTTTTTTCATCGGCTCATCTCCTGTCTTTCAGTATGAACAGTCCCTGCAGCATGGCAAACATCAGGACAATTTCCATGGCGCTGCTTCCGCCGTAACTGATCAGCGGTAAGGTAATGCCGGTCAGCGGAATAAACTTCACGGAACCGCCGATATTCAGCAGCGCCTGCAAAATAAATTCTACGCCGAAACCGATGGCAATCAGACGATAAAAAGGGTCGGCAAGCTGTTTCGCCGTATCCGAAATCTGCAGAAAACAGGACAGATACAGCAGTATCAGGCAAAGGCCAAATAAAAGTCCCAGTTCCTCACAGATGGCCGCAAACACCAGATCCGAAATGACCACTGGAATGGTATTCGGAATGCCCTGACAGAGTCCGACACCAAATATGCCGCCGGTACTGATTGCGAAAAGGGACTGCGAGATCTGGCTGGTATCGCTGCGAATCAGAGAAAAGGGCGTCATCCAGGTATTGACTCTGGTCCGGACATGAGAAAACAGGTGGTAGGCGATGAACGAGGCCAGACAGAACCCGCCGCCGCCCATCAAAATGTAACGGGATTTTTTTGTCGCCACATAGAGCATCACCAGATACGTGACAAAAAAGATCAGTGCGCCGCCCAAATCTCTGGACAGTACCAGCAGCAATACAAATGCCGCGGAAACCACAGAAACCACCAGAAGCTGTTTTAAAGTCGGATATTCATACAGAAAACCGGCGACAAAAAACACAAACAGAAGTTTGACGATTTCCGTCGGAGAAAAGGTGGATCCGGAAATATCCAGATTGATTTTGGCCCCGTAGGTGGTATGTCCCAAAACCAGCACCGCAGACAGCAGTCCCAACCCTGCAATGGCATACAGCCAGGTAAATTTCCGTAAAAACCGGCCCTTTTTCATAATGGCCGGGATAAAGAAAGCGGCCACCGAAGTGACAAAAATCACCGCGAACTGCTTGAACAGCTTATCCGGATTCAGACGCATGATACAGATAAAACCGATGGCAATAAACATGCAGTAATGGTTAATCAGCCGTGCATTAGAGCCAGGATAAAACAGCCTGTAAAATTTCATATACGCCAGAAGATACATGACTTCAAAGGGATAAAACACCAGTACGCTGATATCCTTCAGATTGAGATATAAAATCAGATAGGCAATCAGATGGATGGCAAACAAAAGAATCCGTTGTTTTGTGATGGTACGGGCGCTTCTGTGTTCATCCGTGATTTTCAGGCCAACGAAGGAATACGCCGTATACAAAACAAACAGAATCAGAATGATGTATTTTGAGATGTCTGTCAGAAGTCTAACCATCTTATTCTACTCCTCTGTCAAAATGTCCCCTGGTATAATTCTGCGGATTTTTCGGAATGGCCGCGCCCCGGACAAAAGCATCCAGTACGGCAGGAAGCTCTGCTGGTGTTTCCGTTGTAAACATCAGCCGGTAAGACGCGGCATGCAGCGCTTGCAGCTGCCCGGTCCGGTCGGACAGGGACAGTATTTTTGCATTATAAATCGTATTATAACAGGCAAGGCAGTCCGCCTTTGCGTAAAGTTCCATATTTTTCCGGTCTCTGAAAGCCAGCATACCGCCGTTTTTCCGGCAGCGGTCCGTATTTTTCAGCAGACAGTTGGCCGTATACATCATCGGATATCTGCCGTAAACCACCAGTTCCGCGGCAGAAAGATCCATTTGTTTCAGTTCATGCCGGTTCAATTCGACAGGCGCGGTCAGCTGGCTGCAGTATCCATGAAACAGACGCATCGCCGCCCGGTTCATACAATATACGGTAAAATCCGCAATACAGGGCTTTTCCGGGTGAAAATCGTGCAGGAACATCAGTTCATCCGTGTTTTTCACAAGAAATCCGTCAAATGTTTCATTCAGCACCGGATAAAGAGTCTGCAGTTTGTTTCGAAGAGAGGTTCGAAAAACTGCCGGCAGGGCGCAGAACACTTCTTTTTTATGTTTGCGTATGGCTTCGCAAATCCAATCGGCCTGTGGTCTGTCCTGCAGGAAAAGATCCAGCGGCAGATAGATGCGTCCGATCTGCGGATAGTCAAGCAATGCTTCTGCCTGGGTGAAAGACAGTACCGAAGCCGTAAAACAGGGATTTGACGCATTCTTCTTCACAGATGTTTCTCCGGAGGAAGGAATCTCCTTTTTTTCAGGCGCTAAACGAAAAAAAGGCTTTTTTTCCACCGCCCGGAACTGCTGCAGCGCGTCCCGGCGCAGGGAATTTAAAGCAGACACGGTCAGAAAAATATCGGGATCCGCTTCGATTTCCAAAGAATCTGCCATATAAGGAAAGTTCCCTGTTTTCTGCAGCTTTTCCTTTATCTGAGAAAGGGACAGCGGCTGATTTTTCGCAGGGGCACAGACAGCGCCGTATACCGTAATGTCCACGCCCCGGCCATTACTCACCTGCAGCGCGGCGGGCTGTCCTTTGAAAAACCGGCCAGTCATCTGTACCGGCCTTTTATGTTCCGTAAGGTCCGATGGATCCGGACACTGTACTTCTGCGGTCTTTCGCGGGGAATCGCTGAGCATGTCCGGTCCATTGTGCCGGTAAAAATAACCGGTATCAAATCCTCTGCGCCGGTACAGCTGTTCCAGCGTCAGCAGATCTTCCTCTGCAGGCTTACCCGGATATCTGCCTTCCTGCAGCATGTCCAGATATTTTCTGTAAATTCCGGTAACGCCTGCCGCATACGCCGCCTGTTTCATACGGCCTTCGATTTTAACAGAATCCACACCGGCATGGCAGATATTTTCCAAAATGGGAAGGGCCGAAAGATCTTTTAAACTAAGCCACTCTTTCTTTTTGCCGCCAATGGTACATTCCAACCGGCAGGGCTGGGCGCACTTTCCCCTGTTACCGCTGCGTCCGCCGATGAGGCTGCTGTAAAAACATAGTCCCGAATAACAGTAACACAGGGCGCCGTGGGCAAATATTTCAAGTTCCACAGGACTTTTTTCTTTCAGCGCAGAAATTTCTTTCAGGGAAAGTTCTCTGGGCAGAACCACCCGTTTTGCTCCCAGTTCCGCAAAAAAACGCAGACCGTCCTCTCCCATCACCGCCGCCTGGGTGCTGATATGTACGGGAAGTTGAGGAAACTGATCCCGCAGGTACGCAAAAACACCCGCATCCTGTACGATCACGGCGTCCAGTCCTTCCTGATACAGGGGCAGCAAACAGGCATACAGACTGTCGATTTCCCGATCCTTCAACAGAGTATTAACAGTCAGATAAAGTTTTTTGCCCTGCAGATGGAGATATTCCATCCCCGAAAGCAGTTCTTCTTCGCTGAAATTGGGGGCATAAGCCCGGGCGCCGTACAAATAGCCGGCGGCATAAACAGCGTCCGCGCCGGCATTACATACCGCAATCAGCGTCTGATAATCGCCCGCCGGTGCGAGCAGTTCAGGAATTTTCATTTGCCGCCTCTTGCATCATATGTTCCAGCCCCAGATGCCGGTATGCTTCCGGCGCAGCCATTCTCCCCCGGGGCGTTCGCTGAATAAATCCGTTTTTAATCAGATAAGGTTCATATACGTCTTCAATGGTTCCCGCATCCTCTCCGATCGCCGCAGCGATGGTGTCAAGCCCAACGGGACCGCCGTTGAATTTGAAGATAATCGTCTGCAGCAGTTCCCGGTCGATATGATCCAGACCAAAGGGATCCACATCCAGCATATCCAGCGCTTCTTTCGCCACTTCCGCTGTGATTTTTCCTTCATATCTGACCTGCGCCACATCCCGTACCCGTTTCAGCAGGCGATTGGCCAGCCGGGGCGTTCCCCGGGAACGTCTTGCAATTTCCATAGCGCCGGTGTCATCGATCCTGATATCCAGCAGTCTGGCGCTTCTTTTCACAATTTCAGACAATTCCTCCGGAGAATAAAACTCCAGACGGCTCAAAACCCCGAAACGATCCCGTAATGGCGCAGACAGCATCCCCATCCGGGTCGTAGCGCCGATCAGCGTAAAATGCGGCAAATCCAGCCGGATGGATCTGGCAGCCGGTCCTTTGCCGATCATAATGTCCAGTGAATAATCTTCCATGGCAGGATATAGAATTTCTTCTACCTGCCGGTTCAGCCGGTGCACTTCATCAATAAACAGAATATCGTGTTCCTTTAAGTTGCTCAGCAGCGCAGCCAGTTCTCCCTGTTTTTCAATGGCGGGTCCGCTGGTGATTTTGATATTTGCGCCCATCTCCGAAGCAATGATACCCGCTAACGTGGTTTTCCCCAGTCCGGGCGGTCCGTAAAACAGCAGATGATCCAGCGCCTCTTTCCGCTGTTTTGCCGCTTTGATGTAAATAGACAGGGTTTCTTTCAATTTTTCCTGTCCGGTATATTCCGATAAATATCTGGGACGCAGGGAATATTCAATCTGCGTATCTTCTGTCGTCAGTTCGGTTGTAATGATTCGCTTGCCCATAAAACCTCCGTTTAATACAGGTATTTCAATGCTTCACGGATCAGCGGTTCCGGACCCGGCTCTTCCGACTTGCACTTGCGAAGTGCGGATTTGGCCTCTGCTGCCGTGTACCCCAGACTGACCAGTGCTTCCAATGCAACTGCCTCATCCTCCGAAGTCCCGGCAGGTACGGCGCTGCCCGCCTGCATCCGTTCTTCAAATGTATCGTCTAAAGAAAATTTGTCTTTCAATTCCAGTATCAGCTTCTGTGCGGTTTTTCGCCCGATACCCGGGGCTTTGCAGATGGCGGTGACATCGTCTGACAGAATCGCGAATTTGATATCATTG
Source organism: uncultured Lachnospiraceae bacterium (assembly GCA_947630875.1). Classification (GTDB taxonomy): domain Bacteria; phylum Bacillota; class Clostridia; order Lachnospirales; family Lachnospiraceae; genus CANRIM01. The sequence continues at coordinate 40,346 of CANRJG010000012.1, forward strand.
CCCCGCATAACGGAAAACAGATTCATTGCCGCTTTCGGCCCGACGCCGGAGACGGTTATCAGCTGTTCAAACAATGCCAGATCCTCTTTTTCGCAGAAACCGTAAAGCGCAATAATTTCCTCTCTGAGATACAGATCGGTATATACTTTGATTTCCTGCATCGATGCGGCCGCTGCAATGTCATTGGCAGACATGAACACCCGGTACCCCACGCCGCCGCAGTCGATCAGAATATGGTCGCTGCCGATATCGGCCACTTCACCTTTTAAAAAACCAATCATCCTTGCCTCCTGATATTTTTTCCGGCGCTTTTATCCTGCAGAAAAATACGCGCCGAAATTTCTTTTGTCAATATGCCGATCAGAAAACCGCAGACTGCGCCGAAAACTAAAAGATGGGGCAGATAGACCAGACAGGCTTTCGGCTGCAGCAAAACACAGGCCACCGCCAACTGGGCCATATTGTGGGTCACGCCGCCCAGGATACTGACCCCGATCAGTGAAAAAACGCCCGAACGTCTGGCAAGCAGCATCACGCAGAAAGAGCACAGGCCGCCGGCCAATGCATACAGCATGGAAAATAAAGAACCGAATGTAAAGGCGGTCAATACAATACGCAGCACCAGCACCAGAAAAGCATCGGATGTTTTGCGCTGATACAGGCAGAGCAGCACACAGAGATTCGCCAGTCCCAGTTTGACGCCGGGAATGGCCGGCAGTACAGGAATCAGACTTTCCACATATGCAAATATCATCGACACGGCGGTCAGTATGCCTAAAATACAGATTCGTTTGATCTTCATCGCTTCACCTACCGTGCAATGGAATCATATTCGCTTTCTTCCGCAGATTCAATGGTAATGACAATCTGTGCAGGAAGACAGAGAATGGATTCGTTCGTTTTATGAATGGGCGCCGTCTGCATACAAACCTTGTCCGGACAGTCTGCGTGTCTGACACAGACGCTGCCCTCCTGTATCGCCAGTGTCAGCGAAAGATCATTTCTTCCCTCGATCACTGCCTCCGTATCTTCATACAAAGAAAAAGATGCCTCTTTTTCTTTATTAACATATACGGCTACGACCGGATCTGTGTCTTTCTGCGGCGGAAGCAGCCATTTAGCGGCGACTGCACACAGCAGCAGAATTCCGATCAGCCAAAAATCTGCTTTTTTCATAATCAGAAAACATTATAGCACAGTTCCCGGCATTTGTAAGCAATTAATTGGTACAACTGCTTTACTTTTCCAAAATGAATGATTAAAATAACAACAGATATTAAATTATTTCAAAGGATAAAGGAGTGAAGATATGAAAACAGTGAAGGATTACATTCTGACCATACCCGATTTTCCGGAAAAAGGGGTTATGTTCCGGGATATCACGTCGATTCTGCAAAATCCGGAAGGCTTTCATCTGGCCATTGACGAAATGCTGGCCCGACTCAAAAGTCTGGATTTTGACGTGATCGCCGGTGCGGAATCCCGCGGTTTTATTCTGGGCGCACCCATCGCATATAAGTTGGGGAAAGCGTTTATTCCCATTCGTAAAAAAGGCAAGCTGCCCCGGGAAGTGGTCAGCCGGGAATATGCACTGGAATACGGTACGGCTGTGGTGGAAATCCATAAAGACGCCATACTGCCGGGACAGAAAGTAGTATTGATTGATGATCTGATTGCAACCGGCGGCACTATGAAAGCCGGTGCGGAACTGATTGAAGAACTGGGCGGAGAAGTGGTTAAAATACTGTTTCTGGTGGAACTGGCCGGACTGGAGGGCCGAAAGCATCTGGAAAAATACGATGTGGAATCCATCGTGGTTTATGAGGGCAAGTGATACTGCCCTCTTTTTTTACGTAAAATCAGATACAGCAGCAGACAGAGTACACCGGCGCCGCAGATACACGCCATCATAAAAACCGCACTGTGCAGAAAAAATGTATCCGGGAGAATCTCTATAACCGGGTCCGTCGCCGGATCAAAGTACCAGAAGTCATTGTCAAACACCAGACGATGAAAGAGAATGAAGATTTGCTCCCATGCCGCGGCAAACGCAATTCCCAGACAAATGGGCAGTCCAATCGTAATGATACCGGCATATTTCAGCCACAAAAAAGCCCGTTTTCGAATGGTAAAGACCAGCATCGGAACCAGCAGGACAAAAACACTCAGTGCCGCCCAGGTAAATCCGAAAAAAATCCGCCGCACTTCCTGAAAATGTGCTCTTCCGCTTTCCGACATGGAAAAATCCGGAAACTGCAGGGTTTTCGGTCCGCCGATGGAAAGGTAAGAAATCAGCACATCATAGTTTCGTAAAACCTGTGCCTCCGTCATCCGGTTTTCTTCCGGAATATGCAGGGCGCGCAAATCTCTTTTGTAAATTCCTTTATACTGCAGCGTGATGGTCACACTGCAGGAAATGATAAAGAGAACCGCCAGCAAAGCGCACAGCAGCGCCTTGCCTTTCGATGGTCTATTCGTCTGTATATTCCGGTTCTTCTTCATCATCGTCCGCCTTCCATGCCTGACCGAATTTAACGTCTTTAAACAGCGCCGTCATTCCCGTGATCTGCTTCAGCCGGAGAATCTCGTCCCGATCCATGCCCAGATGCTTGGAAATCCATGCGTCCGAACGGCCCAGTTCATGCAGTTCACTGATAATATTACTCATCAGATCCACATTGTGGGAACCTCTGGCCCGATTGTGACGAATCGTGCTTGCCATCCTGCAGTCAAAAGGCTTATCAATCACGGAGACCGGCAGCATGCCGTGTTCCCGTTCAAAAATATCCGGATAATCCAGCATAATACGATATCTGTGGAACCCGTCCACAATCACGTAGATATCTTTGGTTTTCACATAATAACATACAATCGGCATAGTATAGCCGTCTTCTTTGATACTGTCATATAATAGCCTTAATTCCGGCGGCGCAACGGAATTCGGATTGTACGTATTGGGAACGATTTTTTCAATGGGTACCGCGATTACATGATAAACAGGGCTTTCAAATGTCATCCATCTCACCTACTTTACTGTATTTTATTTTCAGAAGATCAATCTTCCGCTGCTGCTCTCTGGTCATACCAAACCCCATATGCCGGCAGATATGATCATTTTTCAGAATGCAGTAACACATCCGTTTCCAGCTGGGAAGATCTTTGGACGACTTAATATCGTCCGTATCATCCGGTATTTTATCCAGGAAAATAATACGGGAATGTTTCATCAGCGTATAATTCGAAACCCCGTTCCTACAGATCCGGTAACCGTGATCCAGCAGTTCCTGAATGGTCTTTTCTTCCAGTCCGCCGCCTTTTTTATGCCAGAAATCAATGGAAGTATTGAATTTCCGGACGTAATTGTTGCGTAAACGGACCGGCAGCGTATCCAGCAGAAATTTCGTATAGGATTCCCAGGTATGCCCTTTGGGCAGCGTAATCTGCCGGTATGCCATGGCTTTGGACTTTCCGTATATGGCGCCGAAATTTGCCCCCTGTACCCGGCCTACCAGTTTTGCCCAGATCTCAGGATCAATAACCCGGTACAGATTGAGACTGTCTTTTGCATAATCGTTAAAGGGCGATGCGACCCGCATCTGATCGGGCTTTAAACCTGCCATATAATACAGATCATAAAGTTTATTATAATCGTATCCGAAAACGGAAATCGCATGCCATACATCGCTTAAGGTCCAGTCATACAAAGGCGATGCCGCCCACATGTCCTTAAACTGCTTGGTAATCCAGCATTCCCCTTTATAGCCGTATTTTTTGTTTACTATGCCGCTGTAGCGCTGCAGGGATTCGTCCGCCCGCATACCCAGCAGGCAGACCGTCTTTTTGCCTCCGTGAGACATCCGATACCAGCGGCCAAACTGCTTTGCCAGATCTTCCTGGTGCATCCGGTACCGGTAGGTCGTCATGGGATTGTTTTCCAGATTGATCACGTAAGGGTGCTCCGGCATAGGCCGTACCCATGCTTCCTGCATTTTGTCATCCCAGGGGTACCAGTACATCTGATAACTGCTGAGGGCCGTTCTGGTAGCCATGGGCAGACAGACCCAGTAAGGCTCGGTTTCATGCTGAATCTTTTCAAAGGTCTGTTCGATATACTCCGTCGTCACCGTATACTGCGCTTCAAAATCCTGATGAAAAACGCCGATGGTTTTCGCCGGATAATATTTCTTTTGAAAATCCAGTGTCAGCTGCAGCAAAAGCCCGCTGTCTTTTCCGCCGGAAAAAGACACGAAAATATTATCGAATTCTTCAAAAATAAACCGCAGCCGTTCCTGCAGGGCCTCATATACATTCTGACCGGTATATACTTTCTTCATGAAAATTCATTCCTTCTATAATCAGATGAAACATACAATGATTGTATCATACTTTTTTACAAAATACAAAAAAATATAAAAACAGGACGGAGCCAGATAAACTCCGTCCTGTACACAATCAGAATATTCATGCAGCAGGTTTGATAAATGCCTCCCGCAGCGAAGCTGCATACCGCAGGATTTCCAACGCATCCCTGGCGTTGATCACTCCGTCAAAATTCACATCCGCAAGTTCCTGCTCTGCAGGTTTCAGATGAATCAATTTTGCCGCAGCCTTTAATACCAGCAAAGCGTCTTCTGCGTCTATGTGTTTGTCAGAATTAATGTCTCCATACAGCAGTTTCGTAGCCGGCGTTTCCGAAGGTTTTGGCGTTTCCGAAGGTTCCGGTGTAGCCGAAGGCTTCGGTGTAGCCGAAGGTTCCGGTGTGTCTGTAGGTTCCGGTGTAGCCGAAGGTTCCGGTGTGTCTGTAGGTTTCGGTGTAGCCGAAGGTTCCGGTGTAGCCGAAGGTTCCGGTGTGTCTGTAGGCTTCGGTGTAGCCGAAGGTTCCGGTGTGTCTGTAGGCTTCGGTGTGGCCGAAGGTTCCGGTGAAACGATTTCCGATTCCTTTGTATAATCGTCCGTATAATGGAATATAATCACATCACCGTCATTCAGATACTGTTCGCTGACACCCAGATTGCTGTGTACACTGTTATATGCATACATCCAACCGGAAAATTTCCCATTGGTAAACTCCGCAAGTGTAACGCTTCCATTGGAAATAGATGTCACATAATTGCCGGAAGGATTTTTCCATGTATAACCATTTGCGGTCAGAACCTTTTCCAAAACATCTTTCACGGTGGCATTGTTATCTACTTCATAGGTGGCCGCAGGAATCCATTCTTCCAGATTTCCTGCAGTCAGTGTATGCACATCTGTTTCATCATCCGCATGCAGGTGATCCCCAAACAGCGCAAAGCTGATTTTGATCGTTCCTTCCGGCAGCAGAACCGTAATATCGACAGTGGCGGAAACCGCGCCATAAGTCAGGACAACATGCTGTACCCCGTGCAGTTCGTTGTCATAGCCGGAAACCTGTACGTCTTCCAACGACAGCGGTGTTTTCGTTCCGTCACTGTAAACCGCTGTGATTTCCATGCCGCTGAAATCCAATGGTTCGCCAACATAATACTGATCCTTATAACTGCCGCCGATTTCCAGTGCCGTAACTACGGCTTCCGTACCAAATACCGGATATTTTTCCCCCTGTTTCCAGTTTTTGTAACTGGTTTCGGAGGACATCAGCCGTTCCAGTACGGTTCCGTCGGCAAACTGCTGCGCCGTCATGGCCTTGCAGGCTTCCTCCGGATCAAATCCTTCATACAGATTTCCATACTGCCCCATGCCTTTTTCCGCCCCGGTATCCAGATAAAAATTATTGGCGATGTGCAGACGCTCGTTGATATTGTTATGGTGGGCAATAATTCCGCCTGACACACCGTTGTCACCGGTTGCGGTTACTTTACCGTAGAAAATATTATCCGTAATATAACTGTCATTCCAGGCTTCTACCACAAATTCACCGCCAAAGATACCGCCTGCACAGGTTTCTGCTGTAACGTCGCCGTCAACATAACAGTTGCGAATGGTGGCCGTGGGTGAGTTGGGAGCGGATTCTGCTTCATATCCTTTGCCCAGAATTCCGCCGGCAGCGCGGCCGGTGGCCGTAACATTGCCCAGAAATGCGCATCGTTCGATAATACAGTCTCCCATGGACTGATTCTTGACCCCGGCGATCCCGCCGACATTGCTGCCGCCATAGACCTCGGCATAGCTGATGGAATCGGAAATCGTTCCGGCAAACAGACCGACAAATGAACCGATGGCGCTTTGGTGCTGATCATAACCAATGGTAACGCCCTTTTCTACCGTACAATTTTTGACAATAATCGCATTGATGCCGGAACCGGAGCCGTCCGCAAGTCCGCTGCCTCTGGTGGATGAACCCGCTTTCAGCGTAATATTTTCCAGCGTGGCGGTCATCTTCACCCCTGTGCTGTTATAATTTCCGCTGACGCCATAATCGATAAAGCTTTCATTGATCAATCCGGATCCTTTGATCTTTTTACCATAAATATTCAGGTTGCGGATGGTGGTGCCTCTGGCATAACCGATCAAAGGCAGCCCTTCTTCCGCAACAGTAACGGTATGATTCTGTCCATCCAAAATACCGGAGAAGGGATTCACAGAGGAACCGTTTCCCGGACCGGATGCGCCCGGCTTCAAAGCGCCCATGGGCGTCCAGTCTGCAGGCAGGGTAATGTCTGCATCCAGCGCGAAGTACACGCCGGCAAAACTGATACCCCGGTTGACCAAATCACGCAGTTGGCACAGCTGTGTATCATCCCGAATCAGGAACGGGTCACTTTCTGTCCCGGTTCCGGACCAGGACTGCATTTCCTCCGGAAGAGAAACATCCACGGTCAGCAGTACGTCGCTGTCATACCATACGTTTTCGAATCCTTCCCTGGAACAAATAAGGCGAATAAAATATTCATAGGTTCCGGGCGCGGTGACGGCAGGAAGTTCCCCTTTGTAATGTCCGTATCCGTATACCCCCGGTTTGCCGGAAACCTTTCTCGCCGCCAGCACTTCCTCTGACAGCTCGCCGTCCATGCCTTCCTTCCAGTTTTGCGTATAATATAAATATCCGATATTACCTGATCCACTAGTAAGCTGGTTCACTTCTGTCGTTGCGCCCAGCTGCAGCACGTCCTCTTCGCTTCCGCCTGCAGGACGGGCACAGACTACCGGCGTGACAAAAGCACCTTCCGGCGTACCATACACTTTGTTCCCTTCTTCATCCAGCACCGCGTCAGCCATTAACTGAAAATCATAGAAGCCGGGAGAGGTTCCCACCTCACAACTTTCCAGCGTGTTCGTTACAGTAGGTTCCAGGTCGAATCCCATGGGACTTAAACGGGAAATGGGATAGCTGACTTTGATCTGAATCACATTGGAACGGGCGGTATAGACAGTTTCTCCTACGGTTCGTGTCACTTCACAGAAAAGGAAAGAACTGCCGCCCATCAGAAAACTGACGTCCTTCAGTGTGGGGCCGGTTTCTCCCCTGATACGTGTGGAACCGCCGGTATGGGTGCTGCCTGCCGTGTTATTCAGATTTCTGCTGCCATACCACTGATACGTAATGGTTCCCTGGTCTGCGCCTTCCGGCATATCGGCAATCTCTACCGGAGACAGTTCCAGATTCGTCAGATCACTTTTGTCCGCGGTCAGGGTATACACCGCTTCTCCTTCCGCATCGGTGAAATGCGGCTGAGAGACAATCTGCGGGGTAAAATCATACATGCAGACCTGCAGTGTATATTCCCGGTCAATTCCGCAGCCTTCGCTGCCGCAGGCCAGCCGGATGGGAATTTTAATCAGTCCGGTTGCCGTATCCAGGGGATACCCGGAGAGATCAAATTTATATACCGTCTTATACGGATCTGTCACCGGCTCGCCGGTTGCATCTTTCGCTTCCGCCCATGTACCTTCCGGTGTCTGATACTGCAGCGTGGCCATTTTTTCTCCGCCAGTCACGGTCGCTCCGTCCGAAGCCCGCAGATAAATGGCTTTATCTTCTCTGACTTTCTCCGAGGCCGTCACCTGAAATACTTCATCCGTATCCGAAATACTGTAAGCGGATGGAATCTGCAGAGCCAGTCTGCTATTTTGCGCTTCATCCTCAAAAATATGAAAATAGTAACCACTGGTATTAAAACTGGCAATGCGATACACATGGAACGTATATTCCTGCAGTTCATCCAAAGCCGCTTCATCTCCGTACATACGATCCGCATTATAAGTCCTGTATACCTGCACTGTGACAGTGCGCACCGGATCGTTTACATGAAAAGCCGGCACCTTGGACGAAATGCTGTCTTTCTGAAAGTAGTAACAGTTTGCAAATGTATTTTGCGCCTTTTTTGAATATTGCCATCTGCTGACCCACTTCGTTTCATCATTTTTAAAAGCAATCTGCGTGTAATCCGAAATGCTGTAGGATACTTTATTATTGCCTTTCCCATTATCATACAACGCAATAGAGTACTCATGCACATTCGGATCAAATTGGAACGCTTCTCCCAGTGTTTTTGTTTCCGGATCCACTGTCAGCGCATTTTCAATGTCGAAATCCAGCAAATGATTCTTTTCTTTTCCCACCAGCACCCGGATCACGGTGCTGACCGTCATGGCTCCCTTGCCATAGGAGAGCGTGACATACTGCAGGCCTTCGGTATCTTTATCGTAGGTGCTGGTCAGATCTTTGGCCTGCAGCGTTTGTGTGCTTCCGTCGCTCATAATCAATGTGAAGTCGGCACCGGACAAATCCAATGCTTCTCCGGGTTCGTATTCCGTTTTATATGTGCCATCCATGGTTAAGCGGTAAGGAACCACTTCATTTCCTGCATCGGCAGAAAAAAACTGATAGTTAAGAGCATCTTCCAATGGAATCATGCTGTCCGCCGTCGATCCGACTTTCACTTCTGTGCCGTCTTTCACATGCAAATAGGAAGTGTTGTATCCGGAAAGATACAAACCGGCTGATTTTCTCCCACTGGCGCTGATGGCGCCTTCCAGGAAGATGGAACCGCTTCGAACGTACATATGTGCATCTTCGGATCCGTTATAGCCGGTTTTCGAACCGAAACGCATGCCTTCTGAACTATTATTTCCCTTTGCGGCCACCTTCCCGCCGTTCTGGTAATACATTCCATTGACGTAAATGCCATACTGGCCGCCGGTGATTTGCAGCGTTCCGCCATTGATATGCAGGTCATTCCCTGCACTAAGCCCTGTGCCGCCGTTTGTGGCATCGATGGTTAGTGTTCCGTCTCCACTGATGACGGATTCACAGGACAGAATTACGGCAGAAGTGCCCTTTTCCGGTACGGTGACGGTATTTTCTCCCTGCAGTACAAGATGCAGCAGAGAGACGGTTACGGGTACATTGATACAACTTTTTTTCAGTGTGGTTTCACCCTGCTGCTGCGACCCTTCTTTTGTAATTGTGGCATTGCTCAGGGTAAGGGTATATTCCCCTTCTTTCCCGTCGGATGAAAGAACCGCTGTACCTTCCCCACAGGCAATGCTTAGATGATCTGCTGTAAATTCTTCGCCGTTTACCCAGATATTATAGCCCGGGCTTTCCTGTGCATTTCCATCCGCAATGGGCGCGGTTTCCGACTGATCTGCCGAAACGTTTGCAGGAAGCACGCCGGCGATGAGCATCAAAGTCATCAGCAGGGCAGTCAGTTTTTTCAGGATTTTCTGCATACTTTACCTCCTTTATTATGCCGAAAAAATAAAAAAGCCGGATTCTCTCCGACTCGTTTCAAACAGGCGTACTTTCCCTATAAAAAGCGCCGGATTTTTTTCCGGCGCGCTTCAAATGGGCATACTTTCCCCTTATAAAAAACGCCGGATTTTTCCGGCGCGTTCCAAATGGGCATACTTCTCCCCTAAGGATAGCAAATACTTTGAGAACTCGTCGTGTAATTTGCAAAATTCAAACCGTGTAAGTCTCCTGACTAGCGCTTCAGAAAAATTTCTATGGTATACGCTCCTACCTTCCCGGATTGCTCCAGTGGCGAACTTTCGTCCAACGGTTCCCCGTTTTGGGCGTTCCCTTGCGCGCACAGTGCCGGTCGCGTGGGTCTTTCCCCGTTCATTCTAAGCCGCTTACCTGACAGTTTGTCTTTGCGGTAAACGTCAGCACAGTCTGATATATTCAGTTTTTTTACTGAAACCGACAGAGTAACAATGTTACTGCCTGTTTATAGATTCAATTTACAATGGAATAAAAGAATTGTCAATTGCAAACTCCTAAATCGAGTAGGAGGAATTTCTCTTGAATGAGAAATTCCGACCTCTCACACCACCGTGCGTACCGTTCGGTACACGG
>CANRJG010000013.1 GCA_947630875.1 uncultured Lachnospiraceae bacterium
TATTAATACTTAACGGATAACTTTTTATTATCAACCAAATAAAAGAGGCGATATCTGATCGCTCTTTCACCTATCACATATCGCCTCAAAATTTTATATATGAAAATGATTTCTGGGATGCTTTTCAGTCAGGATATTCCTTTGCTTCGACATAGCCACGTGGGTATATATTTCTGTAATATGAATGGAACTGTGTCCCAGCATTTCCTGAATATAGCGTATATCCACATCTGCTTCCAGCAGGCTGGTAGCAAAGGTGTGGCGGAACATGTGTGGAGTAATATGCAATTCTATTGCAGCTATGGATGCATATTTGTTTATTGCCCGTCTGACGCATTGATCCGATAGGACACAGCCGTTTTGATTTACAAAAAAGTAATTGCAATTCTGAATCTGTGGTAGAAATTCTTGTTTATATTCTTCCAGGACATGAATTACGTCATGATTTCCAATTTGCAGCCGGCGTTCTTTTGCCCCTTTGCCGTAGATCAGAATACATTGATCCTGCAAATTAATATCATCTTTTTTGAGAGAACACAGTTCGGAAATCCTTATTCCAGTTGCAAAAAGCAGTTCGATTACGGCAGCGTCCCGTAATGCATTTTTTTGTTGATATTTCGTCGGCGCTTCATCGCATTGTCTGTAGATAACAGATAAAAGCGTTTCAATGGTATGTAAAGGGATAACTCTTGGAAGTGTAGCCGGCTCGCGGAATTTTAACTGTATTTTATTAAAAGGATTTTTGTCGAAGATATTTCTATATTCAAAATAGTGGAAGAGCGCTTTTACAGAGGCCAGCTTTCGTTTGACCGTTTTGGCTTTATACTTGCTGTGCAGGGAAGAAATGTAGTTTTCTAATACAGGGACATCGATGTTTGATACATGGGAAACAGAGATACTTTCCATAAACTGACAGAGATCGATCCGGTAAGCTTTTAATGTCTTTTGATCTAATCTTTTTTGATTTTTACAATAGTATAAATAATTGTCAATGAGTGTCTGCAAATCGTTCATTTTTAATCTCCTTTGTTTTTGATTCATTTTAGCAGATTTCGAGAATCTGCAGCAGCTTTTGATTGAAAAAAGCAGCCAAGGACACGCAGATGAAGCCGGTTGTTTTTTTAAGCGTGAATCCGCAGGCGCAGAAAAAGAATTGAAGAATCAGCATATTTGTGCTACCATACGAAAATAAGACACGATGGAGATGCCTATGCAAAACAAAGACTATTTCGGAAAAGATGCTTCCGCGCTGCGGAGCAAAAAACTGTTTCTTCTGGATATGGACGGAACGATTTACAATGAGGACACGCTCTTTGACGGGACGCTGGCTCTGCTTTCATGGATCGAAGACAGCGGAGGGAAGTATGTTTTTATTACAAATAATTCGTCAAGATCCGTAAAAGATTATATTCAGAAGGTCAATCGGATGGGTATACCGGCGGGAGAGGCGCATTTTTTTACTTCCACGCAGGCGGCGGCGCTGCTGCTGAAAAAAGCGTATGGAAATCAGCCGGTTTATTGTCAGGGCACCAGATCCATGCTGGAAGAATTGAAGCGATACGGACTGTGTGTGACCGAATCGGTGACCGACAAAGCGGCGGCCATATTGGTGGGGTTTGATACGGAACTGACCAGTGAAAAGCTGCGCAAAACCAGCGAGATGCTGCATCAGCCGATTCCGTTTTATGCCACTAATCCGGATCTTGGCTGTCCGGTCAGCTTTGGGCTGATTCCTGACTGCGGCTCCATGTGCATGATGTATGAAAATGTCACCGGAAGAAAGCCGCAGTACATCGGAAAGCCGGAAACCACTATGGTGGAGATCGTCATGGAAAAATTTGGCGTAAAAAAAGAGGAAACCTTAATTATTGGGGATCGCCTGTATACGGACATCGCAACGGGAATCCATGCGCAGGTGGACACGGTCTGTGTGCTGTCCGGCGAATCCACGGTGGAAGATATCCTGGCGTCAGAGACAAAGCCCACCTATACGTTTGAAAATGTAAAGACGCTTTACAGATATCTGAAAAATTAAAGAAAGGAATATGATCGTATGTCAATCGATAAAGTCAGAGCTTATTTCAAGGAACAGGGCATTGCCCACCGGATTTTGGAATTTGATGTTTCCAGCGCTACGGTGGAGCTGGCGGCCACGGCCTTAGGCTGCGAGGGCGCCCGTATTGCAAAGACCCTTTCCTTTCATGCGGGGGACCGCGTCCTGCTGGTTGTTACAGCAGGGGATCGAAAAGTAGATAATCAGAAATATAAAGCGCAGTTTCATGTGAAAGCCAAAATGCTTGCCTTAGAGGAAGCGGAGCCGCTGATCGGACATGCGGTGGGCGGCGTCTGTCCTTTTGCGGTCAATGAAGGCGTTGCGGTCTATCTGGACGAATCCCTGAAGCGGTTTGAAACGGTATTTCCGGCCTGCGGCAGCTCCAACAGCGCCATTGAGCTGAGCATCCCGGAGCTGGAACAATATGCGTCGCCGGTCGGCTGGGTGGACGTCTGCAAACCTGTGTCATAAAAGAAAAAACGGGAACAGTTTACATAACTTTGTTCCCGCCTTTCATTTTCCAATACATAAAAAACTGTAGATTTAGAGATAGCTCTGCAGATCCTCCCGCAGTTTTTCTTCAATTTTGATCAGTCGGCTGCAGATCTCTTTGGCAGTATCGTCGGCATCCTTGTACTGGTGCAGGTACTGATAAAGGGATTTGATGCCCATATCGCAGCCGGAAGTCATAAGCTCGGCGATGGTGCTGTCATTTTTGTCCATGGCAACCTTCATATTGGTTTTGATCCAGGACATGCTTTTGGCCATGGGATTGGGCTCTTTTTCTTCGCTGTGATGGCTGGTCAGCAGCTGGTGCAGTTCATCGCAGAGTTTTTCATGATGGCTCTTACTTTCCTTCAGAAAATTTCGCATTTCTTCGCTCTGGACTTTGTCCAGAACTTCATCAATGGATGCGTAAGCCATTTTTGTGCCCGCGTCGCATTCCCGCAGCAGTGCAATGGTATCTGTATTTTCCATGTTTCATTTACCTCACATTTTTCTTTTAGTATGTGCCGGAATCTGTGAATGATACCCAAATGACATACATATATTGCAAATGGGAGGGATATGTCATGAAAAAAAATCCATGGGCTTTTGCAAAGTTTATTTTGCTGCCGCTGGCTGTAGGCGCTTTAAGCGCATTTTTTTCGAGGGGTGCTTATGCTTCGTTTGACCAAATCGCGAAACCAGCGCTTGCGCCGCCGGGGTGGCTGTTTCCTGTCGTGTGGACGATTCTGTATATACTGATGGGAATTGCGTCCTGGCTGGTTTTTGTTTCAGAAGGGACGCACGCAGAGAAGAAGAAAGCATTGACTGTATACGGCCTGCAGTTATTTGTCAATTTTTTCTGGTCGATCTTTTTCTTTCGTCTGGAATGGTATCTGTTTGCTTTCCTGTGGCTGGTGCTGCTCTGGCTTCTGATCCTGTGGTGTATCTTTTTATTTGATGCATGTTCCAAAGCGGCCGGATGGCTGATGGTGCCGTATCTGGCCTGGGTGACTTTTGCGGGATATCTGAATCTGTCTGTCTATCTTCTGAACAAAGCATAACGCGTATTAAAAATAAGAAGCGGTAAGTTTTTAGACTTGCCGCTTCTTGTTTTCTATGGATTATTCCAGTTCAAAGGCACCGGTATAAAGCTGATAATAGGTGCCGCGTTCTTCAATCAGTTTTTCATGGCTGCCCCGTTCGATAATCCGTCCGTGATCCAGCACCATGATGACGTCGGAATTCTTGACGGTGGAAAGCCGGTGGGCAATGACAAATACGGTGCGGCCTTCCATCAGCTTATCCATGCCGCGCTGGACGATGGCTTCCGTTCTGGTATCAATGGAGGAAGTCGCTTCATCCAGAATCATAACCGGCGGGTCGGCAACCGCCGCCCGGGCAATGGCAATAAGCTGGCGTTGTCCCTGGGAAAGATTGGATCCGTTATTGGAAAGCTCTGTTTCATAGCCGCCCGGCAGCCGGGTAATGAAGTCGTCTGCCCCTGCCAGTTTGGAAGCTGCGATACATTCTTCATCCGTGGCGTCCAGCTTGCCGTAGCGGATATTTTCCATCACCGTGCCGGTAAACAGGTTGGTATCCTGCAGCACGATGCCCAGCGAGCGCCGCAGATCGGATTTTTTGATTTTATTGATATTGATGCCGTCGTAACGCACCTTGCCGTCGGCAATGTCGTAAAACCGATTGATCAGGTTGGTAATGGTGGTTTTTCCCGCGCCGGTAGCGCCTACAAAGGCTACTTTCTGACCGGGTTCGGCATAGACGGACACGTCGTGGAGCACGTCCTTGCCTTCCTCATAGGCAAAGTCCACGTTCACCAGCCGCACGTCGCCCCGCAGCAGTGTGTAGTCCAGGGTGCCGTCGGTGTGGGGGTGCTTCCATGCCCAGGTACCGGTGCGTTTGGCGGATTCCGTGATGGTGCCATCCTTTGCCACCTTCGCGTTTACCAGAGTCACATAGCCTTCGTCGGATTCCGGGGCTTCATCCATCAGCGCGAAGATACGTTCCGCGCCGGCCATACCCATGACAATGGAATTGACCTGCTGGGAAACCTGATTGACGTTGCCGGTAAACTGTTTGGTCATATTCAGGAAGGGCACCAGAATACTGATGCTGAAAGGCAGACCCGCAATACCGATGTTTTTCAGTCCGGAGATCATAAAGATGCCGCCGGTGACTGCAATGATGACATAGAGGATATTGCCGATATTCATGATAATAGGGCCTAAGGAGTTGGCGTAAGCGTGGGCCCGGTAGCTGTCGTTGTACAGGGCTTCGTTGATCTTTTCGAAGTCTGCTTCACACTGGGGCTCATGGCAGAAGACCTTGACCACCTTCTGACCGTTCATCATTTCCTGAATAAAACCTTCCGCCCGGCCCAGGGAAATCTGCTGGCGCACAAAGTATTTGGCTGAGCCGCCGCCGATCTTTTTGGATACAAAGAGCATGGCCAGTACGCCCAGCATCAGCACCAGGGTCATCCAGAGGCTGAAATAGAGCATAATAAAGAATACGGTCAGCACCACCACCGATGCCTGCAGCAGCGTCGGCAGAGACTGGGCTACCATCTGACGCAGGGTATCAATATCGTTGGTGTAATAACTCATGATGTCGCCGTGCTTGTGGGTGTCAAAATATTTAATGGGCAGGTTCTGCATGCCGTCAAACATTTTCCCGCGCATTTTGCAGAGGAAACCCTGGGTGATATAGGCCATCAGCTGGGTATAAAGCGTGATGGACAGCATGGACAGGAAATACAATGAGGCCAGCAGCGCAACCTTTGGTATGATTTCCTTGCTGGCAGCGGCCCAGTCGCCGGTCTTGTACCAGACTTCGATGGTGCCTACCACCTTTTGAATGAAGATGGCCGGGATGGCCGAGGTAGCGGCGGAAAACAGAATACAGAGGGCAGTCAGCGGAACCAGCACCGGATAGGAGCTGATCAGCATTTTCAGAATCCGTTTGATGACGCCGGGATTCGCTGTGGGCCGCGAATGTCTATTTGTCTGTGCCATCGTCATCACCTCCGTTCGTCTGCTGTTCATATACTTCGCGGTAAATATCGCTGGATGCAAGCAGCTCGCTGTGGGTGCCGCAGGCGCTGACACGGCCGTTGTCCATGACAATGATCATATCCGCGTCTTCCACGGAAGCCACACGCTGTGCAATGATGATCTTGGTGGTTTCCGGAATGTACTGTTTGAATCCGGCACGGATCAGCGCGTCGGTTTTGGTATCCACTGCGCTGGTGGAATCGTCCAGAATCAGTATTTTCGGTTTTTTCAGCAGGGCCCGGGCGATACAGAGCCGCTGCTTCTGGCCGCCGGAGACATTGCTGCCGCCCTGCTCGATTTTTGTATTGTAGCCATCGGGAAATGAAGAAACAAATTCGTCCGCCTGAGCCAGCACGCAGGCTTCTTTGATTTCTTCGTCGGTGGCATTTTCATTGCCCCAGCGCAGGTTTTCACTGATGGTGCCGGAGAACAGCAGATTTTTCTGCAGTACCATGGCCACGCTGTTTCTGAGGGCTTTGATATCGTAGTTCCTGACGTCGATGCCGCCGACGGTGATATTGCCTTCCGTCACGTCATAAAGTCTCGGAATCAGCTGCACCAGCGAAGATTTTCCGGAACCGGTGCCGCCGATGATGCCCACGGTCATGCCGGAGCGGATGTGCAGATCAATGTCGGAAAGGGCGTTCTTTTTCGCTTTTGCGGAATATTTGAAATTTACATGGTTGAAGTCGATGGAACCGTCGGGAATCGACGTTACAGGCTGCGCCGCCATGGGCAGATCCGGCACCTCGTTTAAGACTTCGCCGATTCGTTTAAAGGATTCCGAAGACATAGTCAGCATTACGTAAATAAAGGACAGCATCATCAGGGACATCAGAATCTGTACGCCATAAGTAATCATGGCGGAGATCTGACCTACATCCACCACGTTGCCCTTGCTGGTAATGGTCATACGAGAGCCTACCAGCAGAACGAAAATCATATTGAAATAAACGCAGATCTGCATGATCGGCGTGTTAAATGCAACGATGCGCTCCGCCTTGGTAAAGTCAATGCGGATATCCTCCGCTGCGGCATTGAATTTCTGCTTTTCGTATTCTTCTCGGGAAAATCCTTTGACCACGCGCATGGCACGGACATTTTCCTCGATGGACTCATTCAGATGGTCATATTTATGGAAAACCCGCCGGAAGGCCGGCATGGCTTTGTGGCTGACCATCAGCAGGCCGAAGACCAGTACGGGAATGATGATCACAAAGGAGGTCGCCAGGGAGCCGCCCATGATGTAAGCCATGATAATGGAGAAGATCAGCATCAGCGGGCTGCGGATAGCGGTTCGGATCACCATCATATAGGCAATCTGAATATTGGCCACATCCGTCGTCATACGGGTCACCAGAGACGAAGAGGAGAACCGGTCAATATTGTGGAAGGTAAAGGTCTGTATCTTCTGAAAAATATCGTGCCGCAGATTCTTGGCAAATCCCGCAGAGGCTTTGGAACAGGTAAATCCTGCCATACCGCCGCAGGACAGCGACAGACAGGCCATTACCGCCAGCAGCGCCCCGGTGCGCAGAATCTGCCCCATATCGATGCCGGCTTTGATATGATTGACCAGATTGGCGGTGATAAACGGGATAATACATTCGATCACCGCTTCGCCGACCATAAAGAGAAGCGTCAGTATCGTGGGTTTCTTATACTCTCTGACGCATTGTAAAAGTCGTCGGATCATTGAAATGCTTCCTTTCCTATATAGATGATTCGGGCGTCAAATGTGATTACGGATTGTTACGCTGCTTCGCAGCTCCCACAATCCTACCCAACATTCGGAATCCATGGGGCCCCTGCCCCACTTCTTCCTCATGTTGGGGCGCGTCATAAAGCTTCTCACCCAACGGTATGCAAGCATACCGTGGATTCGAGCTTTTGACGCTGTAATCATATAGATTCGTAATTCTTAATTATATATCGAATAATATTTCCGTCAATCGGGAAATTCCATTTTTTCACAAATATTTCATAAAGTGAACAGGCAAACTGCACAAAAATATTTCGAATAATTCATAGAACCCCAGGTTATTTGAGGGTTTCACTGTGATTCAGCACAGAAGTGCTGTATAAAAACAGGACATCCTGTTTGTCAAAGGACAGATACTGCCCCAGCAGAGCCGGCGAAATGTAGCGGATGTCCGCCAGTGTGATTTTTGCGTATCCTTCCGCCAGCAGCGGCGCCAGCGCACTTGCAAAGGAATCCCGGAAAATCACCAGTTCTTTTTCCATGTCCGCATGGGGATTTTCAATGGTCAGCAGCGCCTTGGGGCCGGACAGAAACAGTTCATAAGGATCATTTCCCTGTGCCTTTTCCATGTTATAAACCGGCAGCTGCGTATCCGTTTCATAATCATAGACGATGCAGTCTTCTAAAAACGGCGCGTCCAGATAATACAGCGGCTCCGGGGAAAGCGGCAGCGCAGACTGGGCAAGATAAACGCCGGAAAAGAGTTGGTCCGCTTTTTTCTTTGTATAACCGGCGGAAAGCGCCGCACCCATACGGCGGGCCATCAGCTGCGCCGTATCGGTGATTTCTTCCTGCCGCCAGTGGGAATCCGTGCGGTAATAGTCATGTAAGGACAGGGTTGGAGTAATATCAATATATGTTGCAAAATCATCCGTTTCCTGCAGCAGCCGGGCAAAAGCGTCATAGTCCGGCAGCGGATAAGCAGCGTTTACAGAAAGAAAACGGTTTTTATCGGGAATGACAGATAGATATACGGAAACGTCATGGCCGGACAGGAACCGGTCATAGATATAGCGGAAACGTGTACCGGCATACCGAACAGAATCGGCATGCAGCGGGTAATCCAGCTCGAAAATGCAGCCGTCCTGCACAAACAGATCGTTGACATCCTGCTGCCGGAGCAGATAAAGGGCCGTGCAGGCTTTCAGGCTGCGAAAGGTATCCCGCAAAGGAAACTGATCCAGAGCGTAGTCCTCAAAGGACCGCATAAACCGGCCGCTTTCCACGCTTTTCGCAGTCCATTCGGGAAACTGTGTCAGTTTTCTGCGTTCGGCCGCTGACTGCGCGGCATCCGGCAGCCGCAGACCCGCCGCGGAAAAACCAAAAAGAACCGTTGCGGTCAGCACCAGAAGAAGACAGGATTTGATTTTTTCACACATACGGGCGCACCTCCTTTTGCAAATATACGCTTCCCATTAAAAACGAAAATACAGAAACGGCCGGAAGGAACCGTCTATCAGCCAGGCTGTACAGGTCAGCAGCAGGGCAGTGAGGCATAGCGGTTCCGCAAGAACCAAAACCTTTTCTCCCCACCGGGTATGCTTAAAGTTTTCCGCCAGCCGCTTAGGCCAGGGCGTTGCGCCGGCCGCGGCCAGAAGCAGGATCAGACCATAACTTTTCAGGTAGTACAGGCAGGAAGCGGAAACCAGGGGCAGCTGTCCGCCGCCGAACATGGACGAAAAGCAGGAGAGGGCCTCCCGCAGATTCGCGGCGTCAAAAAGAACAAAGCCAAACAGCACAAACAGCAGAACATAGAGACGGCTTATGACTTTGGATTTTTGCAGCAGGGGCAGCAGAAACAGTTTTTCCAGCACCAGAAGGGCAGCAAAATACAGACCCCAGAGTACGAAATTCCACGATGCGCCGTGCCACAGGCCGGTGGCCGCCCAGACCAGCAGAAGATTTAAAAGCCACCGTGCTTTGCCTGCGCGGTTGCCGCCCAGCGGGATATAGAGATAGTCCCGGAACCACCTGCCGAGAGAAATATGCCATCTGCGCCAGAATTCCGTAATACTGCAGGAAATATAAGGATAGTTGAAGTTTTCCGGAAGATGAAACCCGAAGATCTGTCCCAGACCGATAGCCATATCGCTGTAGCCGGAAAAGTCAAAATAAATCTCCAGCATAAAAGCGACGGCGGAAATCCAGAAAAACAAAACGGAAGCCTCTTCTGTAGTTTTGCAGATTTGGACAAGCTTCGCCAGCGTATCGGCAATCAGCACTTTTTTGGAGAGGCCGAAGATAAAGCGGCGAAGTCCTCCGGCAGTTGCGGTCAGGCTGTGCCGCCGGCCGGACAGCTGCGGGGCAATCTCTGCATAGCGAACGATGGGACCTGCCACCAGCTGGGGAAACATAGCGATGTAAAGCGCCAGAGAAACCGGATTTTTCTGTGCCGGAACCCGGGCTTTGTAAACATCGATGATATAGCTTAACATCTGAAAAGTGTAAAAGCTGATGCCGATAGGCAGCGCGATGTTCAGCAGCGGCAGGGATAGACCGGTGAGGGCATTGATGTTTCGGAGAAAGAAATCTGTATATTTACAGTAAGCCAGCAGTCCCAGACTGCACAGAAGAGAAGCGGTCAAAAAGATCTTTGACCGCTTCCGGTATTTTTCCATCAGAATCCCCGCGGCATAGCCCTGCAGGATGGAGAACAGCATAAAATAAAGATACCGGGGTTCGCCCCATCCGTAAAACAGGAGACTTGCCAGAAGCAAAACGCCGTTTTTTAAGGGTTTTGGCACGGCGAAGTAGAGCAGCAGTACCGCCGGCAGAAAATAATATAAAAAGGAAATGCTGGAAAACAACATGCCGTGTTACCTCGCGGAATGTATCGAAAAAACTTTTACAGAGAAAATGCTTTATCGACGATGGTTTCCGCTTCAGGATAGGCTTCCAGTAACGCCTGTCGGAAGCTGTCCGTCAGATCGCCTGCGCCGAAACAGGAAACAAGGTAATCGTCAATGCTGACAAGGAGCAGCTGTTCGGGAAAACCGCACATCCATTCCCGGTCATTCAGGTGTGCGTCGATGGCGTCTGAAATTTCGGAAATGTCCGTACTGTCTTTGACATGAAAGACGCCGCAGGTAAAAGAGTTGGCGTTCATGGCGTGAAGCATTCCAGCCGCGTCATCAATGTTTGCGGCGTAGTCTTTGGGAAAGCCCAGGAGATTGTCCAGTGTATCCGTATCTTTTACGTCCATGGTATCGGGCGCGTCCATAGTTCCGGCGCCGCCCGCCACCGCGAATTTGTTTTCTTCGGGATACTGCTCCCAGGTGGTCTGTAAAATGTCCAGTGCATTTGCAATCTCAGACTGGGACTTGGTACCTGTTTTACCGCAGGCCGTCAGAGACAGGACAGCAGCCGCTGTCAGAAACAGAATGAGATGTCGCCTGATCGCTTTCATAACGCATACCTCCGTAGGAAATGGTTTCTTTCATTATATAAGGCACATGCTGAAAAAGCAAGAACGCAGATACCTTTTTTCGTATATGCGGTTTGCCCGATCATCCGGAATACAGGCAGATAAAAAAACAGTAAAATCAGGAAAAACGACGGTGGAAAATGATTGAAAAACAGGACAAGTTGCAGTATAATTTTTGCAATTGATGAAAAGATTTCGGAGTATGAAAGGAAAAGCGCAGATGAAACTGAAAAAACTTCTTTTGCTGATGGGGGTGCTGATTTTATGTCTGTACGGGCGGATTTTTACGGTGTCCGCCGCTGAAAGCAATCACCTGTCATCTTTTGAACTTGGCGGAAATGCACCTTATTATCGTGTCGAACTCTCCAATTTAAAGCTGAATGGATCGTATCGGGATATTCGCTTTGCGGTGTGGAGTGAGGATAAAGGGCAGGATGATCTGGTCTGGTACTCTGCCAGGTCCGGCAAAGGCGTTTATTATGTGGAGATTCCCTTAAACAACCACGATTCCAACGGAAAATTTCAGGTACACGCGTATGCGCTGATGACAGACGGCCGGATGCAGATCTTAAATATAACCACTTTTACCTATCAGTCGTCGGCGGCGATTTCCGTGCGCGATACGTCCGGTACGGAAAAGGAGTTTCAGGTCTCTGTGAATACACCGAAAGCGGTCGGCGGCATCCAGCAGATTCAGGCAGCGGTCTGGAGCAAAACAGGCGGTCAGGACGATATTATCTGGTATAATGTTTCCGCAAATGGCGGCTCCTACACGGCGAAAATTCCGGTGTCAAATCATCGGACGGCGGGAGAATATTATGTGCATGTTTATGCGCGTAACCAGCGCGGATCCATGATTCTGCTGGGCACATCCTCGTTTTCTGTGAATGGCGCTGCAAAAGCCGATGTTCAGGTCAGCATGGCAGACCGGCGGCATGGCAGATTTCAGATCAAAGTTTCGAACATCAGCGCGCTTTCCGGTGTGGCAAAAGTACAGGTTCCCGTCTGGTGCAGCAATGATCAGAGTGATATCGTATGGTATGATGCTGTGAGACAGAGTGACGGCAGTTATACCGTAAATGCGGATATCGGCAAACATAAGAACCATACGGGCGAATATAAAATCCATGCCTATGTGCAGATGGGCAATGGCGTTCTCAGCTTCGCAGGTAATACTGTTTATGAATATCTGCCGCAGTCAGACGACCGATATTATACGGCGGTTCATGCCTGTGAACAGATTATCTGCACGCCGCTGACGCAGAAAAACGGCTATTATCAGATTGAAAATTCCGCACCGGTGCTGGAGCACCCGGTAAAACGTTTGGAATATGCGGTTTGGAGCGATCGGGGCGGAAAAGATGACGAGCTCTGGTTTACGGCAGAATCCAAATCAGACGGTATGTACGGTGCGGAGATTCCGATGGACGGATTTTATGATCTGGGCTTATTTCACGCAGATGTTTATGCGCTTTTGAATGACGGAAGAAGGGCATTGATACAGAGCGGTACATTTACGCTGGGAGACCCTTCTGTTTCCGGTCTGCAGATTTCCAATGTCAATCTGGCTGCGGGCACTTTCCGTGTATCTCTTTCCGGCATCAGCAATCCGGAATCCATACGGAACATCAAGGTGGATCTGCATACCACAGCGGCAGGAGCGAAGCATTATACGTATGATGTCATGTCCTGGTCAGGCGGATATTATCTGGATGTCAATATCGCGAATATGGATTATACGTTCGGTACCTATGTGGCGGAACTGAAAGTGACGGATATCACCGGAAATACAAAGACAGCCGCTTCGGCAAGCGTTGATATGAAGCCGAAATATACGAGGATCAACCAGACGGATTATTATAATAATGAGACGGTTCGGGGTGTCTTTCTGGAAAATCTTGTAGTGCCGGGCGGTACGACCCAGGTACAGTTTGCGGTATGGAGTGCGGCAGGCGGACAGGATGATCTGATCTGGTATCCTGCAGAAAAAGACGGAACCTACTATTATTACTATATTAATATCAGTGAGCACAGGACGCTGGGCGACTACAATGTGCATATTTATGCTACAAAGAAAAACGGAAAGCAGGAGCTGATCGCAGCGGAGAAGTTCAGCATAAATGCGAAGCCCTCCGGTAAAATCCGGATCAGCAACGTCAATGGAACAACAGGCAGGATGCGCGTGACAGTATATGATCTGGATGCGCTGCCCGGAGTCAGTCATGTGGAAGTGCCTGTCTGGTGCAGCAGTGATCAAAGCGATATCAAATGGTATACGGCCGAGCGGCAGAGTGACGGTACATATGTGGCAGATGTTTATGTCGGCAATCACAAATATCATTTCGGAAATTATATCGCCCATGCTTATGTCACAATGCGCAATGGCATACGGTGTTTTGTAAACAGTACATCTGCCAATATTACTGCCAACAATTTTATCCGATATGAAAAGTTAAGCGAGGGCACTGCGCGGGTTACGCTGATGAATGCCGGCGGCGGCAGAGCGCAGGGGGTTACTTTCCCCACCTGGAGTGTCGCAAACGGGCAGGATGATATTCAGTGGTATCAGGGAGCCAATGACGGATGGAATAACTGGTCTGTCATTGTTAATACGGACAATCACAGAGATTATGGTGATTTTGTCACCCATGCATACGTCACATATGACGGATGGCAGACCATGGCAAACCAGATTGGTTATACGCTGAAGGGAAATGATTTTACGCAGAAGCTGGGATCCTTCTCTACGGTTTCTGTCAATAATGCCAACGGAACCTTTAACATGTCCAAGGCGCTGCTGTCCTTCAACGGACTGGTGGTACAGCCCGGAGAGACGGTTTCTTTCTTTGCCGTGGCGGGACCCTGCGGTTTCGCGGATGGCTATAAGGTGGCGGGAACCGTACAGGGAACCGGATATGGCGGCGGTATCTGTCAGGCGTCCACCACGCTTTACGGCGGCGCCCTGCGGGCCGGTATGACCATTGTGGAACGCAGAAGCCACAGCCAGCATTCGGTTTATGTTCCCATCGGTCAGGACGCGATGGTCAGCTATGGATCTTCCGATTTCAAATTCCGAAACGATTTGAGTCGGCCGGTGAAGATCGTCACTTATGTGACCGGCAAGCAGCTGAATGTGGAATTCTGGGGTGTACAGCCCGACTGGTATGACAGCATACAGATCAATTCCTGGTCCACCGGCAGAAATTCCGCAGCGGCGGAGCGGGTATACTATAAAAACGGTGTAG
Source organism: uncultured Lachnospiraceae bacterium (assembly GCA_947630875.1). Lineage (GTDB taxonomy): Bacteria > Bacillota > Clostridia > Lachnospirales > Lachnospiraceae > CANRIM01. The sequence goes on from CANRJG010000013.1 coordinate 14,045, forward strand.
CCGTAAAAGTAGAGCGGCTGACCAATTCCTATTATCCGAAAGGCTGACGATAGGAGTGAAATAAAAAAGGAGGGAAGTATTATGGGATTTTTGACAGGTAAAACAGCAATCATTACAGGCGGCGGACGCGCCGTATTGAAGAATGGAGGCTGCGGTTCCATCGGATACGGAATTGCAACCGCTTATGCAAAGGAAGGCGCCAATCTGGTGATTACCGGACGAAACGTCAAAAAACTGGAAGACGCCAAAGAAGAACTGGAACGTCTTTACGGCATCAAGGTGCTTTATGTGCAGGCAGACGTCAATGCCGGCGCGGATAATGAAGCAGTGGTCAATGAAGTGGTCAGACAGACCATGGAGACCTTCGGACGGATCGATGTACTGATCAACAACGCCCAGGCTTCCGCCTCCGGCGTGTCACTGGCGGAGCACACGACGGCACAGTTTGATCTGGCATTGTATTCCGGTTTATATGCGGTATTCTATTATATGAAAGCCTGCTATCCGTATCTGAAAGAGACCAAAGGCAGCGTGATCAATTTTGCATCCGGCGCCGGTCTGTTCGGCAACTACGGACAGTGCGCTTACGCGGCGGCCAAGGAAGGCATCCGCGGCCTGAGCCGTGTGGCGGCCACAGAGTGGGGCAAGGACGGAATTAATGTCAATGTGATCTGCCCGCTGGCCTGGACTTCTCAGCTGGAGCAGTTTGAGGAAGCCTATCCGGACGCTTTTGCACAGAATGTGCATATGCCGCCCATGGGACATTACGGAGACGCGGAGAAGGAAATCGGCCGTGTCTGCGTACAGCTGGCTTCTCCGGATTTCAAGTATATGAGCGGGGAAACGCTGACACTGGAAGGCGGTATGGGACAAAGACCGTAATTTCGTGATTAGAAGAGGTGAATGAAATCGAAAACACATACATTGTAACGCACCTCGGGGTCTCTTTGATTTATTTTGTCCTGTCTGTATTTTTAAGTCTGCTGTTTACGTTTGCATATTATTGGAAATACCGCAAAAAGATGGAAGCCTTCGGCATGTTTCTGCTGCTGGCTTATGTAGGCATTGCATTTTCATGGACTGTTTTCTGCCGCACCATCAAGCCCCGGCAATACTACGGGCTGGTTCCATTCTGGTCTTACCGGGCGATCCGGCAGGGGGCGACTTCGTTGATATCGGAGAATCTGTTGAATGTGCTGCTGCTTTTGCCGACGGGATTTTTATATCCGCTGGCCATGGGACAGACCTCCGCAAAAAGGAGTATTTTGTTTGGCATGAGCTGTTCCCTACTGATCGAACTGCTGCAGCTGATTTTAAAAAGCGGGCTGTCCGAGTTTGACGACGTTTTTCACAACACCATCGGGGCGGCGCTTGGGTATGGTCTGTACAGGGGTGTGCGGCTGCTGGTGGAGCGGCGGAAAAAAACAAAGAAGATATAGAAACGATAAAAGGCAGAGGAAAGTTCAGATCCTCTGCCTTTGTTTTGATTTTTGATGGAGCAGATGTATGTATTTATGCCGGGCAGCGTCCTACAATGATGCAGGAATTTTGTCCGCCAAAGCCCATAGCGTTGGACAGGGCGGCGCGAATGTTCTGCCTGCCGGTTTCTTTGGTGACCAGCGTGAGATCGCAGTCAGCATCCTGCTGTGTGCAGCCGGTGTTGGGTGCCATTTGGCCGGTGGTTACGGCTTTGATGCAGGCAATTACCTCCGTAATGCCGCCTGCGCCCATCATATGGCCTGTAGCGCCCTTGGTAGAGCTGACAAATACAGGACGGGAGCCAAAAACCTGGTGAATGGCGTGGGTCTCCGCGATGTCGCCTTTGAGGGTAGAGGTGCCGTGGGCATTGATGTAATCGATATCCGCCGGCGCCAGTCCGGCGTCCGCAAGGGCCAGCTGCATACACAGAGCAGCCTGGGTGCCCTCCGGATTGGGAGAGACCGGATGATAAGCGTCCGTATTGTTGCCACAGCCCAGCAGTGCGGCAATGGGCACTGCGCCCCGGGATGCGGCATGTGCTGCGGTTTCTAATACCAGTGCGCCGCCGCCTTCACCGATGACAAAGCCATCCCGGCTTTGATCAAAGGGGACGCTTTGTCCGTTTTTGGACAGGGCGCCGGTGCGCACCAGACTGTCGGATACCGCAGGACAAAGGGCGGCTTCCCCGGCCATGACGACGATAGCGTCCGCCCGGCCGCTTTCTAAAAGCATGGTTGCCAGACTAATAGCGTCTCCGCCGGAAGAACAGGCGGTGGTTACCGTCATGCTGGGTCCCTGAATGCCGTAATTGATGGCAAACTGGGATGCTGCCAGATTGCCCATGGCCTTGGTCAGAAACTTCGGGCTGACCTGCGGAGTGTCGGCAAATTTCATATTGGTATCGCCGATCATGGTAATGCCGCTCAGGGCGGTTCCCATGACCACGCCCACCCGCGTACTGTGCGTGTCCAGACCGCTTTCCGTTACCGCTTCCGCTGCGGAAACATAAGCATACTGCATGAAGGGTTCCAGATCCATGACCATACGGCGGGGCAGATAATCGGAAGCGTGAAAATTTTTGACTTCCGCGGCACGGTTCACGGCCAGCTGCCGTTCCTGCCAGTCAGGAATGTCCGTGATGCCGCAGGCTCCGTCCAGCAGCGCCTGCCAGTAGGCTTTTACGCCGATGCCGATGGGCGTGACAGCGCCCATGCCGGTAATAACGATCGATTGATTCATATACGATTCCTTTCCAAACGCTTAAAGCAGCGGTTGTATTTATTTCAAAAGTAAGGATACGATACTCTTTTTTTCCAAAAATGTCAATGACTGTAAGGAATCAGGCCGCACTAATTTACTGGACAAACGGCCCTTACTGTGCTATATTAATAAAGTGAAAATACAAGCAGGCGTAGTTCAATGGCAGAATATCAGCTTCCCAAGCTGAATACGCGGGTTCGATTCCCGTCGCCTGCTTTTTTAAAGCCCTGCGGCAAGCAGGGCTTTTTATATGCAGCAGTTGAAGTACAGTCGGGAGATTTATGCCGGAAAAATGAAAATCCGAATCCGTTTCCGCTCAGGGAAACAGGTTCGGATTTTTGTCATGCAGGTAACAGGACTCGAACCTGCACGGTCTCCCACCAGAACCTAAATCTGGCGCGTCTGCCAATTCCGCCATACCTGCAAAAAAAATAATTTCACGAAAGGAGACGAAGCATTTCCTCGCGTGATCTTTGAAAAGAACGTCTGCCTTCATCCGGTCAGCTGTCGCTGTCCGCAGCAGCGTTCTTTTTTTTCTGATGATCTTCAATAAAAATCTTTCTGGAAATAAAATTATAAATGGTTACCAGTGCCGTGGCAATCACCTTGGAAATATTGTGGTTGATGCCCATCTGCACCGCAAACAGCCACATCCACAGTTCATTTAATCCCAGCGCAATCAAATTCAGCACAAGGAAAATGGAGAATATGGTTACACCTTTGGTATCTTTTCTCTTTTTGAAAACAAAATGCAGACTTAAGATATAGTTAAAGACTGCCGAGATGAGAAAAGCCACAGGCGCTGCCGCCAATACGTAAAAATCATGGTCTTTGGCGGGCAGCATCAAAGGAAAGAGCCACTGGGTCAACAGGTTCAAACTGCCGATTTCCACAAAAAACGCTGCGACGCCCACGATACCGAAACGGATCATTTGTCGAAACAGCGGGTGACTGGTAATTTTTTTAATGAAAGACATGGTTTTAAAATCCTCCGAAAGATCATTGTAATTGTTTGAATGATTCTATTTTCTGATTTATCCGGGTATAGACCTCCTGACAGAGGGCGTCGGTGTCGCTCTTTTTCAGCTGGGCCGTTTCGATGGGCTCCAGAAAACTGATGTACACCTTTGCGGGCCGGATCCGCGGGAAATGGTCCTCTAAAACAGCGTTGGTATTGTAAACGGCTACCGGAACTACCGGGGCGCCTGCCTTCAGGGCCACACGGAAGCTGCCGGATTTAAAGGGCAGCAGATTCTGTTCCGTGCGGTTTCTGGTGCCTTCCGGGCAGATGCAGACGGAACAGCCTGCTTTGAGGCGGCCTGTCATGCCGGCAATTGTGCGCATACTGGATTTCGGATCGTTCCGGTCCAGAAAAATACAGCGGACAAAATACATCCAGAAATTAAGAAAGGGCACCTTTTTGATTTCAATTTTTGAAACGAAGCCGGAAGGCCGCTTCATGTTGACATAAGTCAGAAGAATGTCAAAAAAACCGCGATGATTCAGGGCATAGAGGGCCGCTCTGTCTTTGAGCACATGTTCCGTGCCTTCTACAGTGATCTTTGCGCCGGACAGAAACAGGATAATACGGAAAATAAACTGTACGCAGCGCAGGGCAATCATATCCCGCGTATATCGGTCAAACAGCCCCGCAATCAGAATAACCGGTACCGTAATGACGGAAAACAGAAAGAAAAGAATCACGGCAAAAACGATTATGATAGTTCGAATCATCGCACACCTCCCGGATCGGATGAAATGATGCCTGCGGATCATGCGTGCTTTGTGCGCGCGCAATCCTGCCCGCCGCTGAAAATCCACGGGGCGGGGTAAAAAGTCTTTCATGCATTATAACAGCTTCGGGTAATTTTTGCAATCCGGGTGTATATTGTTCTTCCGCCGCGCATATATTACAGCAAATGCAAGGAGGACAAAGCAGTTGGAGTTATTGAAAAAAAACATAAATATGTGCAGAAATAAGCAGGAAATGACGACGCAGATTTCGGAAAATGAAGATGTGAATCTGCCCGATTATATGCCGGATATTGAAAAAATCGTGCAGGAGACGGGTGAGATTATTCCGGAGAAAGCAGAAGCGCTGTCGGGAAAGGTCCTGATCAGCGGTATTCTGAAATACAATCTGCTTTATACCGGGAGCGACGGCCATATTTCCTCCTTTTCAAAAGAAACGCCTTTTGAGGAAGAAGTACATATGCAGGCGGTGGAGGAACATGACGATGTACGACTGGAAGTCAGCGAGGATAAATTTGAAGTCAGCCTGATCAATTCCAGAAAAATGAATGTGCAGATGATTATCGGCGTCATGCTGACGGTTACGGAAACCCTGTCGGAAAGCATTCCGGTGGATCTGGAGGATGACGCAGAGATTCAGAAGAAATTCTGTGACCGACAGCTGCTGCAGCTGAAAATGGCGGGGAAAGATATTTTCCGTTTTCATGACCTGCAGACCCTGCCGAAGGAGAAACCCAATATCGAGGAGGTGATTTATCAGAAAATAGAACCGAGAGAAATGGAATTACGCTGCGAGGAAGGGTGTATCAGCATCGACGGACGGATGCATGTATTTGTTCTGTACACGCCGGAGGAGCAAAGCGGACTGCCCAACTGGGTGGAGTATGCGTTCCCTGTGCAGGGCAAACTGGACTGCAGCGAGGCCAGGCCCGGCATGATCGCGGATCTGCAGTGGAATCTCTATCAGCGGACCCTGGAAGTCAAAGAAGACAGCGAAGATGAAGCAAGGCTTTTATCTGCGGACGGCGTCATTGAAGTGGACATGAAGCTGTATGAGGAAGAAGAAATCCGGCAGCTGGAAGACGTATACAGTACGGAAAAGAAACTGACGCCGCGTCTGCGGCCGGTGCTTTTTTCCGGTCTGCTGATGAAAAATAATTCCGTCTGCCGTCTGGTCAGAAAAATGAAGGTGACGGAAGAACATGCGCGGCTGCTGCAGATCTGCAATATTGAAGGCGTGGTCAAAACGGAAAAAATCCAGCCCGGCAATGACATGCTGTCTGCGGAGGGGCATGTGTTTGTAAAAATGCTGTATGTGACAGATGATGAGACCCAGCCGTTTCGTGTGGCAAAAGGCGTGCTGTCCTTCCATCATGATATGGAAGCGCCGCAGATGAACGAAACCTGCAGCTACCGCGTCCGGCCGCTGATTGAATCGATTTCGGCCAATATGGCGGATCTCAACGAAATAGAAATCCATGTACAAATTGCAATGGATGTGATAGTATTCGATTATATGCAGGTAAATCTTATGGATTCCGTAGAGGAAACGCCTATTTCCAAAGAAGAAATGAGAAATATGCCGGGGATGGTCGGTTATATTGTGGGAGAGGGCGAAAGCCTCTGGGATATTGCAAAACGGTATTACACAACGGTAGCTGAGATACAGAAGACAAATCAGCTGCCGGAAGAAGAGGTACACACAGGACAGAAAATCCTGATTACGAAACGAGCGGCAAAGGGTGCATAAATGAATACCATACAAGAGAAGGCATGCGCAAAACTCAATATCGGGCTGGATATTACCGGAAAGAGAGCAGACGGATATCATACGCTGTCCACTGTGATGCACAGTATTGATCTGTACGATGTGCTGGACTTTCACAAACAGCCGGACGGCCTTCGAACCTATGAAACGGATGCGGCGTCGCTGCCGATGGATGCAGATAATCTGGTCTGCAAGGCGGCGTCGCTGTTTTGCGATACATTTCAGATCAGTGAGGGCTTTTCCATTGCACTGCAAAAAAGGATCCCTATGGGGGCGGGGCTGGCCGGGGGCAGTACGGACGCTGCGGCGGTGCTCAGAGGCCTGAACCGTCTGTTTGATACGAAACAGAGTCCGGCGGCGCTGGCCCGGCTGGCGGAGCCTCTGGGAGCGGATGTGCCCTACTGTGTCGGCGGCGGGACGGCGCTGGCGGAAGGCACGGGGGAGCGGCTGACAATGCTTCCTTCCTTACCTGCCTGCGGCATACTGCTGGCAAAACCGGCGGTCAGTATTTCTACGAAATGGGCTTATGATGCGGCAGATCAGAGGGCGCTGACGCATCATCCGGATATGAAAGGCGTGGTGGAAGCGCTGCGGCGGCAGGATCTGGACGCGATCTGCGCAAAGATGGAAAATGCCTTTGAGCCGGTGGTCATTTCCGCATTTCCGGTAATCGGAGAGATCAAAGCGCAAATGCTGGAAAACGGCGCGAAAGGCGCGCTGATGACAGGCAGCGGTTCCTGCGTTTTCGGTATTTACACAGACCGGGCGGCTATGGAACGCACAGAAGAAAAAATAAAAAGCATTTCCTGCGAATTTTTTTACAAAATCTGGTAATACTTCCTTTGTGACAGCCAAAAGCTGTCACAAACTATTTTGTAAAGGAAATGTATTGCCATGAAAAAAAGAATCAGGGAATGGACACTTGCACTTTTGATTGCCTGCAGTTTTTTCGGCAGCCCGAAAACCCTTGCCTGGTGGAATCTGCTGTATCCTGCCGCGGTGTCGGAAGAATGCGGCAAGGAACACAAAACCGGCGGGCGAGGGACCGTCAAACTGCGTTTTTTTGTTGTGGAGTGGCTGCGCTCTTTAAAATGATGGTTGCAAGTTTTGACAAAACAGTTTAATATAAATCAGATTAAGGTTTATGAAGAATAAGAATCAGGAGAGAATCTGATGACTGCAGCAGATGCAAATGCGCCGGTGGGCGTTTTTGATTCCGGCGTAGGCGGCCTGACCGTGGTACGGGAAATTATGAAGCTTTTGCCCGACGAGCCCATTATTTATTTTGGGGATACCGCCCGGGTGCCTTACGGAAATAAATCACAGGAAACCATTATCCGCTATTCCCGGCAGATCACAAATTTTTTGCTGGAACAGCATGTCAAGGCCATTGTCGTGGCCTGTAATACGGCCAGTGCATATGCGCTGGAAGAAATCCGGGACAGCGTTCCGGTGGATATGATCGGTGTGGTGAAGCCCGGGGCGTATGCCGCCTGTCAGGCCACCAGAAACGGACGGGTCGGCCTCATCGGTACGGAGGGTACCATCCAGTCCCATATTTATTCGAAAATGATTCGGGAAGCTTATCCGGATTATCATATATACGCACAGGCATGTCCGCTGTTTGTAAGTCTGGTGGAAGAGTATATGCTGGACGACGAGGTGACCAGAATCATGGCGGGCAGATATCTGAAAAACATCAAACAGGCCGGTGTAGACACACTGATTTTAGGATGTACCCATTACCCGCTGCTTTCGCCCCTGCTGCAGGAAGTTATGGGCGGGGACGTGACCCTGGTCAATCCGGCGTATGAAACGGCAAAAGGGCTGCGGAAGCTGCTGGATAAAAAAGGACTTCGGTTCCACGGGGAAAGCACCGGGGAGAAATACCGGCTGTTTGTATCGGATACGCCGAAACAGTTCCGGAAATTTGCGGATTACATACTTCCCTGCACGATCGGAGAAGCTACGCAGGTGATGATTGAAGCGTATTAAAAAAGAAGTTTCATTTCTTCGGGAAATGAAACTTCTGAAAAAATCATGCTGTGTATGCAGTCAGCGGTTTATTTTTTTTCGCAGCCTGGCAATCAGTTTCTGTTTTTTGGGCGGCTGCAGCAGCGCGCCGCGTTCTGCGCGGACCGAGGTAATGTAAATGCCGCTGACGGTTGCCTTTACGGTGGTTTTCACCGGAATGATATCAAAGACGGCCTTGTCGGCTACCAGCGAAACGATCTTCGGTCCTACTTTCGCTTTTACAATGGGCATCTTGACCCTTCTTAAATATTTCGGAGACTGCTGCAGAACGACAGCGGGCAGATCCGCGTCTTTCAAAGGGAGCATTTTTTTGTCAATGACCAGAATGGACATGGTCTGTGCCGCGGCATCCATCTGCTTGCGCTGCGATTCCTGCTTTTTCTGCATTTTTCTGCCGACGATGCTCAAAACAATAAAGACGGCGAGAACGACTCCGACGATAATCAGTAAAACGGTAAGAAATGTACTCAATTTACAACTCCCTTTCCATAATGATATTATAACAAAGGGTAGTTTAACAAATATTTACAGAATATGCAATCAAAAAATACAGAGAAGGCAGGCAGATGCGCCGCATTTGCCCGGTGACGGTGGGAAACTATGAGTCAGGTACTGCAGTCGGCTGCAGATGTGCTGTCGTGGATTTTCAGAAATATCATTTTTATCAATATCGTGCTGGCGGTACTGATCGTTTTCTTTCAGCGGCGGGAGCCTCAGGCCGTCTGGACCTGGCTGCTGGTGCTGACCTGTCTGCCCATTGCCGGATTCATTCTTTATATCATCATCGGACAGGATTTCCACAAAAGAAACATGTTTAAAACCAAAGAAATTTCCGATATGGTATCCGCAACGATTTCACAGCAGCAGACGGCCATCCGGACCCATGCGTATCCGGATCGGAATGAGGAATACAGCGATCTGGTGCTGTACAACCTGGACAGTTCGGGGGCAGTTTTGACCAATGATAACCAGGTACAAATCTTAGACGATGGTATGGAAAAAATGCAGTGCCTCAGTGAAGAACTGAAAAAAGCCGAGCATTTTATTCACATTCAGTATTATATTATCCGGGACGATGAAGCCTTTGCCATGCTGGAACCGATTCTGATGGAAAAAGTCAGAAGCGGCGTAGAGGTAAGGATTCTTTACGACGATATGGGCTGCCGCGCCACCAGTCCGAAATTCTGGAAACGGCTGCAGGACGGCGGGATTCGTGTGGCTACCTTTTTCCCGGCCTATCTGAAACGGTTCCAGATGCGGGTCAATTACCGCAATCACCGCAAGATCGTTGTGATTGATAATAAAATCGGTTTCGTCGGCGGCTTTAATCTGGGAAGGGAATACCTGGGACTTAGCCAGCGCTTCGGTTACTGGCAGGATCTGCACCTGCGGATTTCGGGCAGCGCGGTGCTGGATCTGGAGAAACGCTTTATTCTGGACTGGAGTTATGCATCCAAGGAAAATCTGGTGGCAGAGCACAAATATACGATGCCGGATCCTTCGGTGCATTTTTCCGGCACTACGCCGATGCAGATCATCATATCGGGACCGGATACCAAATATCAGAACATTCGGAACAATTATCTGCGGCTGATCAACCGCGCCAAAGGGCATATCTGGATTCAGTCCCCGTATTTCGTCCCGGACGCCGCGATTTTAAGCGCCCTGCGAATGGCGATTCTTTCCGGTGTGGAAGTCAATGTGCTGATTCCCTGCAAGCCGGATCATATGTTTATTTACTGGGTCACCTATTCCTATATCGGGGAGCTGATTGAGATCGGCGCCAATTGTTATACATTTAATGATGGATTTCTCCATGGAAAATATGTTTCCGTGGACGCAGAAGCCTGCTGTGTGGGCACGGCCAACATGGACATTCGCAGCTTCAAACTCAATTTTGAAGTGAATGCGGTGATTTATGATCCGGCGGTGGCCGCGCAGATCGAAGACAATTTCCGGAGGGTAAGGGATCATGCAACGCAGATTACCCAGACGGGATATGCCCAGCGGGGAACCAAAATCAAAGCCAAAGAGCAGCTCTGCCGTCTGCTTTCGCCGCTGATGTAGCGCAACGATGCAGGCATTTTACGGCGGACAGGCCGGAGACTGAACATTTTGTGAACGAAGAAAAAAATCTTTTCAATTATTCATATATATGCTATAATGCAAACGATATGCATAAGCATAAGAATCTATCTAAGAGAGGTATGGTATGAAGAAAAAAATAATATCGGCATGTTTATGTCTGTCTTTGATACTGGTTTCACTTTCTGCATTGACAGCATGCGGAAAGAAGGACAAAAAGGATGAAAGCAGTGCATTGACACCCATGAGCGAAATCCGTGCGGAAATGTTTAAGGATGTGGATACGCTGGTGGAACTGGGAGATTATAAGAGTATTTCCGTCACAAGCGAAGAAGAAACCGTAACGGACGAAGATATTCAGGATTACATTGACGGCGACCTGGAATACTACGGCGAGCCGGAGCACATCATGGAAGGCGCCGTTGCGGACGGTGATTCCATCAACATCGACTATGTGGGTAAGATGGACGGTGAAGAGTTCGAAGGCGGTTCGGATCAGGGACACGATATTACCATCGGTTCCAACAGTTTTATTCCCGGCTTTGAAGATCAGCTGATCGGAATGAACGTAGGAGAGACCAAAACCATTACCGTTACCTTCCCGGAGGATTATGAAAATAATCCGGATCTGGCAGGTAAGGCTGCGGAATTTACCGTAACCTACAATTATAAAAACGGAGACGTGATTCCGGCGGAACTCAACAATGAACTTGTTGCATCCATGGGACTGGACGAAGATGTAAAAACCGTAGACGATTACAAAGCCTATGTCAAAAAGCAGCTGGAAGACAAGGCTGCCAGCGATCAGGAAAACAACGATTTCACGGCCATCCTGGAGGAACTGCTGAACCGCTGTACGGTAAACGGCTATCACGAGGATCTGGATCAGGATCAGATGTATGAGGAAGAAATCGAATATATGAAGCAGATGGCGGATTCCTATTCTGTTTCTTATGAGGAGTTTGTTACCCTGTACGCCGGTCAGCCCAGTGTGGAAGCTTATGAAGAACAGCTGAAGATCGATATCGAAAAATACTGTAAACGGATCATGATTTACCGTGCCATTGCGGTGCAGGAAAAGATTGAGATCACACAGGATGAATACGAAGCAGAAGTTGCGCAGTACAGCAGCAATTATCAGAACTATGGCGTGGAAAGCGTTGAAGAATTTGAAGAGCAGTACAGCCTGCAGATTTATCAGTACATGGTTTATGACCGCGTTGAGGAGATTCTGAAGGACAATGCCACGGTAACCCATACGGCGGCGGACGCTGCACCGGCGGATACAGCGACGGAGGCACCGGCTGATGCGTCGACAGAAGCGCCGGCTGACAGTACGGAAGCAGCATCAGAGTAAGCATAGTTTGCTATACAAAGGGAAAAGAAACGCAACAAATGAAGGGATGTTTGCAGCGCAGACATCCCTGTTTTAAAAATATTATACCAGAGGGGGATGTATATCAGATGGATCTGATCACGGTAAAGGAATTGTTTCAGAACAGAGAGCAGTATTTCGATCGGGAGATTACGGTCGGCGGATGGGTGCGGAGCATTCGGGATTCGAAGACCTTCGGTTTCATGATCATTCACGACGGTACCTTTTTTGAAACGCTGCAGGTGGTGTATTCCGATCATCTGGACAATTTTTCGGAAATATCCAGATTCGGCGTAGGCGCCGCGGTGATTGTAAAGGGCGTTCTGGTAAAGACGGAAAATGCAAAGCAGCCCTTTGAAATTCAGGCATCTGCCATCACGCTGGAAGGCAGTTCCGCATCGGATTATCCGCTGCAGAAGAAGCGGCACAGCTTTGAATATCTGCGGACGATCTCCCATCTGCGGCCGAGAACCAACACCTTTCAGGCAGTATTTCGGATCCGCTCCATGATTGCCTATGCGATTCATATGTTTTTTCAGGAGCGGGGATTCGTCTATGTGCATACGCCCATCATCACCGGCAGCGACTGTGAAGGCGCCGGGGAAATGTTCCAGGTGACCACCATGGATCTGAACAATCCGCCGCGGACCAAAGACGGCGCCGTGGATTACAGCGAGGATTTCTTTGGAAAAATGACCAACCTCACCGTCAGCGGGCAGCTGAATGTGGAAACCTTCGCGGCGGCCTTCCGCAATGTATATACCTTCGGACCTACGTTCCGGGCGGAAAATTCCAATACCACCCGACATGCGGCGGAATTCTGGATGATCGAGCCGGAAATCTGCTTTGCAGATCTGACGGACGATATGCAGCTGGCCGAGGATATGCTGAAATTTATTATCCGCTATGTGCTGGAGCATGCGCCGGAGGAAATGGCCTTTTTGAATCAGTTTGTGGATAAGGGACTGATTGCACGGCTGCAGGGCATTGTCAATTCGAAATTCGGCCATGTGACCTACACGGAAGCGGTGGAAATTCTGGAAAAACATCAGGATGCGTTCAGTTACAAGGTTTTCTGGGGCTGCGACCTGCAGACCGAGCATGAACGGTATCTGACGGAAGAAGTATTTAAAGGGCCGGTGTTTGTCACGGATTATCCCAGGGAAATCAAGGCATTTTATATGAAACTTAATCCGGATGGCAAAACCGTGGCAGCCATGGACTGTCTGGTGCCGGGCATCGGGGAAATTATCGGCGGCAGCCAGAGAGAGGACGATTACGACACGCTGCTGACCAGAATGCGGGAACTGGGTCTGAAAGAGGAAGATTATGCATTCTATCTGGATTTGCGCAAATACGGTTCGGTGCGGCACGCGGGCTTCGGGCTGGGCTTTGAGCGCTGCGTCATGTATCTGACCGGCATGGGCAATATCCGGGATGTGCTTCCTTTCCCCCGTACCGTAAATAATTGTGATTTATAGGAGGAAGGCTTATGCGAAGCATAATCGGAATGCCTTCCGACGACTTGGCAGGTGCGCCTTGGCGCGCGTGCCGCTACATTAAATAAAAGGAGGAGGGTTTATGCGAAGCAAAACTCAAAAGCTGATACTGAAATATGCGGTAATTTTTCTGCTGCTGGGACTGCTGGTTCTTATGCTGGCAGCCTGCGCAAAAAAGAAAAAGACGCAAACTTCGTCGGAGGGCGCCGCGGCACCGGTGGAATCGGAAGCGGCGGGAGATTTTATTATCGTCGGAGAAGACGGGGGCAAGCCACTGATCTTTTATAATTTAAACAACGTGTCATCGGTGAAAGAACTGGCGGAATATGTGGACATTGCCTATGATTTTGAAAACAAACCGGAAATCATACTGGCGGAAGTGGATGCGCCGGAAGGCGTATTCGAACAGGTCAGGGAAATGCTGGATGAAAAGGGAGTTGTTTATGTCATTACGGAAGATGCAGAATAAATGACATGACCTTTGCGGCAGAGCAAGGAGGTTTTTGATGGACAATTACAACAACCAGAAAAACAATAATCAAAATACGGGCGGCGGGCAGAAGAAAAACATTTTGATTTTTATTCTGATCGCAGTGGTATTTGTCATCGCAATTACATCGATTTCCTCATTGATCGATTCCATGACAAATATTGAAAAGACGTATGATGAGTTTATCGAAATGGTGGAGCAGGACAAGGTAGACAAGGTCATGCTGGATTCCAATCTGATTCGTTTCACGCCGAAGCAGAAGAATCAGAATACGATTACGGTGACTTATTATACCGGCTATCTGTACGATGAATCCCTGCTTCCTCTGCTGAAGGAGCACGATGTCACCTTTGCGGCGGAAATTGAAAATTCCAATTCCATGCTGCTGGAGATTCTGCTGATTTACATCCTTCCGCTGGTCATTCTGGGCGTCATGTTCTTCTTTATTTCACGGAAAATGACCAAATCCGGCGGCGGGATCATGGGCGTCGGAAAAAGCCGGGCAAAGATGTATCTGGAAAAGCAGACCGGCGTGACCTTCAAGGACGTGGCGGGACAGGAGGAAGCCAAGGAATCCCTGCAGGAAGTGGTGGATTTCCTGCATAACCCTGGAAAATACCAGAAAATCGGCGCAAAGCTGCCCAAGGGCGCCCTTTTGGTGGGCCCGCCCGGCACAGGCAAAACGCTGCTGGCCAAGGCGGTGGCAGGGGAGGCCAACGTTCCGTTTTTCAGTCTGGCAGGCTCCGATTTTGTGGAAATGTTCGTTGGCGTCGGCGCATCCCGTGTGCGGGATCTGTTCAGCGATGCGCAGAAAAATGCGCCCTGTATCGTATTTATTGACGAAATCGACGCCATCGGCAGAAGCCGTGACAGCAGATACGGCGGGGGAGACTCCGAGCGGGAGCAGACCCTCAATCAGCTTCTGGCGGAAATGGACGGTTTTGACAGTTCCAAGGGCGTGCTGATTCTGGCAGCGACCAACCGGCCGGAAGTGCTGGATAAAGCGCTGCTGCGTCCGGGCCGTTTTGACCGGAGAATTATTGTAGATAAGCCGGATCTCAAAGGACGGCTGGATACTTTGAAGGTACATTCCAAGGACGTGCTGATGGACGATACGGTGGATCTGGAGGAAATTGCGCTGGCAACCAGCGGCGCGGTGGGCTCCGATCTTGCCAATATGATTAATGAGGCGGCCATTCTTGCCGTCAAAAACGGAAGACGCTTCGTCAATCAGTCGGATCTGTTTGAATCCGTGGAAGTGGTCATTGCCGGCAAGGAAAAGAAAGACCGGGTATTAAGCCCCGAAGAAAAGAAGACGGTGGCTTACCATGAAACCGGACATGCCCTGGTGACCGCCCTGCAGAAGGACGCGGAGCCGGTACAGAAAATCACCATTGTGCCCCGGACCATGGGTTCCTTAGGCTATGTCATGCAGGTGCCCGAAGAAGAAAAGTACCTGATGACGAAGAAAGAAATCATTTCCCAGATCATTACCTATCTGGCGGGCCGTGCGGCGGAAGAACTGGTCTGTGACAGCGTCAGCACCGGCGCATCCAACGATTTTGAGCAGGCGACCAACCTGGCCAGACAGATGGTGACCCGCTTCGGTATGAGCGATGCATTCGGCATGGTGGCCTTGGAAACCGTGGAAAGCCAGTACCTGGAAAACCGGCTGGTATTAAACTGCGGCGAAGAAACGGCGGCCCGGGTCGATGCGGAAGTCATGCGGATCATGAAAGACTGCTATGAGAAGTCGAAGGCTTTGCTGGAATCCCATCTGGAAGAGCTGCATAAGCTGGCGAAGTATCTCTATGAAAAAGAAACCATTACCGGCAAGGAATTTATGCGGATCTTAAAGGAAACGCAGGAAAAGAAGGAAGCAGCCGGGACGGACGAAGCCCCGGAGCCTTCGGAGGAAGGCGAGGCTTTCAAAGAGACCCAAGCCGATATGGCAGCGCAGGACAATGAAATCAAATAGGCTGGCCGGAGTAAAAAGACCGAAGGTTTTTTAAGTGTCGGGTGTGGACAAGCGGCGTGATTTGGATTATACTGGAAACAGCGTGAAGCGTCTGAAACACGATCTGAAGGAGGTATTTTATTATGAGCAAAAACAGACTGATCGGCGAGCTGCCGGTTATCGGAATCCGTCCGATTATCGACGGAAGAAGAGGTCCTTTGAATGTAAGGGGTTCACTCGAGGACCAGACCATGAATATGGCAAAAGCAGCGGCAAAGCTGTTTGAAGAAAATCTGCGTTATATCAACGGAGAGCCCGTGAAGGTTGTCATCGCGGACACCACCATCGGCCGTGTGGCGGAAGCGGCGGCCTGTGCGGCCAAGTTTAAAAAAGAAGGCGTGGATATTACCCTTTCGGTAACACCCTGCTGGTGCTACGGTTCGGAAACCATGGACATGGATCCCATGACCATCAAAGGCGTATGGGGCTTTAACGGAACCGAGAGACCCGGTGCGGTTTATCTGGCGGCGGTACTGGCTGCCCATGCGCAGAAAGGCCTGCCGGCTTTCGGCATTTACGGACACGACGTGCAGGAATGCGACGATACCAGCATTCCGGAGGATGTCAAAGAAAAACTGCTGCGCTTTGCGAAAGCGGCAGTGGCGGTAGCTACCATGCGCGGCAAATCTTATCTGCAGATCGGCAGCGTGACCATGGGTATCGCAGGTTCCATCATCAATCCGGATTTCTTCGAAGAATATCTGGGAATGCGTGTGGAATCCGTGGATGAAGTGGAAATCATCCGCCGGATGTCGGAAGGCATCTATGATGAGGCAGAATACCAGAAAGCCCTTGCATGGACCAAGGCACACTGCAAAGAAGGTTTCGACAAGAATCCCGATTTTGTAAAAAGTTCGGATGAGCAGAAGGAAAAAGACTGGGAATTTGTCGTTAAGATGATGTGTATCATCAAGGATCTGATGAACGGAAACGACAAGCTGCCCAAGGGCTGCGAAGAGGAAATGGTAGGCCACAATGCACTGGCCGCAGGCTTCCAGGGACAGAGACAGTGGACGGATTTCTATCCCAACGCGGACTTCGCGGAAGCGCTGCTCAACACTTCCTTTGACTGGAACGGCGCGAGAGAGCCCTACATTCTGGCAACGGAAAACGATACCTTAAACGGCGTTTCCATGCTGTTCGAAAAGCTGCTGACCAACCGCGCTTCCATGTTCTCGGATGTGCGTACCTACTGGAGCGGCGAGGCCGTAGAAAAGGCTACCGGCTACAAGCTGGAAGGCAAGGCAAAAGAAGCCAACGGTTTCATTCATCTGATCAACTCCGGCGCGTCCTGTCTGGATTTCTCCGGACAGTCCAAGGATGAAAAGGGCAATGCGGTCGTGAAGCCTTTCTATGAGATGACAGACAAGGATATCGAGGCCTGCCTTGCGGCAACCGAATGGTGCCCGGCGGACAACGGATATTTCCGCGGCGGCGGCTTCAGCTCCCGGTTTGAAACCAGAGCGGAGATGCCCGCTACCATGATTCGTCTCAATCTGGTCAAAGGTCTGGGTCCTGTGGTACAGATCGCAGAAGGCTGGACGGTAGAGCTGCCGGAAGAAGTTTCCGATAAACTCTGGAAACGTACCGATTACACCTGGCCCTGCACTTGGTTTGCTCCCAGATGCGGCGGTGAAGGCGCATTTAAGACGGCCTACGACGTGATGAACAACTGGGGCGCAAATCACGGCGCTATCACATACGGACATATCGGCGCGGATCTGATTACCATGTGCGCAATGCTGCGGATCCCGGTATGCATGCACAACGTACCGGAAGACAAGATCTTCCGTCCCAGCTGCTGGAACGCTTACGGCATGGACAAAGAAGGCGCGGATTACAGAGCCTGTGCAACCTATGGACCGTTGTATAAATAATTACTGATTTGACCGGCGCAGTCTTTCCTGGACTGCGCCGTTTTCAAAATGGCACCGAAGGAGTCCGTTATGAATTTTATTGTTTCCGTCGACAAAAACTGGGGCATCGGATGGAAAAACAGACTGTTGGTCAGCATACCGGCGGATATGAAATTTTTCCGGGAAATGACTACGGGCAAGGTGGTGGTTTTCGGCAGGAAAACCCTTTCCACGTTTCCGGGCGGGCTTCCGCTGAAAAACAGAACCAATATCGTGCTGAGCACTCAGCCGGATTTCTGTGTCAAAGACGCCCGGACGGTACACAGCGTACCCGCGCTTTTGAAAATACTAAAGGATTATGATCCGAAAGACGTGTTCTGTATCGGCGGAGAAAGCGTTTACAGGCAGCTGCTGCCTTTCTGTGATACCGTACATGCCACCTGCATCGATTATGTCTTTGAGGCAGATGCGCATTTTCCGAATCTGGATCAGGATCCGGACTGGTATATTGCGGCGGACAGCGAGGAACAGACCTGTTTTGATCTGGAGTTTACCTGGCGGATGTATCGGAGGAAAGGAAAAGAGAAAAAATGAAAGAGACATTATACACCATCCCGTTGATGGATGCGTTTAACGAAGAAGAAGAGTGCGCGTTCTGCGTCATTGAGCGGAAGCTGGAACAGGATGCGCTGGATTATATACTGGGCAGCGGCGCCGCCTATATGCAGGTGGATATCCGGGAGGTGACGGATAAAATCGGTTTCTGTCAGAAACACTTTAAGGATATGTTCCATTACGGAAATGCCCTGGGCAACGCCATTATGCTGTCCTCCTATTACCACAGAGTCAATACCCAGCTGGCGAAGCGGATGGAAAGTTCGCCGCTGGCAAAAAAAACGAAGCTGTTCAAAAAGAAAGGCGATGACGAGGAAGAAGAAGCAAAGCTTTCCATCTCCGCCTGGATTAAGGACAGGGAGGAAGAATGCCAGATCTGCGGACATTTTAAGGATACCTACGTCCGGTATCTGGATACTTTCTTTTATATGCTGAAGGAAGATGAGAACTTTTACAAACGGGTCATGCAGTCCAAGGGATTCTGCCTGCACCATTACGCACAGATTGCCGACGGCATTGAAAAGCATTTGAGCGGGGATTTCAAGGCGAAGACCATGAAGGACATCAATCAGCTGATGAAGGAAAATATGAACCGGGTGGAGGGCGATCTGAACTGGTTTATCGAGAAATTTGATTACCGGAACCGGGACGCCGACTGGAAAAATTCCAGAGATGCGCTGCAGCGCGCCATGCAGAAAATCGGCGGCGGTTTCCCTGCCGACACCTGGTATGTTTCGAAGAAGTAAACGTGTATCGGTTGCATTATAAAATAAATTTTGATATGATAAATGGGATTACAGGCGAAATTCCGTCCCGGCTGCGCGCCGGGGTATCAATATCGGGAGGTAAATCATATGGCGAACAACGAGACAAGAGACAATCATAAGATTCACGCGGAGGAAGGACAGGGCGAAGTACGGATTGCGGATGAAGTGATTGCGATGATTGCGGCAATGGCGGCTTCCGAGGTGCCCGGCGTCGCCTCTGTAGGAGGCAGCCTGACCCGGGATCTGATGGTCAGGCTGAAAGGCGGCAGATTTTCCAAGGGTGTAAAAGTGGACATCAACCAGGAAAATGAAATCTCGGTGGATATCAGCCTGAGTATTGCATACGGCTACCAGATTCCCGCCACCTGTGAGATCGTGCAGAAGAAGATTAAAATGACGATTGAAAATATGACGGGCTTTACGGTACAGGACGTCAATACGCATATTTCAAGTCTGGATATGAATACGGAAGAATAAATGTGAAAGAGGCCAAAATGACCAGAAGAATTTTAAGAGAGCACACATTTAAACTTTTATTTTTGAGCATTTTTCGCATGCCGGAGGAAATGGACGAGCAGATCGAACTGTACCGGCAGGAATACGCGCTGGAAGGCGAAGACGCCGCATATGTCATCGGCAAAGTCAAAGATATTTTAAACCGGCTGCCGCAGATCGACGGGCAGATCGAAAAGATCTGTGATAACTGGAAGCTGAACCGGATCGGAAAAACGGAACTGGCGGTGCTGCGGCTGGCGGTCTATGAAATCAGTTTTGAAGCGGATATTCCCAAAAATGTTTCCATCAGCGAGGCCGTGGAAATTGCGAAACGCTACGGCGGCGAACATTCGGGAAGTTTTGTAAACGGCGTACTGGCAAAAATATAACCGGAATATCAATTCCGGTTATTCATTTCTATACGGACAGGAGTCAAAGGCTTTGGAAAGAAATGTTTATACGGTCAGTCAGATCAACCGTTATATCAAAAATATGTTTGAGCAGGACTTCTTTCTGGGGCGGGTGTCCGTCAGCGGAGAAGTATCGAACCTGAAATATCATTCCAGCGGACATATTTATTTTACACTGAAGGAAGAAAACTGCGTCATGGCCTGCGTGATGTTTGCCCGGCAGAGAAGGACGCTTATGATACGGCTGCAGGAAGGGCAGAAACTGATCGTTACCGGAAAAATTGACGTGTATGAACGGGACGGGAAATATCAGCTGTATGCGGAAACCATCGAAGATGCCGGGGAAGGCAGGCTGTTTGCGGCGTTTGAGCGGCTGAAAGCCAGACTTTCGGAAATGGGCATGTTTGATGCGGCTTATAAGCAGCCGATTCCGAAATTTGCCCGTACCATCGGTATTGTCACTGCGCCCACCGGCGCGGCGGTGCGGGATATCATTTCCGTTTCCAAACGAAGAAATCCTTACGTCCGGCTGCTGCTGTATCCGGCGCTGGTGCAGGGAGAAGGCGCTGTGGAAAGCATTGTCCGGGGCATCTGTGTGCTGGAAGAAAAGAAACCGGATCTGATCATTGTGGGACGGGGCGGCGGCTCCATCGAGGATTTATGGGCCTTCAATGAGGAAGCGGTGGCAAGAGCCATTTTTGAATGCAGCGTGCCGGTGATTTCCGCCGTAGGACATGAGACGGATTTTACCATTGCCGATTTTGTGGCGGATCTGCGGGCGCCGACGCCCTCGGCTGCCGCGGAACTGGCCAATCCGGACGTCAGGGCGATTCTTTCCATGCTGGAAGAAAAAAGACAGAATCTGTACCGGACATTTTCGGAAAAAATGGAATTTCATCGGTGGCGGCTGAAACAGTACGCTGCGACGCTGGCCAGGCAGAATCCCGTGCAGCAGTGGAACGAAAAGCGGATGCGCCTGCTGCAGCAGGAAGAACAGATGGAAGCGCTGCTGCGGCAGTGCCTGAAGACAAAGAAAGATCAGCTGGCCTATGAAGGGCAGATGTTTCAAACGGCCGTTATGTCGGCAGTCAAAGACCGAAAAAACCGTCTTTCACAGTACGCGGCACTCTTAAAGCATTTATCTCCCTATGCCAGACTGGCTTCCGGATTTGCGGTGATTACGGATGAGTCAGGCAGGCGGCTGTCTTCCGTCCGTGATGTGGAAGAAGGCATGGAGATCAAAGCAAGGCTGGCCGACGGCGTATTTACGGCCACGGTCAGTGACAGGAAAGAGGTATAAACCATGGAAAACAACAAAACCGAAATCGAAGCCCTTTCCTTTGAGGAAGCGGTGGAAAAACTGGATCAGATCATCAAAAAGCTGGGGGATCCGGCGCTGCCGCTGGAAGAAGCCTTTGCTGCTTATGAAGAAGGCGCCGCCCTTCTGAAATACTGCAACATGACACTGGATAAGGTAGAAAAGCAGGTCATGCTGATCAATGAACAGGGAGAAGAAATTGCGTTTGCGCAGTAACGCGGGCGCGGATATTGATAAAAATTCTATGCTGCTTGACAAGATAAATGAAGCGAACGATATACAAAAGCTGTCCGTCAATGAACTGGAAGCGCTGGCGGAAGAACTGCGCCTGAAGATTACGCAGACTGTCAGCAAAAACGGCGGACATCTGGCCTCCAATCTGGGCGTGGTGGAGCTTTCCATTGCGCTGCATTACTGCCTGCATTTTCCGGAGGATAAACTGATCTGGGATGTGGGACATCAGTCCTATGTGCACAAGATTCTGACCGGCAGGAAGGAACAGTTTGAAACATTGCGGCAGTACAAGGGCTTAAGCGGATTTCCAAAGCGTGCGGAGAGTGCGGCGGACTGCTTTGAAACGGGGCATTCCTCCACGTCCATTTCCGCGGGACTGGGCTTTGTCTGCGCCAGAGAAATCAAAAAAGAAAAGCATACGGTAGTTTCCGTGATCGGAGACGGATCCCTGACAGGCGGCCTTGCCTTTGAGGCGCTGAATAATGTCTCGGAAATCAAATCCAATTATATTATTGTACTCAATGACAACGAGTTTTCGATTTCCGCCAATATCGGCGGCGTTTCGAGAATGTTAAGTACCGTCCGAACAGCGGATTCCTATCTGAGTCTGAAAGAACGGGTGGAAAACAAACTCCGTCAGACGGATCGGGGCGACAAACTGGCGGATAAAATCAAACAAACGAAATCCAGTATCAAACAGGTACTGATTCCCGGCAAACTTTTTGAAAATATGGGAATTACCTATCTGGGACCCGTGGACGGACACAATATCCCGGAGCTGATCCGCGTGCTGAATCGGGCCAAACGGCTGAATCACGGAGTGATTGTCCATGTGAAGACACAAAAAGGACGGGGCTATCTTCCGGCGGAGAAAAGTCCGGACGTGTTTCACGGTGTGGGGGCCTTTGACATCAAAAGCGGCCTGCCCAAAAGCACAGGCGGAAAGACCTATTCCCGTCTGTTTGCGGAAGCCGTCTGTGAACTGGGGCGGCAGGACGCGTCCATCGTGGCGGTCAGCGCCGCCATGTCCCACGGCACCGGGCTGGTGGAGTTTCAGAAAGCCTTTCCGGAGCGCTTTTTTGACGTAGGGATTGCCGAGGAACATGCGGTGACATTTTCCGCGGGACTCTGTACGGCGGGTATGAAGGTGGTGACGGCGGTATTTTCCACCTTTCTGCAGCGTGCCTTTGATCAGATTCTGCACGACGTCTGTATGCAGTCTCTGCCGGTGGTATTTGCCATTGACCGGGCGGGGCTGGTAGGCGCAGACGGGCAGACGCATCACGGCATCTTTGATTTGTCTTATCTGTCTCTCATGCCCGGGATGACGGTCATGGCGCCGAAGAACGGGCCGGAACTGAAAGAAATGCTGGCCTTTGCGCTGCGCGAGGCAAAGGGACCGACAGCGATTCGTTATCCGAGAGGGAAGGCGTATACCGGCCTTGCGGAATATCAGGCGCCCATGGGTTACGGAAAATGGGAACAGATTTTTGAAGAAGAAGACGTCGCGCTGATTGCCTGCGGCAGTATGGTGGAAACCGCCTGCGGGGTGCGTCAGCTGCTTTTGCAGCACCAGCGAAGCTGCAGTCTCATCAACGCGCGATTTATCCGGCCGCTGGATGAAGAAATGCTTGTTGCACTGGCCCGGCGGCATTCGGTCTTTGCGGTGCTGGAAGACAATATCAAAACCGGGGGACTGGGGGAACAGATTGCGGAAGCGGTTCTGCGGCTGCACCTGCCGGTGTCACTGGAACTGTTTGCGGTGCCGGATCGATTTGTGGAGCATGGAAGTGTGCCGGAATTAAAAGAAGCGCTGGGTCTGGATGCGGAAAGCATTGCCCACAGACTGTTGTCGGGAGAAACAAAATGAAACAGCGACTGGATCTGCTGCTGACGGAGCGGCATATGGTTTCTTCTCGGGAACAGGCAAAAAAGCTGATTCAGGAAGGCGCGGTATCGGTGGGTGGGCACTGCCTGACAAAAGCCGGCGCTTATGTGCCGTCGGAGGCGGAAATTGTCATCAGCCACACCGGTCCGCGGTATGTGAGCCGCGGCGGGCTCAAGCTGGAAAAAGCCCTGCGGGTTTTTTCCATTGATTTAAATAAAAAAGTCTGTCTGGACATCGGCGCGTCTACCGGCGGCTTTACCGATTGTATGCTGCAAAACGGCGCAGCCAGAGTTTACGCGGTGGATGCGGGCAGCGACCAGCTGGCCCTTTCCCTCAGGGAGGATCCCAGGGTGGTCAGTATGGAGCATACCAATGTCCGGTATCTGACGCCGGCGGATTTGCCGGAACAGCCTGATTTTGCGTCCATCGACGTTTCTTTTATCTCTCTGGATAAGGTGCTGGGGGTCACAGCAGGACTGCTGGCGGAGGGGGCGTCTTTCGTGGCGTTGATCAAACCTCAGTTTGAAGCAGGAAAAAACAGAGTGGGCAAGAACGGCGTGGTAAAGGACGCCGGGGTACACGCGGAGATTCTGCAGTCCGTGGTGCTGCTTGCCCGCAGCTGCGGTCTGCAGGTGTTGGGACTGGATTTTTCGCCGGTGAAAGGACCCAGAGGAAACATTGAATATCTGATACATCTGCAAAAGTACGGGGCCGAAACGATACCGGCGGCAGAAGCGCAGTTTTTGCAGGCGGACATCCGTTCGCTGGTGCAGAGGGCGCATCAAAGTCTGAAAGAATAAATGGGGGAACGATTTGAAACGGTTTACAGTCATTGCCAATGCTGCGAAAGATATCAATCTTACGGTCAGTACCAGAGCCATCCGGTTTCTGGAAGAACAGGGCTGTACCTGTGTCCGTATTGATCCGCAGACGGATATAGAAGCCTGCCGGAAGATCATTGCCGATACGGAATGTATACTGGTTGTGGGCGGAGACGGAAGCATTATCCGGACCGTGCGGCGCTACGCGTCGCTGAAACTGCCCTTTATCGGCATCAATATGGGACGGGTGGGATATCTGGCGGAAATCGAGCCGGAAACCCTGTATGCGGATCTGGAAGCTCTGTTGAAAGACCAGGGAATGGTGGAACCGCGTATGCTGCTGGAAGGCAGCTTTGATTCCACGGATAGCGGCATGCATATGGCGGTGAATGACATTGTCATTTCCAGAGGCGGCAGTGCCAATCTCATCAAATATACGATTTATGTCAATGGAGAAAGGCTGTATACCTACAACGGAGACGGCGTCATTCTGTCAACGCCGGCCGGGTCCACCGGCTACAGTATGGCGGCGGGCGGCCCCATTGTTTCGCCCAGGGCAAAGATGATTCTTGTCACACCGGTGTGTGCCATGACCTTAAATTCCAGAAGCGTCCTGCTTTCTGCGGAGGATGAAATCCGGATTGCCATGACGGAAGATCAGCCGGATACGGATGCAAAGGCTTCCGTATTTTTCGATGGCCAGCTGCGGGGAACCATGCTGCCGGGAGACAGTCTTCTGGTGAAAAAAAGCAAAAAAACCTATGATATGATTCGAATTAAAAAAGAGAGCTTTCTGGAAAAATTACGAAAAAAAATGAGCGATTAAAGCGGGAAGGTAAACGTGCATGATGAAGGAAAAACGACAGGGAAAAATCGCGGAAATCATTCAGAAATATAATATAGAGACCCAGGAAGAACTGGTGCGGAAACTGCAGGAGCAGGGCGTTTCGGCGACCCAGGCAACCATTTCCAGAGACATCAGGGAAATGCACCTGAGCAAGGTCAATGCGGGAAACGGAAATCTTTGTTATGTACTGCCGGAAAGCCAGACCGAAGGGAGTGCGGAAAAGTACGGGCGGATTTTAAAGGAAGGATTCGTCAGCTGCGATTCGGCCGGAAATCTGGTGGTGATCCGGACTTCGCCGGGCATTGCCATGGCGGTGGCGACGGCCATTGATGATCTGTCCTGGGAGGAAGTGATGGGCTGCATCGCCGGCGACGATACGATTTTCTGCGCCGTACACAATGAGGAAGAAGCCCGGCAGGTGAAAGAGCGTATCAGCAAAATCGCCGGACTGGCGTAGGCGGCAGAAGGAAGAAGCAGGAGGCAGGCATGCTGAACAATGTACATGTAAAAAATCTGGCATTAATTGACAGTGCGGATATATTTTTCTCCGAAGGACTGAATATACTTTCCGGCGAAACCGGCGCAGGAAAAACGATTCTGCTTGGCGCGATCCATCTGGCGCTGGGCGGAAAATTTCAAAAAGACATGCTCCGCAGCGGCTGCAGCGACGCGCTGGCGGAACTTACCTTTTCGATTGAAAATAAGGCGCAGAAAGAAGCGCTGGAAGCGCTGGATATCGCCCTGACAGATGCACTTGTTCTGACCCGGAAGATCAAAGACGGCAGAAGCATTGCCCGGATCAACGGAGAAGCCGCGTCAACGGAGAAGTTAAAAGCAGCCGCGGATATTCTGCTGGACCTGCATACGCAGTCGGAGCATCAGACGCTGCTGCAGAAAGGCAGGCAGCTGGAACTGGTAGATCAGTTCGCCGGAGAAGCCGCAAAAACGCTGAAAACAGAGCTTTCGGAAAGCTATCGCCGGTATATGCAGCTGATGAGGCAACTGGAGGCCTTTCAGACGGATGAGAGCGCCAGACAGCGGGAAATGTCGCTGCTTACTTATGAGATTGAGGAAATCGATGCGGCGGCGCTGCAGCCGGGGGAAGACGAGGAACTGGAACGCCTGTATCAGAGACTGCAGCATGCCAGAGAAATCACGGAAGGACTGCAGGCCGTACATCAGTGCAGCGGATACGAAGACGGCGCAGGCAGCCTGATCGGGCGGGCCTGCGGCATGTTCGGGCCGCTGGTACAGTATGATGAAACGCTGGCGGATCTGGCGCAGCAGCTGGAACAGA
Source organism: uncultured Lachnospiraceae bacterium (assembly GCA_947630875.1). Taxonomy (GTDB): domain Bacteria; phylum Bacillota; class Clostridia; order Lachnospirales; family Lachnospiraceae; genus CANRIM01. The sequence goes on from CANRJG010000013.1 coordinate 40,352, forward strand.
TCGATGCCCTGTTGAATGATTTTAACAGAGAATGCGCAGACTATATGGACGGTTTCGAATTTGACGACGCTGTTTTTGCGGAAACCGAAAACCGGCTGAATCTCTGTAATCATATCAAAATGAAATACGGAAAAACATTGGAAGCGGTGTTTGAATATAGAGCGCAGCAGGAAGCGAGGCTTGCGCAGCTGTCGGATTACGAAACCACACTGCGGAACATGGAAGAGGAGATTGCTGCCCAAAAACAGCAGTATGACCGGCGCTGCGATGCGATGCGGCGGCTGCGAAAAAAAAGCGCGGAAGCCTTCCGGCAGCGGGTATATGAGGAACTGATTGACCTGAATTTTCTGCAGGTGCGGTTTGAAATCAAACTTGGTGAAACAAAACCCACGGCCAGCGGAAAGGATCAGGTAGAATTTCTGCTGAGCTTTAATCCGGGAGAAGCGCTGCGGCCCCTGGAGCGGGTGGCTTCCGGCGGAGAACTGTCCCGGTTTATGCTGGCGGTGAAAACGGTGCTGGCGGATGCCGGACCGGATAAATCCCTGCTGTTTGATGAAATCGATGCCGGCATCAGCGGCATTACCGCCCAGAAGGTATCGCAAAAACTGGCAAAAATTTCCGGTATGCATCAGGTGATCTGCATCACGCATCTGCCCCAGATTGCGGCCATGGCGGACCGGCATTTTAAAATCGAAAAACATGCCGTAGATGATGAAACCATTTCCGGAATTGAAGAACTGGACGCAAAAGGCGCGGTGGCGGAACTGGCCAGAATGCTGTCGGGGGCAGAACAGACGGAAGCCGTTATGAAAAATGCGGAAGAACTGAAAGCGGGCGCGGATCAGATGAAGCAGAAGCTTCGAAAAAAATAAAATCACGGACGTTTCTTCACAGTATTTGACAGTGTTAAGACCGGACAGAAAGATATAATAAAAGGGATGCGTAAAGAAGTACGATATCCCTTTTATTTTTTCGCGCTGAAAGGTGAACCGATATGAAAAAACTCCTGAAAAATACGAAATATATCCTGTTTTCGGCGGCGGTCTGCGCGCTTGTGCTTTATGGAATACTTGGGTATGAAAGGGCGCAGATTCCCGATTCCTTTACGGTCATTGCCGGCGAAACCACTGCGCTGCTGGAAGAAAATCACATTGACGCTGCGGCGTTTGAAAACGGCGAACATCAGGTAGATCTGAAACTGTTCGGGCTGCTGCCGCTGAAAGAAATATCGGTGGATGTAGTAGACCGGAGGATGCTGATTCCCTGCGGTATGCCGGTGGGCATTTATATTGAAACAGACGGCGTTCTGGTGATTGATGTCATTGATATCACGGATATGAACGGCAATGTTTCTTCCCCCGGCGCATCCATTCTGCAAAAAGGCGATTATATTCTGGCCGTGAATGGAGAAGCGATAGCGGATAAAACGGAACTGACGGAAAAAATCAGTGCTTCCGGGGGCGAAAACGTAACACTGAAAATCAGAAGAAACGGAGAAGTCAGCGAAGTGAAGATCAGGCCGGTGCAGACAGCGGCCAACGAGTATAAAGCCGGTATCTGGGTGCGGGACAATACCCAAGGCGTGGGGATGATGACCTATCTGACCCCGGAAGGCGACTTTGCGGCCTTAGGCCATGGTATCCATGACACGGATACCAATACGCTGCTGCAGATGTCCAGGGGAATTCTGTATCAGGCGGATATCGCAGGAATTGTCAAAGGACGCACAGATGCGCCGGGAGAGCTGGTGGGCAGCATATTTTACGGCGGAAACACCCGCATCGGCACCATAGAGAAAAATACGGAGAGCGGCATCTACGGAAGCTGCGGCAGCATTTTGGCCTCGCAGCTGACGCCGATGCAGATCGGCTACAAACAGGACGTCCGCGTCGGACCCGCGAAGATCATTTCTTCCATACAGGGCTCGGTGGAAGAATATGATATTAGAATTCTGGCGGTGTACTTAAACAGCCGCTCGGATAACAAGGGCTTTATTATCAAAGTCACGGATCCGGATCTGATCGAGCTCACCGGCGGCATTGTGCAGGGAATGAGCGGTTCTCCCATTGTGCAGGACGGAAAACTGATTGGCGCGGTGACCCATGTGATGGTCAATGATCCCACCAGAGGCTACGGTATTTTTATAGAGAATATGATAGATGCCGGGCAATGAACGGGAAGAAAATGTAATTTAATGTTGAATTAAAGACGGTTTTCTTATATAATATCAGCCTGACACTTATTTTGACTGAAGGAGGCGCAGATGCAGTTTTCAGTAACATTGGTTTATGTGGCCGTGATGCTGGCCTATGCGGTGCCCGGCTTCCTTTTGATTCGAAGCAGGGCGGTGGCGCCGGAGCATATCGCATCTTTTTCGAAGCTGCTTTTGTTTGTGGCGCAGCCCTGTCAGGTGATCGCCTCGTTTCAGAAAATAAGCTTCCAGCGCAGTATTGTAAAGAATATGCTGATTTTTCTCGGCCTGTCCTTCCTGATCCAAAGCCTGTTTCTGCTTTGCTTCTGGCTGATTCTGCGGAAGCGCTATGAACGGATTGAGACCCGGGTGTTTACGATTGCCTCGTTTATGACCAACTGCACCTTTATGGGCGTGCCCCTGCTGGAAAAACTGATGCCGTCTCATCCGGAAGCGGCGGTGTATGCCATGATGTTTTCCATGTCCATGAATATTCTGGCATGGACGGTCTGCGCATATATTATTACCGGAGAAAAAAGATACATATCCTTGAAGAAAATCCTGATTAACCCCGCGGTGCTGCCTTTGTTTGCGGCAGTGCCCCTGTTTCTGACCAACACAGCCCTGCCCGGCGCCGTAGGAGAAATGGTGGAACTGCTGGGGAAAATGACAACGCCGCTGTGTATGCTGGTACTGGGTATGCGTCTGGCTACGGTCCGCTGGCGGGAAACCTTTCTGGTTCCGGCCCATTATCTGATGACCGCAGTAAATCAGATCGCCATGCCTGTGATGGCCTGGGTCCTCTGCCGTGTATTTCATGTGGCGAAGGATGTGCGCAGCGCCCTGATTATCGTCTGCTGCTGTCCCATTGCGGCCATCGTTTTAAACCTGACCGAGATTTTAAAAGGCGGGCAGAAAACGGCCGGCGCACTGGTGCTTACCGGCAGTATTTTAAGCGTTTTTACCATCCCTCTGATGACCTCATTTTTGTTGTAAAATCAAGCATTTCCCGGTCGAAATATGCGCTTTTTTGCGTCCCCTTAACCTTGAACGTCATATAAGCGAATTGCATAATGTATTTAGTTTTTCGAAAAGACGACATCGGTTAAGAAAGATTTTTGGAGAACTGAATTAGAAATCTGGAGGGACGAGATGGAGAAGCTTACGATTGGAATTGCAGACGATAACGAACAGACCCTGAAAGCACTGAGCGATATGATAAAAAATGAACAGGATATGAATCTGATCGGTACGGCCATCAACGGGGAAGATGCATATAAAATGATTATGCAGAAAAAGCCGGATGTGATGCTTCTTGATCTGGTTATGCCCAAAATGGACGCTTTGAGCGTGATGGACAAGGTTCGTGCGGAGAACGGTACGGAAAGAAATGTCCCCGCTTTTATTATACTTTCCGCTATCGGACAGGAATCCGTCATTGAATCCGCCATGGATTTCGGCGCGCGGTATTATCTGATGAAGCCCTTTGACCGGGATACGGTTTTAAGCCGGATCCGTTACATCAGAAAACCGGGCGGCAGTATTGGAAAGGTTCCGGCTTCCGGGAGCGGTCCGGCGCCGGTTTCCGGTTACAATCTGGAACTGGAAGTGACGGACATCATCCATGAAATCGGCGTGCCTGCCCACATCAAAGGGTATCAGTATCTGCGGGATGCAATTATCATGTCGGTCAACGATATCGAGATGCTCGGCTCCATCACCAAGATTTTATATCCCACCATTGCAAAGAAATATCAGACCACGCCGTCACGGGTGGAACGGGCCATCCGTCATGCCATTGAGGTGGCGTGGAGCCGCGGTAAAATGGATACCATCGACGCGCTGTTCGGCTATACCATCAACAACGGCAAAGGAAAACCCACCAATTCGGAGTTTGTGGCGCTGATTGCCGATAAAATCCGGCTGGAACATCAGATTCAGAACGGAAGAAAATAGATATTCCTTAAGAAATACATACGCCGCTCTGCAGGCCTCGGCCATCCGAAACGGGCAGGAAGCAGAGCGGTGTTCTTTTGGTTTAATTGTAAACTTAATTTTGAAAAATAAGTTTACAATTAAAAATGCTTGTGGTACAATGGCAAAAACAGGAGGGCGGACATGGATAAAGCAAAGACGCTGCTGGGACTGCTGGAAACCCGCGGGGATTTTGTGTCCGGCAGCGAACTGGCAGACCGGCTGGGGGTGACCAGAGCATCGGTCTGGAAATACACGAAAACGCTGCAGCAGGAGGGATATGACATTGAAGCGGTGACCAACCGGGGCTACCGGCTTTCCGCGGCAAGCGACGTCATTACGGAAGCAGAGGTTCGCAAAGGTCTTGGAGCGTTGTCCGGCCGGTTTTCCATCGAAGTGCGGGAAAGCTGCGCTTCTACCAATCTGGTCTTAAAGGAGCGGGCGGCGCAGCTGCCGGAATGGCATACGGTCATTGCCGGGACACAGACGGCTGGCCGGGGAAGGCTGGGACGGTCCTTTCATTCTCCGGAAGGCACGGGGCTGTATATGAGTACGCTGCTGCACCCGGGACTTTCGGCGGCGGATACGACGATGGTCACCACTGCGGCGGCAGTGGCCGTATGCCGGGCCGTGGAAACCCTTGCGCCGGTACAGCCGGAAATCAAGTGGGTCAACGACGTGCTGATCGGCGGCAAAAAAATCTGCGGCATTCTCACGGAAGCCAATTTTGATATGGAATCAGGCACCATCGATTCGGTAGTGCTGGGCATCGGCATCAACGTTACGGAACCGAAGCAGGGGTTTCCGGAGGAAATCAAAGAGATTGCAGGCGCCGTATTTCCACAGCCTCTGCACAATATGCGCAGCCGGATGGCAGCCGCGGTACTGCGGGCGTTTTATCAGATTTACCGGGCATTTCCGGATAAAAGCTATGTGGCGGAATACCGGCGGCGCAGTATGCTGCCGGGCAGGCAGGTATCGGTGCTGTTCCGTGACGGCGCAAAAGCAGCGGTGGCGCAGGAAGTCGATGACGACTGCCGGCTGGTGGTGCGTTACGAAGACGGCAGCTGTGAAAAACTTTCCGCCGGAGAAGTCAGCATCCGGCCGGAGAAAATTTTGAATGAAAAAACAGGAGAGCATCATGCAGAAAACAAGTGAGAATAAAATACATTTACGAACCGTGGAAATGGCGTATATCGCCATGGCAGCCATCATCATTGCGGTTTGTTCCTGGATCAGCATTCCTACGGTGATTCCCTTTACACTGCAGACCTTTGCCGTTTTTTGCGTATTGTCCATTCTGGGCGGAAAATGCGGTACCCTTGCGGTGACCCTGTATCTGCTCATCGGACTGGCGGGGGTGCCCGTATTTGCGGGCATGAAAGGCGGCATCGGCGTTTTGCTTGGCAATACCGGGGGATATGTGGTAGGATTTATATGGATGGGGCTGATCTACTGGCTGGCCGTGAAATGCTTCGGGAAAAAACTCCGGGTAGAAATCATAGCGCTTCTGATTGGCCTGTTTGTATTGTATGCCTTCGGAACAGCCTGGTTTATGCTGGTCTATACGAAAAACACCGGCGCGGTGGGTCTTGGCGCGGCCCTGTCTTGGTGCGTTTTCCCGTTTATCATTCCGGATCTGCTGAAGCTGGGACTGGCGCTGTTTGTGGCCCGTCGGGTGCGCCGTTTTCTTCCGGGCGGCATAAACGGCTTTTATGTTTAAATAAGGAGTCAGACTTATGTTTCAGAAGAAAAAGAAAATCATCAAATGCAGTTACGATCAGGAACATCTGACGCCGGTGATCCGCTGCAGCATCTGCAATGGCGAACAGGTGGCGGGATTTAAGGACATCCGCAGCGGAAAATTTCAGGACGTTATGCTGATCCGCAGTGAAAAGGACCTGCAGGAATTCAAGGACCGATATGATTTGTCCGGAAATATTCCGAAAGAATATTGACATCAGGCATAAAAATATGATATAAGTAACTAGTGTCCTGTCGGGCAGCACAGGGGAATAGTACAGCGGTAGTGCGGCGGTCTCCAAAACCGTAAACGGGGGTTCGATCCCCTCTTCCCCTGCTCTATTGACTCTATTTTTATCACCCCCTCACAGCCAGCCGTTTTAAGCGGCTGGCTTTTCCCATTCCTGTGTTTTTTATTCCTATCATTTTTATCGGAAAAGAATTCTTGTATTGTTCTGTGAAGTGTGATAGTATCATTCATAATTAAAAATCCGATACGACAGGCAGGAGGTATGCGTCATGGCTTGGATCAATCCCATTACTTACGAGAAAGCATCAGACAGTGTCAAAGCATTTCTGGATAAAAACGGCAAGGATACGCTGCATTCCAAAAAGGCGGCCACTTTGTTAAACAATATGGTGGTTTATGATTCCGTGGAAATGAACGGCTGGCGGATGGACGCGGAGCTGCAGCGCCTTTTAAGCAAGCGGCTGGGGGACCTGCTGGAATATGTCATTTCCAGTGAAAATCATTCCCGGATCTGCACCGCCTATTTCAGGAAGTGCCTGGAGGAACAGGGGATCGATTTCGAAACCACTGCGTTCAATACACAGGAAAAGCTGATTATCGAGTACGGGCAGGCCATTGCAAGAGATTTTCACAATATCCCGGAAGACTTAAAGCAGCGTATGAAGGAAGCGTTTACGGAAGAACAGATCGTCGTAATCACCGGTATGGCCGTGGTGATTACCGCGGATAATTATTTTGAAACCATTATGGACTTGTAATTTCAGAAAGGACGCGAAAAATGAAAATTCGAAAAGTAAGATTTCTGCTGGGCCTGCTGCTGGGGCTGTCTTTGCTTGCAGGTTTACTGGCAGGCTGCGGCAGGCAGGAAGAAACCACGACTGCGGACAAAGACGCCCAGACGGCGGAGGAAGATCATTCCTTAGAAGACGTGCAAAAGGCAGGAAAACTGGTGGTGGGCGTGGAAGGTACCTATCCGCCCTTTACCTACCATGACGATGCCGGCGATCTGGTGGGTTTTGATATCGAGGTAGCAAAGGCCGTAGCGGAAAAGCTGGGCGTGGAAGCGGAATTTGTCGAGTCCGGCTGGGATTCGCTGCTGGCCGGGGTGGACAGCGGAAGGCTGGATACGGTCATCAACGAGGTGGGTATCTCCGAGGAACGAGAAGAAAAATATGATTTTTCGAATCCCTACTTCTACATACAGTCGCAGGTTGTGGTGAAGAGCGACAATGATTCCATTCATTCGGAAGAAGATCTGGACGGCAAAAAGGTGGCCACCAATGTCACCAACATCCATGTACCCTGGTATGAATCGAAAGGCGCGGAAGTGGTCTCCATCGATACCAGCGGGGAAGCGGCGGATATGCTGCTTTCGGATCGTGTAGACTTTATCAGCTTTAATACGGTGATTCTGGCGGATTATCTGAAAGAGCATCCGGAGGCGCCCATGAAAGTGGCCTTTGCGGTGCCGGATTCGGAGGAGCAGATCGCCATTCCCGTCAGAAAAGGGGAAACGGCCCTTTTGGACGCCATCAATCAGGCCCTGAAAGAACTGCGGGATGACGGTACGCTGGCAGGCATTTCCGACAGTTATTTTTCTCATGACTACACCAAATCCGCAGCAGAAGAATAATCATAGACTATGAGTGAACGATTACTGGATATTTTAGTATCTTCCATTTATAAAATCCTGATTCCCTGCCTGAAAATGACAATTCCGCTGACGCTGATTGTCTTTGCCATCAGTCTGGTGCTGGCTTTTCTGCTGGCCATGGTGCAGATTTTAAATATCCGGGGACTGAAGCAGTTTGCCCGGATTTATATCTGGATTTTCCGCGGAACCCCGCTGCTGGTGCAGCTTTACATCATTTTCTTCGGGCTGCCGTCTCTGGGGATCGTAATGGATGCGTTTCCGTCCGCGGTCATTGCATTTTCCTTAAATCTGGCCGCGTATAATGCCGAGACCATTCGTTCGGCGATTCTTTCCGTACCCCAGGGGCAGATCGAGGCCGGCTATATGGTGGGGCTCAGTCATCCGCAGATCATGCTGCACATCGTACTGCCCCAGGCCGCCCGGGTGGCCTTTCCGACGCTGTTCAATTCCCTGATCAGCCTGACCAAGGATACCTCCCTGGCGTCCAGCATCACGGTGGTGGAACTGTTTAAAACGGCGCAGCAGATCGCGGCGAAGTATTTCGAGCCCTTTGCGCTGTACTGCGAGGCGGCGGTGTTTTATCTGATTATCTGTACGCTGCTGACCTGGCTGCAGTCCTGGCTGGAAAAGAAACTGGAATGGAAGCAGCCTTTGAAAAAAGGAAAGGAAAGTTATGCTTGAGGTCAGAAATCTGTATAAGCGCTTCGGAGAAAATGAAGTGCTCAAAGGCATCGATCTCGACGTGTACAGCGGCGAATTGTTCGGCTTTATCGGACGAAACGGTCTATTGATTACGGAAGAGTTCGGTTCTTATGTCTATTTAGGTGAAATTATTACTGCAATGATAACTCCTTTTAATGAGGATTTAAGTGTTGACTTTAAAGGGCTGGAAAACTTAGTTAATCACTTAATAGAAACGGGCAGTGACGCTGTTT